>VYBO01000076.1 GCA_009844405.1 Acidimicrobiaceae bacterium
CTGGGCAACCGCTTCCCCATGATCCGGGCCCACAAGGTGCTGGCCGCCTACGCCTGCCTGGCCCCGAGGCTGGTCACCGGCCAGTTCGACCCCACCCGGCACCGGGCGGTGTGGCCGTCCACCGGCAACTACGCCCGGGGCGGTGTGGCCATCAGCCGGATCATGGACTGCCGGGGCGTGGCCGTCCTGCCCGCCGGCATGAGCAAGGCCCGCTTCGACTGGCTGGAGCAGTGGACGCTCGACCCGGCCAACGACATCGTGCGCACGCCCGGCACCGAGTCCAACGTCAAGGAGATCTACGACGCCTGCAACGAGATGGCCCTCGACCCCGGCAACGTGATCGTCAACCAGTTCTCCGAGTTCTCCAACCACCTGGGCCACTACAGCGTGACGGGCGCGGCCCTGGAGCGGCTCTACGAGCACGTCGCCGCCGACCGTCCGGGCTCCCGGCTGGCCGCCTACGTGTCGGCGTCCGGATCGGCCGGCACGCTGGGCGCGGGCGACTACCTCAAGGACCGCCACGGGTGCCGGATCGTGGCCGCCGAAGCCCTGGAGTGCCCGACCCTGCTGGAGAACGGCTACGGCGAGCACAACATCCAGGGCATCGGCGACAAGCATGTTCCGCTGATCCACAACGTGATGAACACCGACGACATCGTGGCGGTCAGCGACGTGTGCACCGACTCGCTCGACGTGCTGTTCAACACCCCGGCCGGACGGGACCATCTGGTGGACCGGGCCGGGCTCGACGCAGGCACGGTCGGGCTGCTCACCCACATGGGCTACTCGTCGTCGTGCAACGCGCTGGCCGCCATCGCGGTGGCCGAGGCCCATGACATGGGCCGCGACGACGTGATCGTCACGGTGGCCACCGACGGCTCCGAGCTGTACGACGCCGAGCGGGAGGCCTACATCGGGCGCCACCACCGAGGCGGCTACGACGACGTGGCCGCCGCGCGGGCCTTCGGACGGGGGCTCATCGACGGCGCGGGCGGCGAGGTGCGCCATCTGGCCTGCTCGGAGTCCGAGCGGCGCCGGATCTTCAACCTCGGGTACTTCACCTGGGTGGAGCAGCAGGGCACCGCCTTCGAGGACTTCGTGACCCGCCGCGACCAGCGGTTCTGGGACGGGATGCGCCACTTCGTCGACGACTGGGACGAGCTGATCGTCGAGTTCAACGGCCAGACCGGCGCCCGCGACGACGACTGACCGGCACTGGCAGGCGTCGTGACCTCAACCTTCGAGAGCTACGCCGAAAGGCTCGATGCGAGCCGGCTCCCGCCCGAGCGGGCGGCGGCGGCCGACGCGGTGGCGGCCGCGAGCGGCGAGCTCGACGCGGCCGTGGCCGGTATCGAGGGACACGGCTTCGAGCCCACGCCGTTCGCTCCGGCCCCCGAGTTGGCCGAGGCGGCCGGGATCGGCGACGCCGAGCTGTGGGTCAAGGACGAGACGGGCAACGTGTCGGGCTCGCACAAGGCCCGGCACCTGTTCGGCGTGGCCCTGGCGCACCGGCTGGCGGATGCCGGCGGCGACGGCCGCGATGCCGCGCCCTACGCCATCGCCAGTTGCGGCAACGCCGCTCTGGCCGCGGCGGTGGTGGCCCGCGCTGTCGGGCGGCCGATAGACGTGTTCGTGCCGACCTGGGCCAACGAAGCGGTGGTCGGGCGCATAACCGAGCTGGGCGGCCGGGTGGTGCGCTGCGAGCGCACCCCGGGCGTGCCCGGCGACCCCGCCCACCACGCCATGCTGGCCGCCATCGAGGCCGGCGCGGTTCCGTTCTCGTGCCAGGGGACCGAGACCCCGGCCACCATCGACGGCGGCCGGACCCTGGCCTGGGAGATGGTCGACGCGCTGATCGAGCACGACGGCGGCGCCCCCGCCCGCCTCGACCGGCTGTTCGTGCAGGTCGGCGGGGGCGCGCTGGCCACCGCGGTGGTGACCGGGCTGGCCGCGGCGGCGGACCGGGGCGACCTGGCCCGCGTGCCCGTGGTCCATGCCGTTCAGCCCGAGGGCAACCATCCCCTGGTGCGGGCCTGGGACACGCTGGCGCTCGAGTCGCTCGCGCCGGAGCGCGCTCCGAACACCCGGGACAGCTCGTACTTCCTCGACCGGATCGTCCGCGCCCAAGCCATGCCTGAGGGTGCCATGGACAACGGGAGACGGGCCGTGATCGCCGAGTCGATCGGCCCGATCGAGGGCGACCGGCTGCGGGAGCTGGTGGGTCGGCTGCGCTACGATCCCGAGCGCTACATGCGGGCGTGGGAGCAGGAGCCGGCGTCGTACGCGTCTGGAATCCTCGACGACATCACCTACGACTGGATCGACACAGTCGAGGCCATGCTGGCGACCGGCGGGTGGCCCCTGGTCGCGTCCGAGGACGACTTCCGTCGAGCGCATCGCCTCGCCCACGAACACACGGAAATCGACGTGTGCCCCACCGGGGCGGCGGGACTCGGCGGCCTGCTGGCCCTGGCCGCGGCCGGCGGCGGCTCCGAGGCGACCGCCGTGTCGCCCGGCGAGCGGGTGGCGGTGCTGTTCACCGGGCGGATGCGCCCCGGCGACCCCGACCCGCTAGAGGCCGAGCGGGACTAGCCGGGCGGTGGCGCCGATGGGGGAGGACCGGCGACCGGCGGAGGAGGCGCGGAAGTCCCCGATCGACTTCGGGATGCTCGGGGTGGTCCACCCCTTCGTGCGGCCGCGGCGCCGCCACACCTTCGAGGTGCTGGTGCTGACGCTGCTGGCGGGGCGCCAGATGGAGGCGTGGCTGGCCGAGAACCTGGACCCGCCAGCTCGACACCTCCGGCTACTTCGCCCTCACCGCGCTGTGGCTGATCGGCCCGCCGCACCGCATGACCGCCGGCGAGCTGGCCCACAGCGGATAGTGCAGACCTCGGGCGGCGCCACCAAGACGACCCAGCGGCTGGTCGGACGGGGGCTGGTGCGCCGGGTGGCCGACCCCGACGACGGCCGCCGCAGCCTGCTGGAACTGACGCCCGAGGGCCTTCGACTGGCCCGCGAGACCCTGGACGTGGTGCTCGACGCCTTCGACACCGACATCGGCGCCCTCGACGAGGCCGAGCGCGAGGGCGTGGCCGCGGCCGTGCACCGTCTGGTGGTGGAGCTGAGCGAGCGGCTCAGCCGCTGAGGCCGGCCGCCGCCGCGGCCGCCTCGTCCACGGCCGCCGGCAGGTCGGGAAGATCGCGCTCGACCGCTCCGGCCGGGTCGAGGAACACGAACACCATGCGGGCCACCGGCTCGCCGGTGACTGCCTCCAGCGCGGCCGCGTAGGCCGCGCCCTGCAGGCGGTAGCGGGCCAGCTCGGCGGCGCCGTCGCCGGCGATGGCGCCGGTCTTCCAGTCGACCACCACCAGACCGTCGGGGCCGCGGTAGACGAGGTCGATGTAGCCCTCGACCAGGAGATCGGAGAACGGCGCGGCCACGAACAGCTCCCGCCAGTGCTCGGAGGCGGCGGCCTCGCGGGCCACGGCGGTGTCGAGCGCGGCCCGGGCCAGGCCCGCCACAACCCTGGACCGGCCGCTGACGCCCTCGGCCGCGGCCTGCCGATCGGCCAGCGATTCGAGGCCCTCGCCGCTGGACAGGTCGATGTCCTGGAGCACGCCGTGCACGGCCCGGCCCACGGCGGTTCCGTAGCGACCCTTGCTCCACGGGGGCTGCTCCGAGTCGTCGCGGTCCTTCTCCAGCCCGGGATCGGCCCCAGCGGAGTCGGGGTCAGTCCCGGCGTCGTCGGCCTCGCGGTCTGCGCCGCCGCCGCGGGCGCTCCCGGCGGCTGTGGCTGCGTCGCCTTCCGTGCCGCCCGCGCTCGCAAGGTTCGTGGCGGCCACCGCGAGCGGTATCGATGCCGCCTCCAGGATGCGTTCGCGTTCGCGTTCCCACTCGTCGCGCTCGGGCAGCGGCACCCGCGGCGGAACGGACTGCGAGCCGGTGCCGAGGGCCGCAAGGTGCCCCTCGTCGGCCGGGCCGAGGAAGGTCGAGCCGTCCACGGCCCCGGCCCCGGCCGCTCCCGCGTCGGCCAGAGCCCAGGCCGCCGAGTTCTCCTTCTTGCCGTTCTCTCCGGGATCCCTGCGATACAGGCTCACCACCAAGTGGTCGCGGGCCCGGGTGCAGGCGACGTACAGCAGCCGGAGGCGCTCATGGGCGTCCATCTGCTCGTCGATCGGCTTCCACGCCTCGTAGTTCTCGGACTCGATCCCTCCCCGCATCCTCACCACCGGCTCTCCCGATGCGTCGAAGGCCACCGACGGCCCGCGGGCGGGAGCGCTGAGCCTGGTGGTCATGCCCGACAGCACCACGACGGGGAACTCGAGGCCCTTGGCGGCGTGCACGGTGAGGATGCGCACGCTGTCGTCGTCGGTCTCGGGGAGGATCGTCTCGGTCACACGGGCGTTGTCGGCGCCTTGCAGCCGGGCCCATGCCATGTAGTCGCGCAGGTTGGTGCCGCCGGCGTCGGCCCAGGCCCGGGCCTGGTCGATCACGAACCTGAGCCGCCTCCACACGTCGCGCGGCCGCCCGCCGGCCACCGCGGTCTCGAAGGCGCCGCGCTCGCGGACCAGCCGGTCGATCAGGGCGGGCGGGCTGGTCCAGCGCTTGGCCCGGTGGAGTTCGGCAAGGTGGGCGATCCCCTCGGCTACCGGGTGGTCCGACGGCGCGTCCTCGGGCAGCCGGCCGAGCAGCGAGAACCTGCCCCGGCAGGCCAGGCGCCAGTGGGCCAGGTCGTCGTCGCCGCAGCCGTAGAGCACCGATCGCAGGGCGGCGACCAGGGCCAGCTCGTCGGTGGGGTCGGCCACAGCCTGAAGGGCCGACAGCACGTCTCGCACCTCGCGGGTGCTGTACACCAGCGAGGAGGACTCGGCCCGGTATCCGATCCCGGCTGCGTCGAGGGCGTCCTCGAGGGCTCCCAGGCTGAGCCGGGACGGGATGAGGATGGCGATGTCCCCCAGCCGGGCGGGCCGGGGCGCCGGCTCGGCCGGCGACCCCCCATCGACGTCCCACCGGTCACCCAAGGCCGCGGTCACTGCCTGCGCGACCGACTCGGCCTCCCGCCGGCGCAGTTCGGCCGCGAAGGCCCGGCCCTCGATGTGGATCGGTTGCGTGCCCAGGACCGTCACCGCAGGCCCCCGCGGGACCGGCTCGCGGACCGCGCCCAGCGGCGCGTACTCCGGCTGGCTGCCGTCGGTCGGCTGGATCAGCTCACCGAACACGGCGTTGACCCAATCGATGATCGGCCGCGCGGAGCGGAAGTTGGTCGCCAGACCCTCGATCCAGCCCCGGTCCTGGCCGCTCGTCCAATCGCGGGCCTCCAGGAACGTGGCGATGTCTGCCCGGCGGAAGCGGTAGATCGACTGCTTGGGGTCGCCGACGAAGAACAGGCGGCCCGGGTCGGGGACCATCTCGGCCCAGCCGGCGGTGGCCGGGGCGGGGTCGCCGCAGCCCAGCAGCGCGGCCAGCTCGACCTGTATCGGGTCGGTGTCCTGGAACTCGTCGATGAGCAGGCACCGGTAGTGGTCGCGCAGCGCCGCCCGCACCGTCGGTCCGTGGGTGTCGTGGCGCAGCACCTGGCGGGCCCGAACAAGCAGATCGTGGAACTCGAGGCGTCCCCGGGCCCGCCGCTCCTCCGCGGCGCTCAGCGTGAAGGCGGCCAACCGGGCCACGAGGCGCCCCAGAGCGGCCTCCGACGCCGCACGGAGGGCGCGTTCGCAGACCTCCTTCAGGCGCTTGATGCCGTCGCGGGCGTTCTGAACCTGGCCGTCCCAGCAGCCGGCCTTGCCGAGGTTGGCGCCCTTGCATTCCCGCTCCAGGGCCAGCAGCGCCTCGATCCGGTCGGTGCGGTCGGCCGCGGCCGCCTCGGTGGTGACAACCTCGCCGGTCAGGGCCAGCAGCCGGCTGCGGTGCTTGGCGATCGTGTCGATGCGGGCCAGGAGCTTGTCATCGGGGTCCGTGCAGAAGGCGCGGACGCCGGCCAGCAGGTCGAGCGCCTTCAGGGCTTCGGTGACATCGACGGGCGGAAGGTCGGGCTCGTGGTGGAAGTCCCAGCTCTCGAGGCGGTCCCAGTTCTCGTTCAGCTGCACGGCCAGGGCCCGGACCTGCTTGAGCGACACGCCCTGCACTTCGAGCCCCAGCAGTGTCGGGCCCAGGGCGGTCTCGTCGAGGAGCGCCTCGAGGAAGTCGCGCCAGCGGAGGTCGAACTCGATCTGGGAGCCGATGTCGTCGAGCACCTCGACGCTGGGCGGCAGCCCCGCCTCCACGGGATGCTCGCTCAGCAGCCTCTGCGCGAAGGAGTGCAGCGTTCCCACCGCGGCGCCGTCGAGTTGCCGGAGCGCGGCCTCCGCCAAGTCCGCCCCCAGGGCGCCTTGAACGTCGGGGCTGTGCAGCCGGTCCCGGATCCGGTCCCGCAGCTCGGCGCCGGCCTTCTCGGTGAAGGTGATGGCGGCGATGTTCTCCATGGCCACGCCGGACCCGATCAGCGCGATGACCCGCTCGACCAGCGCCCGGGTCTTGCCCGAGCCCGCGCCGGCTTCAACGAACAGCGTGCTGCCGAGGTCGGTGGCGATCCGGTCACGGGCCGCCTGATCGGCCAGCGGCGGCGTGGCGGCGCTCATCGCGGCGCTCCGGCGCTCTGGGCGGCCTCGGAGCGTTCGCGGCCGGGATCCACGAGGTCGAGGTAGCCGGCCAGGGCCGGATCGTCACGCTTGCGCTGGAAGTCGCGCCACTGGTCGCGGGTGCCCATGCCGTCGGGGTCGCAGTAGTCGCACGGGACCCACGGCCGCCACACCGGCTCGTCGGGGTGCAGCGGGAACAGGCCGTCGCCGACCCCGTCGACGATGGTGTTCACCGCCTCCAGAACCTGGCGGCGAGCCGCGTCGGTCGCGTAGCCGACGCCGCTGAACTGCCCCTTGGCCGACACGAACCAGTACGCGCCGTGCCCGCCGGCAGTGTCCGCGACGCCGAGCAGGCTGCGAGCGGCGAGGTCGTAGAGGACGAGTTGGAGACGCCGGCCTCCCAGGGTCGGGTCGTCGGGGCCGAGCTTCTCGTAGGCGCGGGCCGAGCCCGTCTTGTAGTCCACGACCAGCAGGCCGCCCTGCGGGGTTGCGTCGACCCGGTCGATCGATCCCCGAACGCTCATCGACCGCCCGTCGCCGATCTCGACGCTGACGGGGCCACTCGCGCTGTGGGGCGTCCCGAAGCCGAGCTCCACCGCCACGGGCTGCGACCGGTGGCGGGTCCGCTGCTCGTCGTCGAAGTCGAGGAAGCGGGCCAGGTCGGCGAGGATCTGGCGGCGGTCGTGCTCCCAGTAGAGCTTGCGCCCGACCATGCCCCGCACCGCGAGCCGGTCGCACTCCTGTTCCCCGACGGCGAGCAGGTGGGTCCGCCACGACTCGGGCCAGCACGCCCCGGGCGCGGGCACGGCGCCCTCGGCGATGGCCTCGGCCAGCCAGCGCTCGAGGATCCGGTGCACCAGGCTGCCGCGCTCCAGCGGGCTGATGCGGTGCTCGTCGTCGGCGTCGTCGATGGCCTCGACCCTCAGGACGTGGCGCATGAAGTAGGCGTGGGGGCACCCGGCCCACATCTCCAGCCGGGAGGCGGAGGTCGTCTCGGTGCCGCCGGCCGGGCGGGCCAGGACGGCCCCCCGAAGGTCGCCGGCCGGCAGGTTGCCGTCGAAGCGCGTGAGCCTCGACGACAAGCGGGCCCGGCGCAGCTCGATGCCCCGCAGCAGCTCCGGGCGCTGCCGCACGCCCGGAATCTGGGCGAGCTCGCTCCAGGAGCCGGCGGCGTGGTCGCGGGCGTCGTGCCAGTCGAGCACGCACCGGGTGTCGTACTCCTGGGCGTGGGCCGGGAACCCGGTGCGCCGCAGCCCGGCCACGAACGACGGAACAGGGTCGGCCGCGCCCGCCTCCTCCGTCAGCCACCGGCTCGGCGACCGGTCCGCGGCCCGGCGCAGGTCGCCGCGGGGATGCAGCAGCAGCGACCGCCCCGCGGCGTCCACCACCGCCAGCAGGCCCCGGTGGTCGTCTCCGGGACGGTCGGCTCTGGTGGGCAGGTCGCCGCCGGCCACCAGCCGCTCGCGGTCCGGCAGCAGGGCGTCGTCGTTGCGGCGGGCGGGGAAGGTTCCCTCGGCCATGCCGCACACGACGGCCAGGTCGAGCTCCACCCCGAGCGCCAGGCCGACCGGGCCGACCAGCACGCCGGCGCCGAGGCGCCCGTGACGGTGCGCGGCACCCTCCAACTCGAGCCGAAGCGCCCGCCCGAAGGCGGCCACCGAGGGTTCGTCGTCGGTGCCGTCGAGGTCTCCGAGACGGCTGACGGCGCGGTCCACCCGCTCGGCCATCTGCCGCTCCTCGTCGGGCCAGCCTCGGCGCAACCGCCCGCCGAGGTACTTCTGGATCAGCTTCTGGCACCAGCCTGCCAGCTCGGCCCAGGTGCGGGGCGCCGGGCGCGGATCAAGGTCGGCGTGGAGCTCCTCGACGAAGCTCAGCAGCTCCAGCGAGCGCTCCGCGCTGCGCCGATGCATGTCGCCGCGCCATGCCTGCTCCTCGTCGGCGGCGTGATGATCGGCCTCGGCGGTGCAGTCCTCGGCGTAGCGGGCGAGCCTGCGCCTCCAGCTGTCGATCCCGGACTCCACCCGGGCGGCTCGGGCCTCCCGCTCCCAGGCCGCGCTCGGCACTCCCTGCCATCTGTGGCGAGCCGCCGGTCCGTCGCCACCGGCCTCGCCGTCTGGTCCGCCGGCATCCGGGTCGGGCCGTCTGACGCTCACCGGAGCGCCGGCCAGCCAAGCCATCACGACGCGCCGGGAGAACCCGCGGTCTCTCAAGGCCAGCATGTCCAGCAGTGAGCGCCCCAGCAGCGACGTCTCCACCGTTCGGGAGGTTGCGCCGCAGCGCGGGATGCCGGCCGCGTCGAGTGCATCGCTGATCAGGCGCACGTAGGGGCTCTCGACGCCGTAGACGATGGCGCACCGCCCCAGGGGAGTGCCGGCTCGGGCCGCGTCGACCACAGCCCGCACGGCGTGGCGCACCTCGTCGTCGGCGTCGGAGACGCTGAGGGCCTCCACTGTGGCCGACGCCCCGGCAGGCCCGCCTCGCCGTGCCGGGGCGTCGAGCTCGGCGCCGAGCCTGCCAACCGAGGCGGCCACTGCCGCGTCGGCGTCCTCGGCGCCCGTCGCGCCCGCGACGATCGTCGTGCCCGTGGCCGCGCCGACCGCTCGCAGCAGGCCGGCCTGGCTGTCCGTGATCCTCTGGGGCAGGAACACGATCATCGGCCCGAGCTGGCGCGCCGCGGCGGAGGGATCGGCCCGCACCGCTGCGACCGCGGCCCGCGAGAGCTGCTGCTCGTTGCTGAAGCCTGCTTCGAGGTCGGCCGCGACCTGTCGGTGGATCCTCACCACGTCGGCAGCCCGCAGCGACTGCGCCGCCAACGCGCGGAGCTGACCGTCCCCGAGTTCGGACAATTCGCGGTGGGCTCGGGTGAGGGCCCGCTCGGTCGCCGGATGGGTCTCGACGCCCCGGAAATGCCCGGGATCGCGCCGCAGCACGGTGCGGACCGCGGCCGCGATGACCGTCATGGTCACGCCCCGGCGCCCCTCGGCGGCCATCTCGGCCCCTCCGAGGCGCTCGGCCAGGTCGTAGGCGGTGTGGAAGGCGACCGCGGCGATTCCCCGGGTGCCGTTGTGTGTGCGGCGGCCCAACGCCCGGCGGGCAGCCAACCCCACATAGTGGTTGGGCACGACGACGGTGACCGGGGCGAGCGGGTCGCCGCCCTTGGCCCGGGCCACCGCCTGGGCCAGCGCGTCGTGGGCGGCCGGGCCGTAGGCCGTGGTAATGCAATCGAACGCCACGGAGCGCACCCTACGTCACCGGTGTGACAGCGGGACGGTCAGTGCCGAGGTTGCCGATCACCGGGACGCTTGCGTTCCTGAGCGGGCTTGGAGCGTGAGAACCGATGGATCCAGCCTCGTTCCTCGACCACCGACCCAGACCCGTGAACGGACGCCGCGGCGGATAGAGGAGGAGGCATCCTGGCTGCCAATGACGCCGCACCCGCGCCTCGGTTCGAGCGGATCTCCATGACGTTCCCGGACGGCACGGAGGCTCTCGACGGGATCACCTTCGGCGTCTCGATGGGCGAGTTCGTCGCGATCGTGGGCCCGTCGGGCTGCGGCAAGTCCACCCTTCTGAGGATCGCCTCGGGCCTTCTGGAACCGACGTCCGGACGAGTGGAGGCCGACCGCGAGCGCATCGGCTACGTCTTCCAGGACGCGACGCTGCTGGACTGGCGGAACGTGCAGAACAACGTCGAGCTGCTCCCACAACTCCACGGGTTTCCGAAGGCCGAGAGGCGGCGGCTGGCCCAGGAGGCGATCGACCTGGTCGGGTTGACGGGCTTCGAGCGCCACTATCCCAAGTCGCTGTCGGGCGGGATGAAGATGCGGTATCCCTGGCGCGGACGCTGACTCTCGCCCCGCCGCTGTTCCTGTTCGACGAGCCCTTCGCGGCGGCGGACGGGATCACCCGGCAGCACTTGAACGAGGAGACGCAGGCGCTCTTCCAGCGCGAGGGGTTCGCCGGTCTGTTCATCACCCATTCGATCAGCGAGGCCGTGTTCATGTCCACCCGGGTCATGGTCATGTCGGCACGGCCGGGGCGGATCCTGTCCGAGCACGAAGTCCCGTTCAGCTATCCGCGGCACGCGGACCTCAGATTCGATGCGCATTTCGGCGAGCTGTGCGGCGAGGTGTCGGTGGCCCTGGAGGGAGCGCACGGATCGGAGGCCTCACATGAGTGAGCAGGATCACATGATGAGCGAGCTAGACCACGGGAGCGACCCCGTCCACGGTGACGCCGAGATCGACCAGGACGAGAAGAAGCCAAGCAAGGCCTTGGAGCGAGCGCGGATTGATCGGCGGCCAATCGCGTCGCAGGGTGGTCATTTC
>VYBO01000140.1 GCA_009844405.1 Acidimicrobiaceae bacterium
CCCCGGCAGCTCGTGGCGCTGACGACGTTCTCGGACCTGCTCGCCGACGCCGCCGAGCGGGTGCGAGCCGACGCCGCCGCGGCGGGGACGGATCGAGACGGCGCGCAGGCACGCGGCGGCGGCCAGGGCGCCGGCTCCGCGGCGGCGGGTTTCGCCTCGGACGGTGTGAGGCTGCGCGACGGCGGCCGGGGCGCGGACGCCTACGCGGACGCGGTGGTCACCTATCTGGCGTTCGCCGTCGACAAGCTGGCCGATCTCGGCAACAGTCTCGTGCGTTGGGAGCCCGTGGCTCAGTGCCCTCGTCAGTTGTTTGGCCGTCAGGCAATTCCGATGGTCTGGGACTATGCGGAGGCCAATCCCTTCAGCAGTAGCTCGGGTTCGTTCATGACTTGTCTCAAGGGCACCGTCAAGGGCCTGACGAGCATCGGGCTCGTCCTCGGCACCGACGCACACGCGGCTCAGATGGACGCCTCCGCGCATGTCTCAGTCCAGCCTCAGTCCGTCGTATCAACCGATCCGCCGTACTACGACAACATCTCCTATGCGGATCTGTCGGACTTCTTCTATGTCTGGCTGCGCCGGAACCTCTCCGATGTGTGGCCCGAAGAGTGCTCGACTCTCTTGACGCCCAAGGCTGAGGAGTTGATCGCGAATCAGTACCGGACGGGATCCAAGGAGGGCGCTGAGGCTAACTTCGAGAAGAGAATGGCCGAGTTCATGGCCGAGATCGCCCGGCACCATCCGACCGTCGCGCCAGCCACCATCTACTACGCGTACAAGGCGACTGAATCCAAGGATGGCGAGGTCCGGTCCACTGGTTGGGACACATTCCTGCAGGCCGTGGTCGACGCTGGCTTTCATGTGAACGCGACATGGCCTCTCCGAACCGAGACGAGGAGTCGCCTCGTCGCCCAAGGCACCAATGCGTTGGCGTCGTCGATCGTGTTGGCGTGCCGTCCGCGGTCCGCGTCGGCAGCGCTGGCGTCTCGCGGGGAGTTCCTGGCGGCGCTGCGAGACGAGCTTCCCGGGGCGGTGCGCGCCTTGCAGTCGGGCGGTGTGGCGCCGGTGGACATGGCGCAGTCCACCATCGGTCCGGGCATGAAGGTGTTCTCCCGGTATGGGAGGGTGGTGGAGGCTGACGGGTCGTCGATGCCGGTGTCGGCTGCTTTGGCGATCATCAACGACGTGCTGGGCGAGATCCTCGACGGAGAGGAGGCCGAACTCGACGCCGAGAGCCGTTTCGCGCTGACCTGGTTCTCCGAGCACGGCTACGGCCCCGGATCCTCGGGCGACGCCGACAGCGTGGCCCGGGCCAAGAACACCTCGCTGGCCGGTATCGAGACGGCCGGCATCGGCGAGGCCCGCGCCGGGAAGTTCCGGCTCTACGAGCGCAGCGAACTCCCCCCGAACTGGTCGCCGCTGCACGACGACCGGCTCACGGTGTGGGAGGCCGCCCAGCACCTGGCCGCCGCCCTGGAGCGCTCGGAGTCAGAGGCGGCCGAGTTGCTGCACGCCCTCGGCGGCCACGCAGACCGGGCCCGCCAGCTCGCCTACCTGCTGTACCAGAAGGCCAGCGACAAGGGCTGGGCGTCGGAGGCCGGCGCCTACAACAGCCTCATCGGTGCCTGGCCCAACCTGCGCACCGGCGCCGCCACCATCGCCGCCCAAGCCGACGCCCCCACCCAGCAGACGCTGGTGTGATGTGTCCGGCAGTGCCGACGAGACGATGGCCAACTGTGCGTCGCCGATGCGGCTCTAGCCAGATCGGCTACGCCGCAAACACGGTTACGTCTCGGGCGTGGGCAGCCAGCGCTTGGAGGTCCTTGATGTCGTGGGTCAGAACCGCTCCGCCCGGCTCTGCTATCGCGAGTAGTCGTCGGCGACTCTGCCGCCGGCCTTGGGGCTGGCAACACTTGTCGCCGCATTGTCTCTGTCGGACCCAACATGAGACTGCATGATATTGAACATACCGAATCATCGTGGTTATGGCAACCTGCTGGTCATCGATGCGTTCTCGCGCTCCGAGCCGGCTTGATGTCAGGGCCTGCTCATGCGGGCCGTGAGCCAGTCGGCGATCTCGGGCTGGCGGCGCGACCAGTAGGACTGCACGGCATCGACGGTGGCGTCGGCTCGGTCGAGCCCCTGCACCGATTCGGCGAGCCATGGGTCGGGAGCGACATCGGTGAAGGAACCGATGGCCCGCACGATGTGGGGGACGCTCGTGTGGTCCAGCCCGGTGCCGAAGCGCCGGCTGTACAGGCGCAGCGTCGTCTCCATCGTCACGCCGGCGTCGGTCTCGATGCGCATCAGGTCGTAGTAGTCGCGCAGTTCGCCCCGGTCGCCGATCGCCTTGAGCTTGGTAGCGGCCACGTCCGGGAGCGAGCCGACGGTCAGGCCGCTGACACTCTGTCCCGTTTCGAGCGAAGTCTGGCCCCGCGCCCAGAGGAACTGGACGCCGACCCCCTCAACGTTGCAGTTGAGAGTGCCGGCCGCGATGTTGTCGACGGCCACTAGAGCGTCTCGTCGGAGTTCTCCGAGCACCGCCTCCGGCTCGAAAGGCTCGTGGACGAAAACGTCGAGGTCGCGGCTACGGCGATGCCGGAGATGCATCGCGAGGGCTGTGCCGCCCACGAGCACACTGGAGACGGGCGCCGCCGACGCGACGAGCGGCCAGCAGGCGCGGGTGGCGCCGTCGACCACATCGGACCAGCGCTCGATCGAGTCGTGCTCGAGGGTCACTGCGGTCGGGTCGTTCGGTGGGCCAGGGCGTTGCAGATCAGGTCCCGGGTGTGCGGTTTGGTGGAGCGCAGCGCCAGGCAGGCCTGCAGCGCCTCGGACGGCAGATGGACCGAGGCCCACAGCGCCGCCAGGGACGACGGGCCGTTGAGGAGCCGGTTGGCGATGTAGCCGGCGTCGTCGGGCAGTCGCAGCCCGGAGGGGTCGGGGTGGTTCCAGAACAGCGACCAGAACCGTTCGGGAAGCCCGCCGGTGTGTACCTTCGGCGACGGCCTGGCCGGGATCCTCACATGCCGCATTTGGGACGCCACCGCCTGGTAGGCCGGAGAGAGCACTTCCAACGTCCAGACTCGGCGCTCCCGGACCGTTCTGCGCCACGGCTCCGTCCACGTCTCCTGCCGGATCGCGCCGAGAGCCTCGAGTCCGGTCAGCGCCGCGCGGGCTGCCGCCCGTGACAGACCCGACGCCCGGGCGACTGCGGCCACGCTCGTGAGCCCGACATGCTCGGAGAGTGCCGCGAGCACTCGTCGCTGCGAACGGGTGAGTTGCCCGCCTTCGGTGTGCGGCCGATCCGAGTCGCACCGGACGGCGACCGCGGCGCGCACGAACTCCGCCAGCGTCTCGCCCGATGTCGCCGCGGCGGCCCGCAACCGTCGCATCTCATCCGGGCTGACCCGCAGGCACAGCTGAGCTGTGCGGCGAGGTGGTGCCATGACACCACCGTACCGCTCGGGGGCATTCACTCGCGTTTGTACATGATCTCGCGATACATGCCTTGTCCGAGGTGCGCATCCCCGATCGCGGATCACGCGATGTCTCAGGTACGTGGCATTGTGTGTAGGCCGTGCACGCAGCCGTATGTTCCGACGACGGAGGACCGCAATCATGGTGATGGCCAACACTGAGCGGGTTGCCAAGGCGTTGGATCTGCTGCGTGACGGGCTGGGGCCGGCGTGTGAGGCGACCTGGCGGGGGTTCTACGGCGACGGCTGGCTGCAGCAGGTCAATTCGAGGCTGCATCATCCTGACCGTGAGCCCTCCGTCGGCGACTCGGCGTTCCTGTTCAAGGGCATCAAGGCGACGTGGAACGAGGTGTTCGGCCACGGGTTCGGTCCGTCGGTGCGGTCGCTGGTGTTCGAGGTGGCCGATGTGCGCAACCGCTGGGCCCACCAGCAGTCGCTGACCAGCGACGACACCGTGCGGGCCCTCGACTCGATGGAGCGGGTGCTGGAGGCCTTCGGCAACGGCGACCAGCGCGACCGGATCCGCACCCTGCGCCGCGACCTGATGCGACAGATGTTCGACGAGGAGTCCCGCAGCGAGCGCCGCCGGACAGCGTCGAAGGCTACGGAGGGCACGCCCGCGGCCGGGCTCACACCGTGGCGCGAGATCATCACGCCCCACGCCGATGTGGCATCCGAACGGTTCGTGCAGGCCGAGTACGCCGCCGACCTCGAGCGGGTCGCGGGCGGCACTGCGGAGCCCGAGTACCAGGATCCGCGCCTGTTCTTCGCCCGGACCTTCATCACCCAGGGCCTGCGCGACCTGCTGGCGGGCGCGGCGCGTCGCCTGTCGGGCACCGGCGGCGACCCGGTGATCGAGCTCCAGACCAACTTCGGCGGCGGCAAGACCCACTCGCTGATCGCCCTCTACCACCTGGCCTCCGAGGCGGGGGCGGGCGGGCTTCCCGGGCTGGCCGACATCCTGGTCGAGGAGGGTTTGACCCTTCCTCCCAAGATGAACCGGGCTGTTCTGGTGGGCCAGCAGATCTCGGCGGCCGACCCCGTGAGCGTTGGCGGCGGCATCCGCCTGCACACCCTGTGGGGCCATCTCGCGTACCAGTTGGGCGGCAAGGAGGGCTACGAGATGGTGCGGGCCGACGACCTGGCCGGCACCAGCCCGGGCGCGGCCCTCACCACGCTGTTCGAGCGCTTCGGTCCAGCGGTGGTGCTCATCGACGAGTGGGTGGCCTACGCCCGGCAGCTTCGTGATCCCGGCGCCGACGGCAGCGGAGCGGAACGGCTCGCCGGGGGCGACTTCGACACCCAGTTCACCTTCGCCCAGACTCTCACCGAGGCGGCCGCGGCGGTGCCGAACGTGGTGGTGCTGGTGTCGATCCCGTCCTCGGACGTGGAGGTGGGCGGACCCAAGGGGCGCACCGCGCTGGAGAGGCTCAAGAACGTGGTGGCCCGCAAGGCGGCCCAGTGGCAGCCGGCGTCGCCCGACGAGTCCTTCGAGATCGTGCGCCGGCGGCTGTTCGACCCGGTACCGGCCGACAAGGCCAAGGTGCGCGACGGGGTGATCCGGGCGTTCTGCGACATGTACCGCGCCCAGGGCGACAAGTTCCCGGCCGGTGTCGATGAGGGCGAGTACCGCCGACGGATGGAGCACTGCTACCCGATCCATCCCGAGCTGTTCGACCGGCTCTTCGACGACTGGTCCGCTCTCGACAAGTTCCAGCGCACCCGAGGCGTGCTGCGGCTCATGGCGCTGGCCATCTCGCAGCTGTGGCAGCGCGACGACCGCTCGCTGCTGATAATGCCCGGCAACCTGCCCATGGACTACGGGCCGCTCGTCAGCGAGGTCAAGAAGTACCTGGAGGAGGGCTGGGACCCGGTCATCAAGGCCGACGTCGACGGTGAGAACTCGCTGCCGCTGCGCCTCGACCAGACGAACAGCCACTTCGGGCGGCTGTCGGCGACCCGGCGGGCCGCCCGGGCGGTGTACCTGGGCTCGGCGCCCCGGACCGACGGCCGCAGCGGCGTGGACCTCAAGTCGGTGGTGCTGGGCTGCGCCCAGCCCGGCGAGTCCCCCGGCCAGTTCGCCGACGCGCTGCGGCGCCTGTCGGGCGAGGCCACCCATCTCTACGTCGACGGCGCCCAGTACTGGTACTCGCTGAGCCCCAACGTCACCCGCATCGCCGCCGATCGGGCCGGCTCCAACTACGACGACCGCGACGCCGACGACGAGGTGCGCGGCCGCATCGCCGACCAGCGCGGCCGGGGCGACTTCGCGGCGGTGCAGGTGTTCGCGGCCGGCCCCGGCGACGTCCCCGACAACGACGACGGCGTGCGGCTGGTGATCCTCGAGCCCGACGCCACCCACTCGCCCAACGACGCCAACAGCCCGGCGGTGGCCCTCGCGGCCCGGATACTGGCCCAGCGCGACGCCGGACCCAGGGTGAACCCCAACCTGGTGGTGTTCCTGGCCGCAGCCGCCAACCGGCTTCCCGAGCTTCGGGCCGCGACCCGCATGTACCTGGCCTGGAAGTCCATCACCGACGACCAGTCCATGAACCTCACCGCCCACCAGCAGAGCCAGGCCGAAAGCAAGCGCGCCGAGACCTCCGAGCAGGTCGACAGCATGATCGCGGAGACCTTCAACCTCGCGGTCACCCCCGTCAGACAGCCCGGCCGCCGCGACATCGAATGGCAGACCACCAGGGTCACCGCCGCCGGCGGCCTGGCCGAGCGCACCAGCCGCAAGCTCAGCAGCGAGGAGACGCTCATAGCCGCCTACAGCGGGGTGCGAGTCCGCATGGACCTCGACCGCCACCAACTCTGGTCCGAACGCGGCGACATCGCCGTCCACACGCTGTGGGAGACCTACGCCCGGTTCGGCTACATGCCCCGCCTCGCCAGCCGCGACGTGCTCCACCGCGCCATCGCCGACCGGGCCACCACCCTCACCTGGCAGCAGGACACCTTCGCCTACGCCGAGGCCCACGACGGCGACCGGTGGATGGGACTGCACACCGACCGCGCCGTCCCGCCCGCACCGAGCGGCCTGCTCGTCCACCCCGACCGTGTGCCCGCAGCGCCCGAGGCTCACGGGTCGCTCGCCGAGCCGGACGGGGATGCCGATCGGGGGTCCGAGGACGGTTCCGAGCACTCCGGCGCCGGCCTGGCCGCGGCCCCGCCGGAAGCTGACCGGCGCAACCATTTCTACGCCCAGTTCACCCTCGACCCGGTCCGCTGCATCAAGGAGCTGGGAGAGATAGCCGAGCACGTCGCCGGCAAGCTGGGCGACGACGTGGAGCTGGTCCTCGAGGTGCGGGCCCGCAGCGAGGAGGGCTTCGACGACTCCACCCGGCGCACTGTGTCGGAGAACGCCCGCAGCCTCGGCGCCCGATCGCCGGAGTTCGAATAGGGGCCGGTGCGGGACGCCCGGTGGGGGATGCCCGGATCGGGCGCCTCACAGAACTAGCGTCGCGCCCGTGTATCTGAAGACGCTGACGCTGAAGGGCTTCAAGTCCTTCGCCGAGCCGGCCTCCATCCGGCTGGAGCCTGGCGTCACCGTGGTCGTCGGCCCCAACGGCAGCGGCAAGTCGAACGTAGTGGACGCGGTGGCATGGGTCCTGGGCGCCCAGGCGCCGAGCGCGGTCCGCTCCGCACGGATGGACGATGTGATCTTCGCGGGCACGGCCCACAAGCCGCCGCTGGGCCGAGCCGAGGTGTCGCTGACCATCGACAACTCCGACGGCATGCTGCCCCTGGCGGCCAGCGAGGTGGAGATAACCCGCACCCTTTTCCGCGACGGCGAGTCGACCTACGGGCTGAACGGCACTCCGTGCCGGCTGCTCGACGTCGTCGAACTGCTCGCCGACACGGGCGTGGGCCGACAGCAGCACATGATCGTGTCGCAGAGCCAGATAGACGCGGTGCTCAACGCCCGTCCCACTGATCGCAGGGTGATGGTGGAGGAGGCGGCTGGGATCCTCAAGTACCGCAAGCGGCGGGAACGGGCCGAGCGGCGCCTGCTGGCCACCGACGGCGACCTGACCCGGATGAGCGACCTGCTGAGGGAGGTGCGACGGCGCTTGCGCCCCCTGCAGAAGCAGGCCGAGGCAGCCCGGCGGCACGCCGACCTGCTCGCTGAGCTGGAGGTGCTGCGGGTGCAGCTGGCCGGCCGCGAGATCTCGGATCTGCGGGAGCGGCTGCGGGCCCACAAGGACGAGAGGGAGGCCCTGGCGACACGGCAGGCAGACCTGCGGACCGAACTCGACGCCCTCAGCGCCAGGGTTGCCGCCGACGAGCAGCGGCTGGCCCGCCACGGGATGGACGATCACTCCGAGCGCCTCGCCCGCATCGAGGGGCTGCGGGCCAGGGCTGCGGGCCTGGCTGCCGTCGCGGTGGAGCGCCGGCGCGGCATCGAGCATCAGAGGGCCGCCCTCGCCGACCATGATCTGGCCGCGGGGCTGCAAGGGGAGCTGGAGCGCAGCCGCAGCGAGCTCTCCGCGGTCGTGCTGTCCGCGGGCGCGGCCGACACGGATCGCCTCCGCCTGGAGGAGATGAAGGAACGGCTGGAAGCGGACCGGGCCGCGTTCGAGGCCCGATGGGGCGACCGCGGCGGGTTCGGCCTGGATGCGGCCGGCGAGGCTGCCGAGGCCAGGGGCGAGATGGCTGCGCTCCAGTCGACGATCGGGCTCGACGAATCGGAGCGGGACCGCCTCGCCCAGCGCTTGGAAGCATCCGAGCGTCGCTTGCAGGACCTGGCCGGCCAACTGGATCGGCGCCGCCGCGAGCAGGAGGGACACGGCAACGAGATCACTGCCCTCCGGACGGAGCTCGCGGCGGCGGAAACAGATCGCGCCGAAGGCGAGAGCGCCCTGGAGGACGCCGTCGAGGCCCGTTCAGCGGCCGGGAGCGACTTGCGGCACTGGGCGGCGCGAAGCGAGGCGCTCGCCATGGCCCTCGATAAGTCCGCGAGGCCGGTTCCCGTCGACGTGCGGGCCGCAGCCGATGGCGTGCTGGGGTTGCTGGGCGACCTCGTGGAGGTGGACCCGGGCCTCGAAGCAGCCTTCGCGGCCGCCGCGGGGGACGCCGTCGGCGCTGTCGTCGTGAGGCGGGCCGCCGCGGCGCGCCGCGTTCTCGACAGCGTGGAGGCCAGCGACGCCGGCGCGGCTGTGATCGCTTTGGAGGGCAACGGCGCCGGAGGCGCGGAGGCCGTGCCGGTGGACCGGCTCGGGCTTCAGCCGCTGAGGGGCCGGGTGCGAGCCGCCGATCCGGATGTGGCCCGACTGCTGGACGTGCTGCTCGACTCCACCGTGCTCGTGGAGGGCGACTGGCGGGCTGCGGCCGACGTCTGGATGCGGCACCCCGGCGCCGTGGTGGTCACACCGGTCGGCGACCGGTTGAGCAGCCGGGGCTGGCGACTCGGCGTGCACGGCGCCGCCGGGCTCCGGCCCGCGCTGGCGGAGGCGGAACAGCGGCTCGCGGCCGCACGGGCAGTCGTCGAACAGGCGGAGGCCGGATGCGGCCTGGCCCGGAGCAGACTCGAGGAGAGTCGCGGGCGAGTCGACGAGCTGGCCCGCCGGCTGGCCGCGTCCGAACTGGCCGCGGCGTCGTCGACCGGCGCCGTCGGTCGAGCCGAGTCTGATCAGCGCGACCTCCGCACCGCGGCCGGAGCCCTGCGCGATCACCTGGCGGAGACCTCCCGCCGGCTGGAGGAGGCCGGCTCGCGGGTCACGGAGATCGAGTCCCGCCTGCCCGAGCTGGAGGCGGCCGAGGCGCAGGCCCTCCAGCGGAACCGCCAGGCGGGCGAGGCCCGCGCCGACCTCGACCGGCGTGCGTCGGAGCTGGCGGCGCTGATGGCCGACCAGAGCGCGACCGACGCCGGGTTGGAGCAGCGCCAGCAGATGCTGGGCGCCCGCGTCACAGAGCTGGAGGAGCGGCTGGCCGTCCACCACGCCTCCCGGGTCGCGTCCGCTCGTCGTCTGGCCGTGCTGGAGCGCCAGGCGACGGTGCTTGGGACGCTCAGGGGCGCGGTGGAGGAGCGGACGGGGATACTGGACGCCGGACTCGCCGAGATACGAGAAGTCCGCCGCAGGCACTCCGACGGAGTCAGGGCGCTGGCCGCGAACCTCGACGGCCTGCGGCGCCGGCAGGCCGACGCCGAGAATCGCTACGAGACCCTCCGCCAGACCGAGAGCAGGCACGACATAGAGGAGGCGGAGCTCCGCACGCGGTTGCAGACGGCGGTCGAGCGCCTGCGCGACGCCTACGGCCTGAACCCGCACGAAGCCGCATCCGCGCAGCCGCCGGAGCTGCCCGACGGGCTCGACCCCGGGCAGCGGGTGGATCAGCTGGCCACCGAGTTGGAGATCATGGGCCCGGTCAATCCTCTGGCTCTGGCCGAGTACGACGAGCTCTACGAGCGTCACGAGTTGCTGAGCGGCCAACTTCACGACATCCGTGCCGCCCGCCGCGACCTCAACCGGGTGATCCGCTCGATCGACGGCGAGATCAAGGCCGTGTTCAGCTCGGCCTTCGTCGATGTGGCGGCCAACTTCGAGGTGCTGTTCGAGGCGCTTTTCCCGGGTGGCGAGGGACGCCTCAGCCTCACCGATCCCGACGACCTCTTCGACGCCGGCATCGAGATCTCGGCCAAGCCGTCCGGCAAGAACGTGAAGCGGTTGTCGCTGCTCTCGGGCGGCGAGCGGACGCTGGCCGCGCTGGCCTTCCTGTTCGCGGTGTTCCGCAGCCGGCCGTCGCCCTTCTACGTGATGGATGAGGTGGAGGCCGCTCTCGACGACGTGAACCTGCACCGCTTCCTCACCCTCATCGACGAGTTCCGCTCCGACGCCCAGCTGGTGATCGTCACCCACCAGAAGCGGACCATGGAGGCGGCCGACTGCCTGCAGGGGGTCTCGATGAAGCCCGGCGGCTCGTCGATGGTGGTGTCGGAACGGGTCTCCGACGCCGCCTGACCCCGGCCCGCGGCGCGAACCCGAGCATCCGGGGCCGCCGCGGGCTGTCGCCGGGGCCGGGTTCTGCCGACCTCCCGCCGGCCTCCACGCCGGCGCCGAGAGGGCCGCGCGGGCTGTCGCCGGGACCGGTCGCCGGGGCCGGGTTTACCGATCTCTCACCCGTTCGGCCTAAGTTCTAGGTCGAGATGCAGGACACGGACCCTCGCAGCCGCACGGCGGTGGTGCGGCCGCCGCAGGCTGCCGCGCCCGGAGCGGCGGGCCGCGCCGGCCACGGTCCGGCCCCGACCGCGGTGGTGCGGCCGCCGCGGGGGGCCGCCGCCCCGCCCCCTTCTGCATGACCGTTGCTGATCGGTGTTGGAA
>VYBO01000101.1 GCA_009844405.1 Acidimicrobiaceae bacterium
CTAACGGTGGACCCTGTCGCCTACCTCAATTTCCACCACTCGGTGGGACGCTGCCACGAATGGGCGCTGTAGCGCCTCCACGGCGCTCTCATGCCCGAGACGAAGAGCCATAGCCCGGAGAACGAAGAGGTCTGTCGAGCCCACCAAGTAGAGCACCCAGCCTTGTTGCTCGGCTTGAAGGTAGTGGTCGAACCCGATCTCGTTGAGCGACTTCAGCACCTGGCTTGCCCGGTCATCGATCCGGTGGGGCGTGCCCACGAACGCGACGACCGTGTCTCTTCCGGCCGCCTCGTTCAGTACTACCTCGGAGTGGCTGGCCGCGATGATCTGACTGCTGCTGTCTCTCGCTGCGTCAGTGATCAACTGGTAGGTCTGCCGCTGCCGTAGGGTCTCGAGGTGGGCATCGGGCTCGTCCAGCAGCAGCACCGCCCCCGAGTTCGCATACATGTA
Source organism: Acidimicrobiaceae bacterium (assembly GCA_009844405.1). Classification (GTDB taxonomy): domain Bacteria; phylum Actinomycetota; class Acidimicrobiia; order Acidimicrobiales; family Aldehydirespiratoraceae; genus Aldehydirespirator. The sequence continues at coordinate 451 of VYBO01000101.1, forward strand.
GGACATCAGGAGCATCGTCTGTTGTAGGCCGCGACCGGCACTGGAGATGTCGAGTTCCGCACCTCCCTCGACGTACTTCATTTCGATCTCGCCACGGTCCACGATGTAACGAGGATCATTGAGCGTGACACCGAAGAGCGACTCGATGCGCTCGACTAGCTTTGCCCAGTCGTCGGGTCGGTCCTCGCGGACGCGATAGCAGAGATTGCGTAGGATTTCGGCGGTGCGACCTTCGCCCACACGCACATTTACGGCTCCGTGATCGAGGCGGGTCTCAGTCGCTGCGAGGCCCGACATTGGCGGCAAGTAGGCGAAACGGACAGCGGCAGCCTCAGGTGGAATTGGCATCCGCTCCGGAGCCCGACCGCTGCCAAGCCGTAGCGGACGGCAATAGAAGGACTCCTCGTTCGCGTAGTAGAACTCCAACCCGCACTCCCACGGTCCCCTGTCTGTGACACCTTCGACGATGACGTCCATGTAGATGTGGTACGTGTTCCGACGGCCTTGCGCTCTGTCCTGCGCCCGCACAGCAAGTCCGTGCCACAGCAGCCGCGCGTGTGGGACCGGCACAGCGACCAGGTCACGGTGTCCGACCGTGACACCAGGCCTTCTCTCGGGTGTGCTTTTGGCAGAGCGTCTCTCATTCCAGCGCCTAAGAGGCCCCGCGGATAGGCGGGCGACCCGGCCCATACGGGGCGGGGCCGTGGCCCGAGCGGCCCGTGAGCGAAGCGAACAGGAGCGGGTATGACCACCCTGCGACGCGATTGGCCGCCGATCAATCCGCGCTCCCTCTAAGCCCGACTTCCCACAGTGCGAGGGCCTGCATCGCGGAGGTCTTGCCAGAGTTGTTCGGTCCGACGAACACGACAGGACTTCCTAGCTCGATCTCCACTTCGGGGAACTTCTTGAAGTTGCGAATCCTGAGCTTGGTGAGCATCGGACTCCACCGTACTCCCCGACGATCGCGAGGGGCAGAGGTCCAGCCCCCGCGCTAGCTCCGGCGGCCGAAGGATTGCTCGGGTACGCCTCTCATCAGCGAGAAGTGGCTTTGCACGCCCCGCCAGGGGCCGTCGACGGAGTCTCTGACCAGCACGAACGAGCAGCGGCCGGGGCGGTCGAAGGGCGTGCCGTCGGAGGCGTAGCCGGTCGACGTCCAGGTGACCATCACCGCGGCCATCAGCCGGTCGCCGGAGACCCGGGCCCGCATCTTGTCTGTCAGCAGGACGAAGTCGGTCATGGTGGGCCAGACGTTGCGCCACTGCCCGCTGACGAAGTGATCCACCCCCACCACCACGTCCTGCCAGGTGCTGAAGCTGTTGACCTCGGGGTCCATCATGGCGGCCGCGTCGTCGTAGCGGAGGTTGGCCACATGGCCGGAGAACCAGTCGACCCATTCGGTGAGTGACACCTGGTCGTCGGGATGCAGGTCTTCGATGGCTGGGTTGCTCATGGCGATGATTCTGCCGGACCGACCGGGCCGAGCACCCTGTCGGAGTGATCGAGCGTCCGCGGCTCGGCCCTCACGGTGGGGGCGATGCGGTCCACCGCCTCGCGGACCGCGTCGGAGTGATCGAGCGTCCGCGGCTCGGCCCTCACGGGCCGAGTCCGCTCAGGTGCTGATGTGAATGCGGTATACAGGCATCATGACGCTCACCCGGTTCGGGTTCAACATTCCCAGCTTCACCTACCCCGGCGTGGACGACTCCGACATGTTCAGCGCAGTCTGCGCGGCCGCGGCGACCGCCGAGAACAGCGGGTTCGACTCCCTGTGGGTGATGGACCACTTCCACCAGATCCCGCCCATGGGCGCCGACCACGAGCCCATGCTGGAGCCCTACACCCTGCTGGCCGGGCTGGCCCCCCGGACCCGCACCGCCCGACTGGGGGCGCTGGTCACCGGCGTCACCTACCGCAACCCGGCGCTCTTGGCCAAGACGGTCACCACCCTCGACGTCGTGTCGGGCGGGCGGGCGGTGCTCGGGCTCGGCGCGGCGTGGTTCGAGGCCGAGCACGCGGCCTACGGCTACGAGTTCCTGCCGGTGGGCGAGCGCATGCGCCGGCTCGAGGACGCGGTGCAGATCTGCCGGGCCATGTTCGGCGGCGGGCCGGCCACCTTCGAGGGCGAGCGCCACCGCATCGACGGCGCCCTCAACCGGCCCCGGCCCCTCACACCGGGCGGGCCGCCGATACTGGTGGGCGGGGGCGGCGAGCGGCGCACCCTGGCCATCGCGGCCCGCTACGCCGACGCCTGCAACATCTTCGGCGACCCGGCCGGGATCCGCCACAAGCTCGATGTGCTGGAAGCCCACTGCGAGCGGGCCGGCCGGGACCCCGCCGAGATCTCCAAGACCCGCCTGGGTGCGCTGGTCATGGCCGACACCGCAGCCGACGCGGCCCGGCTAGGTGCCGAGATGCGGTTCAGGCGGAACATGAGTCTCGACAAGTACCTCGGCTACGCCATCGAGGGCGACCGCGACGGGGTGTGCGAACAGGTGGCCGCGCTGTTCGACGCCGGGCTCGACGGGCTGATCTTCAACATGCACGACTCCGCCGACCTGGGGGCCATCGCCGAGGCGGGGATGGTGCTGACCGACAACTTCGGCACCCGCGCCTGAGAGCCCGAGCGAGAGGCGCCCGCAGGTGACGGCTACCTCCAGCGCTGGGCTTGCCGGGGAGCGGGCCCGGCCGGTCGTCTCGCTCCTGTCGTCCGTCTCGTCCCAGACAGCGGCCATGTTCCCGGCCTTCGCCGTGGGCGCGCTGGCGCTGCAGATGGGCGACGACCTCGGCTTCGGCGAGGCCGGCCTGGGCACGGCGGTGGCCTTCTTCTTCCTGCTGGCCGCGGTGACCTCCCCCCACGCAGGAACCCTCACCGACCGCCTCGGCCCGCAGCGGTCGCTGCGGGTGGCCAACGCGCTCAGCGTGGTGTCGCTGGGAGGCGTCGCGGTGGCCGCCCGCTCCTACTGGGCCCTGCTGGCCGCCCTGGCCGTGGGCGCCATCGGCTTGACGATCGCCGGACCCGGCACCAAGACGATGGTGGCCCGGGGCGTGCCGGTGCACCGCCACGGGTTCGCCTTCGGCGTCCAGGCCGCGGCCGTGCCGCTGTCGGTGTTCCTGGCCGGGCTGGCCGTGCCGGCCATCGGGCTCACCCTGGGATGGCGCTGGGCGTTCGCCATCGCGCTGGTGGTGCCGCTGACCGGGTACGGGCTGGCGCCGCCGTACCGGGCGGCGGCGGGTCGGGCCGTGCGCACCGCGGGCGCGTCGCGGGGTCTGAGCGAGATCGACTACGGACCGTTGAACATGCTGATGCTGACCGCCGCCCTAGGCTCGGCCGCAGCCACCACCATGGCCGCCTTCTTCGTGTCGGCCGCCACCGACGCCGGGATCGGCGAGGGCCTGGCCGGGCACCTCCTGGCCGCGGCCAGCGTGCTGGTGATCCTCACCAGGACCGCGGGGGGCTACCTCGCCGACCACTACGAGACCGGGCACCTCAAGTTCGTGTCGGTCCTGCTGGGCGTGAGCACGCTCGGCTACGTGGCCGCGGCTACCGGCTCGAAGGTCCTGGTGCCGGTGGGCGCCATGTTCGCGCTGGGGGTGGGCTGGGCCTGGAGCGGCCTGATCGTTCACACCGTGGTGCGGGCCTACCGGGACTCGCCCGGCGCGGCCACCGGCATGACCTCCGGCGGGCTCAACGTCGGCGGCGTGGTGGGACCGTTCGCCTTCGGACTGCTGGTGGACCGGGCGTCCTACAAGGCCGGGTTCCTGATGATCGGGGCCTGCGCCCTGCTGGCCGCCCTGGCCGCCGACGCCGGCCGGCGGCGCCTGATCCGCATGGGCGCCAACCCCTGACCGTTGGGCTGCACCGACTGGCGGGCTACACCCCGCCCCCGCCGATGAAGTCCCTCCAGGCACCGGCCCGGGTCTGCCGATCCTTGGTGCGGGCCGGTCGCCGGGGGGCGGGCCGGAGCGGCGGGAGCCCGGCGGCCCGCCGGTCGAAGTAGGCCTCTATCCGCTGGAGCTCGTCGTGGACGTCCCGGTCGAGCCGGCCGCGAAGGTAGAGCTCGAACAGCGGTCCGAGCGGACCCTTGAACCGGAAGCGGTAGGAGTGCGTGACCCACGACCCGCCACGGGAAGGTTGGGCCACGAAGCCTCCCCGGAACCACATCAGCCGGTCGGTCAGCCAGGGGCCGGCGCTCTCGAAGGTGACCGACCACCACCGGTCGAGCCTCACCGCCAGCCGCTGCTTGGGGCTGCGGATACCCCGCACTGACCCCCGGATGACCGCGAAGCCGTTGCCGTCGGAGTCGATCGACTGGTCCTCGTACACTCCACCACGCTCACCGACATTGCTGCCATGGTGCGGGTTGCCGTCGGAGTCGATCGACTGGTCCTCGTACACGTTGACGATCTTGCCGTCGAGCAGCATGTAGACCCGCAGGTCGCAGACGAACTCCAGCACCTCCCGCGCCGTGGCCGCCACCTGCACCGAACCCTCCGCCGCGAGCATCACCGCCCAACCTAATCGGCTGCGCCCGGCAGCCGGGGGGTCAGAGCGAGCGCGGCTTGATAGGCAGCCAATCGCGGCGCGGGGTGGTCATTCCCGCTCTTGTTCGCTTCGCTCACGGGCCGCTCGGGCCACGGCCCCGCCCCGTATGGGCCGGGTCGCCCGTCTATCCGCGGGGCCTCTTAGTCGTCCTGGTCGTCTGAGCCGTCGGAGGTGGAGGACTCGGAGCCGGCGGCGGCGCTTACGCCGACCGGGACGGCGACCGTCTCTACCAGGCGGCCGGTGATGCCGCTGATCCTGGGCAGCGGCGGAAGCTGCATCCCGCCGGTGCGGCGCAGCTCCAGCACCGCGGCGTGGTAGTCCTCGAGGGCCTTGACCGCCTCGGGCGTGTAGTAGCCCCGGCCGTCCAGGAACGGGCCCACGTCGCGGTCCACGATGGCGCTCACGTCGTCGCCGGTGATGGTCTTGTGGGTCTCCAGGGCGTGGGCCACCGCCAGAACCTCGATGCGGTTGGCCTCCAGCAGGCACTGCGCCGCGTCGTAGCGGTCGGCCAGCCGCTGCTCGATCTGGTCGCCCAGGCCCTGGTGCAGCAGCTCGCGCTCGGGGTCGTCCTCGTCGCCCTTGCGCTGCCCGCCGCCGATGCCGAACTGGCGCTGCACCGCGTGGCTGGCCAGCGTGTCGCCCATGCCCCAGTAGCCCGACATCATGGCGGCCAGATGGGTGGCGTTGCGCAGGTCGCCGCCCACCCCCGACGAGTTGTCGTCGCCGAAGAACATCCGCTCGCCGGCCAGCGACGCCAGCGACACCTCCAGGTCGGCCTCGTACTCCGAGCGCCAATGGGTGAAGCGGTCCTCCGGCGGGATGTGCGACACGAAGCCGCCCACCTGGCCCCGGCGCTCTATGGTGGCCAGATCGATCATGCGGTGCCGGCTCACCCGGTGCAGGGCCACCGCGTGGCAGGCCTCATGGATGGCCAGGGCGTGGCGCTCGTGCTCCACATAGTCGAAGTCGTCGGCCAGACCGTGCTCCTTGAGCTGCTTGGCCTTGATCATGTCGGCCCAGGTGATCACCTGGCGGCCGTCGCGGATGGCGGTGATCAACGCCTCGTTGACCATGTCCTTGATGGTGGCCCCGGTGGCGTAGGGAGTGATGGTGGCCAGCTTCTCGACGTCGTCGTCGGTGAGCACGTGGTCGACCTTGTCGAGATAGCCCCCGTAGGTGCGCTTGCGGCCCTCGGCGGTGGGATAGCCCACCTTGTAGATCCGGTCGATGCGGCCTGGTCGCAGCATGGCCGGGTCGAGGGCCTCGGGCAGGTTGGAGGCCATCATCACCAGGATCCGGTACTTCGGGGGCGGCTTGGGCCGCATCCCCAGCATCTTGCGCACGATCCGGTTGAAGAAGCCCCGAGGCTTCTTGAGGCCCGACAGCTCGGCCAGCAGAGCCTGGAGCGTGCCCATGCCGCCACCGCCGCCCATCATCATGATCGACTCCCGCCGGGGACCGGTCCACGGGTCGCCGCCGTAGGCGCCCAGCAGGCCGGCCCGGTCGTAGCCGCCGATCGCAGCCTCCTGCAGCGCCCGCTGCGCGCCCGGCGACAGGTACGGGTACGACGAGCCCGCCTCGGTGGCGTCCCGAAGGAAGGCCGCGAACTGCTCGGAGCCGAAACCGCCCTGGCCGCCCACCGCCGCGCCCCGGTTGCCCAGAGCGTCGGCCTCGTCGAAGAAGGCCACCACGCCCCCGTAGCGCAACGCCAGCTTGCGCAGCTTGCGGAACAGTCCCTTCACCTTGAGGATGCCCACCCCGAAGAACATGTTCATGAACGCGCCGGGCTCCACGAACACGAACGGCTTGCCGGTCTCGCCGGCAGCCGCCTCGGCCAGCAGCGTCTTGCCGGTGCCGGGCGGGCCGTACAGCAGGATGCCGCCGGGGGCGTAGCCACCGACCTCCTCGATGGCCTCGGGGTTCTCCAGGAAGATCAGGTTCTCGCGCACCCGCTCCTTGACCGGGTCCTGGCCCCACACATCGTCGAAGCGGGTGTCGATGTCGTCGGGGAAGTAGGTCTCCACGCCGCCCCGCGACAGGAACCAGAACAGCAGCACGAACTGGCTGATGAGCAGCAGCGGGTAGAAGATGAACCGCCCCGCCATCGGCAGCCAGCTGTTGAGGCGGCCCGGCAGACCGATGATGGCCGCCACCGGGTTCTGGTCGGTGAACTGGCCGACGATCACCCCGAACAGCAGCAGCCAGAACAGGATCCGCAGCACCCGGCCGATCCGGAACCGCACCCACGGATCCATCACCGACCGGCGGTTCTCCATCCGCCCGAAGACCTTGAACTTCCAGAACCGGTAGTAGCCCGACCAGCGCTCGGCCACCACGAAGTGCAGCTGGCGGAGAACCTCCAGGCCCAGCAGGACCCAGACCCAGGACTGCTGCTCGACCGTCTCCCAGAAGCCGTCGGTCACCGACTTGATGGGGTTGGCGTTGAGCTTCTGCCACCAGAAGAACGCGAACAGCACCGACCCGAGGACCAGGTACTTGGAGCGGTCCCACGGATCGAGGCGGCGTCGGGTCCTGCGCTCGGCGTCGCGGGGCCGCGAGGTGGTCGAGCCGAGAGTCATCACCGGCTCGGCCGCCCGCTTCGACCCGGACCGCTCCCGGCGCTTGCGCCACAGCCGCAGCCGCACGGCCCCTAGATCCCGCTCTCGTTCGCTTCGCTCACGGGCCGCTCGGGCCACGGCCTCGCTCGGCGCCTCGCAAGAATCCCCATGACTCGCTCCTATCCGCTCGGCCTCTAGTCCTCCACCGTGAAGGTGCGCATGACCTCGTCGATCTCCGCGAGGTTGGCGTTGTAGCAGCCGACAGTGCACACGACGTGGAGGTGGTACACCTTGCTGCCGAGGCTGTCGATCAGCACCAGCCGGTCGGACACGAAGGTCTCCCCGTCGGCGGCGACCTGCTTCCAGGCCATGCGGTGGCCCGAGACGTCGCCGATGGTCACGAGATCGTGGCGGACCTGCTCCACCAACCCCGGGTCGACGGTGAGCTCGGGGAAGAACAGGTCGGGCCTCACCTGGGCCTGCATCCGGCGATCGACCGGCTGAACCTCCACATAGCCCTGCACATGGTCGAACGAACCGGCGAGGCCGGACGGGGCCGCGTCGAACTCAGCCCTCCAGGGCCAGACGAACTCCCCGTAGATCGGCTGGATGTCGTCGTCGGGCGCGATGGTGAAGTTGACGGCGCCCTCGGACACGACCTGCCAGTCCTCGGGGATCTTGACGAAGACGGTCTCGTCGTCGTTCTCGACGTACTCGTAGCCCGACCGCCCGCACCCCGCGGCCAGGACGGCCGTCGCCACCAGAACCAGCGAAACGGCGCGTGCCCACGAAGGGAGCCTCATACCTCCATTCAATCGCATTCTCGGCCCGATCACGAGGCGACGCCCTTAGAGCGAGCGCGGATTGATCGGCAGGCAATCGCGGCGCGGGGTGGTCATTTTCCGCTCTTGTTCGCTTCGCTCACGGGCCGCTCGGGCCACGGCCCCGCCCCGTATGGGCCGGGTCGCCCGTCTATCCGCGGGGCCTCTTACCGTCCGACTTCTCGATCCGCGCACGTCGCCGGCAGTGCAGGCCGCCGCAGTTCTACGCGCCGGTCCGCGCCGGGGAAGTCGCCGCGGGTTCGTCGACGCCCATGCGCTCCGCGGCGCCTCGACTGTTCAATTCGGCCGTCAAGGCCGGCACGATCGTCTGCCACTCGCCGACCAGGCCGACGTCCACCTGGTCGAAGATCTCGGCTTCGGGGTCTGAGTTGACAGCCATGAGCACGCCTGCGTTGCGGATGCCGACCGTGTGGTTGAAGCGGCCGCTGGAGCCCACGGCCAGCAGCAGCCGGGGCGCCACCGCGTGCCCGGTGACCCCGATCTGGCGGCCCCGGGGCGCCCAGCCCCGGTCGGTGACCCTACGGGTGGCGCCCAGCGCCGCGCCACCGAGAGCCGCCCTCAACTCGTCGATCACCGGATAGCCGCCGGGTTCCACGCCCACACCGACGGCCACCACCGTGCGGGCCCGGCGCAGCTCGCCGGCGTCGTCGTCTTCGCGCTCGACGGCCACCGTGCGGATCCGGGCGGGCGGGGGCGCGGGGAGCGGCTCGGCCTCGGGCTCGGCGGCATCGGCGCGGGGCGGCCGCAGGGCCAGGACGCCGGGGCGGACCGTGGCCATCTGCACCGGCGAGCGCGACAGGATCGGCACCTGGAGGCGGCCGCCGAACGCCGGCTTCCACGCCACCAGACGACCGCTGGGGCTGACTTCGAGCCCGACGGCGTCGCCGGTGAGCCCCCAGCCGCAGCGGGCGGCCACGATGGAGGCGACAACCCGACCCGAGCGGGTCCCCTCCACCAGCAGCCCCCACGGCAGCCGCTGGGCGGCGGCGGCCGCCAGCGCGGCCGCCTGCTCGGAGGGCTCGGCGGCCGATTCGATCAGCAGCAGCCGGTCGGCGCCCGCGGCGCCGAGCCCGGACCGGTCGGCTGCGTCGGCGACGGTGGTGACCGCGGTGACGGTTCCCGAGAGCCAGGCGGCGAGCTCGGCCGCCTCTCCCAGCAGTTCCGCGCCCACCGGTGGCTCGGTGAAGAAGCACCACACCGACCGTTCGCCGGCGGTGGCGCAGGCCCCGTCGGTGCCGGCCTCCAGCAGGGCCGCGCTGGCCGGCGAGGCCTCGGCGGCGGCGTCGTCGGAATCGTCGGTTTCGGGGGCGTCGACGAAGGCGCCGAACTCCTCGAGCATGTCCACCGCTTCAGCCACCGACGCGGCCCGCAGGGCCCGCCTGGTGGCGGTGAGCACCCGGACCGGGCCGACCGATGTGGGTGACCCGGATGCGCCGAGCTGTTCGACGGGCACGTCCAGGTCGGCCGCGGTCAGCCGCAGGATGCGGTCATCGGCCACTTCGGCGTACACCTCGGGCGGCGCCTTGGACGGCGCGGTCAGCCGCTCGGCGGCGGACAGCGCGACGGGCAGGTCGCCGGTGACGGTGCGGTAGCCGTCGTCGGTCTCCAGACGGGCAGTGAAGGCGCAGCCGTCCACATCCAGGTCCCGCACCCCGGCCGAGAAGGGCAGGCCCAGCAGCTCGGCCACCTCGGCGGGCACCTGGCCGGTGTCGGAGTCGAGCGAGTTGAGCCCGGCCAGCACCAGGTCGAACGGGCCCTCGCGCCTGATGGCCGCAGCCAGCGCCACCGCGGTGGCCAGCGTGTCGCTGCCGGCGAAGGCCGGGTCGCTGAGGTGGACGCCCCGGTGGGCGCCGCAGGCGATCATCTCCCGCAAAGCGTCGGCGGCCGCGGGCGGCCCCATGGTGAACACCACCACCTCGCCGCCGGCGCCGGCCAGCTCGACCGCCTTGGCGTTGGCCCGCCGGCAGTAGGCGTTGACCTCGAGCGGCACGCCGTCCCGCACCAGGCGCCCCTCGTGCATCCGGAACTCGGCCGGTGCAGGGATCTGCTTGACTAGGACGGCGATCCTCACGGCGTCCTGTATACCGTCCCGGCCGAGCGGTACACGCGGCGCCGGACTCCGAGATTTAGAGGCCCCGCGGATAGACGGGCGACCCGGCCCAAACGGGGCGGGGCCGTGGCCC
>VYBO01000020.1 GCA_009844405.1 Acidimicrobiaceae bacterium
AAATGACCACCCTGCGACGCGATTGGCCGCCGATCAATCCGCGCTCGCTCTAGGTGCCTCGGAGGCCGCGGCTCAACGCAATCGAGCGCAGGCCGCCCTCGGCGAGATCGATCATCAGCCGACCGGCCGCGGTGCAGTGCGGTCGGCGTTCCTGGCGGGTCGCTTGGGCCAGGCCATGGCCGCTGCCGGGAGTGTGCGGTCGTCGCACCGGTCTGCTTGACTGTCGGCCGTGACCGAGGGCTCGCCGCTTGATTGGCACTGGGAGGAGGTGGCGCCCGGGCGAATTTCCGCAAGCGGAGACTTCGCGAAGATGTTCAGGGGCGAGCGGGTGAAGGCGCCCGGCCTGTTCGGGGCCGATCCCCTCCAGGACGAATCGGCGCTGCTCATGCGGGAGGCGGTGCAGAACTCCTGGGACGCGGCCCTCGAGAGTCGCAACGAAGCCGCATCCGCCGGCGCCGGCGGACCGCGAACTCCGATCCCCTTCGAGGTCCGCTTCCGGTTGTTCGAGTTGTCGGGAACCGAGCGCGACCGCTGCGCCGAGGTGACGGGGCTGCACGACCTGGCCCGCCGGGTTGCGAGCGTGGAGGACCGTCGAACGCTCGGACTGGGCGAACAGGATTGCCTGGACGGCCTCGGGGATGACGTTCCCTTGCCGATGCTGGAGATCAGCGAGCGCGCGGCCGGCGGCATGCACGGGCCGTGGGGAGAGGAGTCCAAGCTGTACAGGGCGCTGTGCAGCTTCGGGATCACGCCCGCTACACCGGGACGCGGCGGGTCCTTCGGCTACGGCAAGGCGGGCCTGATCCGGGGCTCGGCCATACGGACCGTGCTGGCCTACACCTGCTTCGCGGAGCATGCGGACGACCCTGGTGTCACCCGGAGACTCCTCGGAATGACCTATTGGGGTGCACACAAGGACGAGGAGGGGCGGAGCTGCATCGGAGTTCGCTGGCTCGCGCGGCTCGATGGCGAGGGAGAGTGCAGGCCCTACGAGAACGATGACGCCGACGCGGCGGCGGATCTGCTCGGGCTGGCCAGACGGAGCCCGGACGATCCGGCCGACCTGGGCACTACGTTCCTGCTCGTCGATCCGACAGTCACGTCCGACGGGCTGCTGCGCGCCGCCGAGCGGTTCTGGTGGCCGGCCCTGAACGACCAGACACAGCAGTTCGAGATATCCGTCATGGATGAATCCGCCGGGGGGGGGGGTCCGCCACCCGCGGCCCAAGGACAATCCCGATCTCCTGCCGTTCACCGAGGCCTTCGAGGCCGCGACGATGCCGCCGTACGGCAAGCGCAGCAACCTCAAGGTATGGGAGCTCAAGCCCCGTTCGACGACTGGAGGCTACGACCGGTTCGGCACTCTGGCGCTGAGGTCCGACCCCTCCGGGTGGTCGTACCCGGTTACTGTCGAGGGTGCTGCCGACATCGAGCACCGCAGCCTGGTCGCGCTGATCCGAGAGCCCCGCATGGTCGTGGAGTACCACGACCCGGGAGCGCGTGGCACACCCTTCGTCAGGGGCGTGTTCGTCGCCGACAGGGCCATCAACGAGCGCTTGAGGCTGACGGAGAACAAGGCCCACGACACTTGGCAGACATCGACCTCGGCGGGGGACATAGCAGAGTCGGACGCAGAAGCCGCGCGCCTGCTGCTGCAGCAGGTCAAGCAGCGTGTGCGGGATTATCGCGACGAAGTGCAGCCCAAGCCCAAGCCCAGCGCCGCCATGAGGTTCCCGGTGTGGGACGAACTGGCCCGGCTGCTCTGGCGAGGCGCCGGATCCGGCGAGAGGCCGCCGCCGGGGTCGGAGCGACCGCTCTCGATTCAGCCCGGCGAGCGGCTTGCCGTCGGCAGCGGCGGACGACCCTACGTCGAGGGCGCGGCGACAATCGGCTACAGCGACCACTACACACCCGGGCGCCCCGAGGGTGACCTGGTCGAGGTGAGCCTGCGATGCAGGTTCGCGGCGATGGACGGACCCCGGCAGCAGCACACCGTGCCGCTGGACGTCGAGGCGCCTTCCGGCTTCGAGCCTGTGAAGGGAACGGACCATGTGTTCCAGGGTCGCATCGGGCCGGGGCAGCGAGTGACCTTCGATTACCTCACCGCGGAATACGATTCCTACTGGAGCGTCGAGGTGGACGTGTCCGCTGAGATAGTCGGCGCGGATCGCTTCGACGGCCCGGAGAGTCCTGCCCAGTGAGTTCTGAGCGTCGGACAGTCCGGCCGTTCGACATTGACTGGCGCCTCAAGCGATCTCTCACCGACGCTGTGCTGCACTACGGCGACCTCCAGTGCGAGGCGGGCGACAGCGTGCTGGTCACGACGGAGTACGCCCGCCGTGTTCCCACACTGCGCTGGTGCAGCGACGACGACTTCGAGCACTTCAAGCGGAACATCGGGCTGGGTGAGACGGAACCTGGATTCGATCCGGCCTTGCTGACCCTCGTCGTCACGGCCAGGACCGGATCGCTCAAGACGTGCGAGATCGTCCTGTGCCGCCCGGTGTCGGAGTGCCACGACCTCGACAACCCGTCCAGAATCGGAGAGCGGCGCGACGGAACCCGATGGACCGCCTTCAGTGCCGACTCGCACGGCGCCTTCGTCGATGCCTATGTGGCTCTGAGGCGCGACGTCGACGTCTCGCCCGAGCAGCCGCTTCGGCCGTCCCGTGCCGGCACCTGGCTGGCACACGCGAGGTTCAGGCTCCGCTGCGAGAGCGACGCCGAACTCTTCAGGCCCTTGCCGTTGGACGAGGAGGATCGCAAGAGACTCCAACTTCCGAAGGGCACTGTCAGCTTCACAGAAGTCGCCAATGACGTGGCCGATCCGTCGGCAGGCGTCGAATCTGCGAGATTCTGGGTCGACAAGGCCTTGCTTGAGGCGATCGACGCCCAGGCCCGATCTCCGTGGGCGGCTCATGTCCAGCGGCAGATGATGGCGTCGTTCCTGACCGACGTGATCGCGGCGCACGCGGCACGCGAGGCCGACGCGGACGGTCCCGACGACGCCTACGAGGATCTGAAGGAGTCGCTGATCGGCCGGGTCGCGAGGCTGCTGGCCGATCGGAGCAAGCCCCGCCGAGATCGCGATGATGTGCTCCATATCTGCCGTCGGGATCCCGCCATGGCTGTCGCATTTGCGCAGGACGTGTGCGCTCTGCTGCCTGCGGTGCTCGAGTCGCTGGAGTCAAAGGAGTAGCCATGCATGTCCACGTTCCACTGGACGCCTGTCGTCAGGTCGCGAGGCAGCGCGTCAAGGACCGCTCCGCCTCGGGCGAGCTATTCGTCGACGACCTCGATTCCGACGTCCGCCCGGTCTGCAGGGAGGTCGGCGAGGGCGAGGCATTGGACCTGGCAGCGTTGCAAGCTGCTCGCTTCAAGATCGAGAGCCTGCTGTCCAGCGACATAAGGCGCCCGCAGGTGGATCCCACCGAGGGCCGTGCCTCGGTGGTGCTGTACCGGGCCGTCTCGGAATCGGGGGCTGATGTGGCCGCGCTCGACGATCCCGGCTTCTGGCGGTACGTCTCGCTCGCGTGTCTGTGGAACTTCGTCGTGTGGCGCGAGCCGTCGTTCCGGCCCAAGCAGGCCAGTCTCGACGAGCCGGCATCCTCGAGGGGCACCTACGAGCAGTACGTCGACGGGCGCAACTACTTCAACTGCGTGGCGACGCGGATGTACCTGCGAGTCAAGTGCCTCGGCGGGCTCGAGCATTGCGACCTCGCCTGGGCCGTGACCGACGGCACAGATTTCTGGCGAAGCCACATACTGCGGGTCAAGGCGGGCGAGCATCCCGCCTTCGTGCGCGCGATCGTTCGTCGGCAGGCGGACGCGGCGACCCGCCTCGATACCGATCCTCTGCGCGAGTTCGCCAAGCAGCTCAACCGGAGCCTCGTGAACGTCGTGCCCGCGATGCTCGACGAGGACGCCGCCGACAGGTTCGTGGACGAGTTGTGGGCGCGCCAGCTCCAATGACGGAGGCTGTGGTCGAGGAGGTGCCGGCAGCGAGCGTGCGCCTAGACGACGACCGACTCGTACGAACCCTGAGCGGTCCCGGTTGGACGGCTTCGTCGGCTGTGGATCTTCGTGAGGCGCAGGGTGTGACGCCGGCAATGGCTGAGTCTGATCCGCTGGGTGCATGGTGGAGGGCGTTCCTGAGTGGGGCGGTGCCGGCGCCGGCGACCGCTTCGGTGCTGCCGGCTGCCGACTCCCGGAGCGGGATTCCGGCGGTGCGCAGCGTGGATCTGTTCTCCGGCGCAGGAGGCCTGATGGTCGGCGTCGGCCAGTTCGCCGCCGAGGCGGGCCGGAGGATGGTGTGCGAGTTGGCGGTCGACACGGACTCCGACGCGCTCCGTGTCCATGCCCGCAACCACAGGACCCGGCGGACCTCGACGGAGTCCGTCACCTCGCTGGTGGACTACCGCGTTCGCGCTTCGGGGGCCGGCGCCTCCTTCGTCTACGAGCCGGAGTTGCTCGACGACGATCTGCGGGCGGCCTGTGCCGAGGTCGATCTTGTCGCTGCCGGCCCGCCCTGCCAGGGACACTCGAACCTGAACAACCACTCCCGGCGGAGCGACCGGCGGAACCTGCTGTACCTGGCGGTGCCGGCCTTCGCGGTGGCCTGCGGCGCGGGCGCGGTGGTCATCGAGAACGTGACGTCGGTGGTTCACGACGAGTCGCAGGTCGTGGAAACCACCCGAGCATTGCTTGAGTCGAGCGGGTATTGCGTGACCGACGGCGTGCTGAGCGCGGACGCCATGGGATGGCCGCAGACGCGCCGGCGACACTTCCTGGTGGCGCGCCGCGCGGTCGACGGCGGCCCGGTACCGATCGCGGCTGTCAATGAGGCCTTGGGCCAGCCTCGTGCGCGTACCGTGGGCTGGGCTCTGGGAGGTGGAGTGGAGCTCTCCGCAGATCCGGCATTGCGTGAGCCGACCGCCCTCACGGAGGCGAACCGCCAGCGCATCCAGTGGCTGTTCGAGAACGACGAGCACGACTTGGCGCTCGCTGAGCGACCTGACTGCCATCAGGACGGCACCAGCTACGGCGCGGTCTACGGGCGCATGCACGCAGATCGTCCCGCGCCGACGATCACGACCGGCTTCACGACGCCGGGCCGCGGACGCTTCGTGCATCCCAGCGAGCCGCGGACACTCACCCCTGCCGAGGCCGCCTGTCTTCAGGGGTTCCCGGCCACGTACTGCTTCAGGCCCGAGCCGCAGCGGCCTGCCAGCCGCTCGCAGCTCGCCAAATGGATCGGCGACGCAGTGGCCATGCCCCTCGGCTACGCGGCCTGCCTCAGCGCCCTCGCCCCTGGCTTCATCACGGGTGGCTGCCCCGGCGGCCGTCAGCGGTAGCTCTTGACTCCGACGCCGCTCAGGCCCTCGAAGCCCGCAGGGTCCGCCGTCACCACTGTGCGGCTCGAGGCCCCGGCGGTGGCCGGTGGACTCGGGTCTGCTGATCGGCCGAGGCCACCAACCAGCCCCGGCGGTAGACCCTCCGAGACATCGGCGCGTCGGCCACCGCGCCCCGCAGCGACGGCGCGTCGATGGCGATCAGGTCGGCCGGGTCGCCGGGCTCGAAGTTGACGGGAGCAAGGCCCATCACGCGGCGCGAGATGTTGGAGACCATGTCGTAGGCGTCAGCCGGCAGGCGATGGCCGGCCATCACCATCAGCGCGGCCGTCTCCAGCGGGTCGCTGCGTCCGACCAGGTTGAAAGGATCCTGCACGTTGTCGGCCCCCGCGGCCACGGCCGCGCCCGCGTCGAGCAGCGCTTGAACCGCGGTGAGCCCCCTCGGGGTGGCCCTCGGGTCGTCCCGGCCCTGCAGGAACAGGTTGGTCTGGGGCAGGGCGATCACCGAGATGCCTGCGGCCGCGACCTCGGCGGCCACCGCGGCCTGCACATCCGGTGGCTGCATGCCCAGGCTGACGCAGTGGCTGGCGGCCACCGTCCCGTCGAAGCCCTTGTCGCTCACCTGCCGGGCCAGTTCCCGCAGCGTCAGCACCGAGGGGTCCAGCGTCTCGTCGGTGTGCAGGTCTATGTCGATGCCGGCAGACGTCGCCAGGGAGAGCACGTCGGCGATGCAAGCCGGCGGGTCGTCCTGGAGGTTCGGTACGCCCCCGACGAGATCCACCCCGGCTTCCACCGCGGCCTCCAGCGCCCGGACGTTGGGGGCGCTGTCGGGCCCCGTCATGGGGAAGCCGGTCAGGGCCACCGTCTGGAGGTCGATCAGGCCCTCCATGGACCGGGCCGCCTCCTGGACGGCCAGGACGCTGGAGACGCCGATGTCGGCCGTCACATTGATGTGGGTGCGGACGGCCGTCACCCCGTGCACGAGCAGCAGCTCGAAGGCCTGGGTGGCTCTCTCAACCGTCCGCTCATGGGACAGCCGGCCCTTCTCGGCGGCCTCGAACCAGGCGTTGATGGCGCCCATGAGGTCGCCCTTGGGGTTGGGAACCTCATCGGCGGTAAGGGCCTTGTCGAGGTGGGCGTGCGGCTCGGCCATGGCCGCCAGCAGCAGCCAGCCACCGAGATCGTCGACCTCCGTTCCCTCGGCGAGGGCGGCTGAGCCCGCGGCGACGACGCTGGAGATCGTGCCGTCGGTCGTGTCGATGCTGACATCGACGGCGCGGCCGTCGGCCAGCCGGGCATTGCGCAGCACTCTCACGAATCAGTCTCCCTGCGTCTCGGCCGCGAATTCGCCCGACTTGTCCATATTGCGAGCTGCGGTGATGAGAAGCACATCAGAAGATTGCGCCGCCGAAACCACGCGGGCCCCGGCAACTACCCGTCGAAGATTGCGCCGACCTCGCAGGTGAAGCCGGGCAGCACGTCTGAGCCGTCGAGCGAGTCGCTCTCCGCGAGCCTGACGGCAGGGCCGCCGGACCGGTGCACATCCACGGTGCGTGTGTCCGGGTGCACGACCCAGACCAGGCCCGCACCGAACCGCAGCCACATCTGAGCCTGGTCGTTGAGCCCCCGGCGGCTGTCGCTGGGCGACGCGACTTCGACCACCAGGTCGGGGACCACCTCGGCGTAGCCCGGAATCTCCGCATCGAGCGGAACCTTCTCCGCCGACGTGAAAGCGATGTCGGGCTCGCGCACGGTGTCGGGGTCGCGCTCCAGCCAGACGCCCGAGTCCGAGGCGACGAGCGTGCCCAGCCGCCGCGGCTTCACGAACGTCCGGAGAGCCCCACCGAGGTTCATCACAATCTTGCCGTGTCCGTGGCCTGTGGGCACGGTCTCGCAGAGCACTCCCCGGATCAGCTCGCCGCGCACGCCCTCGCTGCAGAGCCGCAGCAGGTCGGCGGCGGTCAGCAGCCTTGTCTCGGTTGTCGTGGTGATCGCCATCGCTCGTCTCCCGCGCCCCGTGACTCTACAACGCTACGCGTCTCAGACCGAAGAGCAGCACCAGTCGTTGCACGAGCTCGAGGACCACGGCGTCGATGATGCAGCTGCCGCCGGGGGTGCCGTCGGCGCGTTCGCGCTAGCGTCGCGCGTCCGAGTCCCCGGGGAGGTGCGCCGTGTTGACCAGGGCTGCCGTGCTACGAGAGACGAACGCCGACTGGAGCGTCGAGGAGATCGAGCTCGACGGGCCCGGACCGCGCGAGGTGCTGGTGAAGACCACCGCGGCCGGGATGTGCCATTCCGACGAGCACGCCCGCAACGGCTCCATGCCGGTGCCGCTGCCCATCGTGGGCGGCCATGAGGGGGCCGGCGTGGTCGTCGAGGTTGGCGAGGGCGTGGCCGAACTGGCCGTCGGCGACCACATCTCCGCTTCGTTCGTGCCGTCGTGCGGCCGCTGCCGCTGGTGCGCCGACGGCCAGCAGCACCTCTGCGACCTCGGCATGCATCTGCTCGCTCCCGGCATGATGCCGCCCGCGGGAGGTTTCCGCCACCACGACGCCGGCGGCGCCGACCTCACTCCCATGCTCAAGCTGGGAACGTTCTCCGAGCACATGGTGGTCAGCGTCGACTCCGCGGTGAAGGTCGACCCGGACGTGCCGGCGCCCATCGCCGCACTGGTGAGCTGCGGGGTGACCACCGGCTTCGGGTCGGTGGCCAACCGGGCCGACGTCCGGCCCGGCGACACGGTGGTGGTGGTGGGCTGCGGCGGCCTGGGCAGCGCGGCGCTCCAGGCGGCCAAGATCGCCGGCGCCTCCAACATCGTGGCCGTCGACCCGGCCGAGTCCAAGCGGGAGGCCGCCGGCAGGTTCGGCGCCACCCACACGGCCGAGTCCATGGAGGCAGCCATGGAGACGGTCGGGATCGTGACCGGCGGCGTGATGGCCGACAGCCTGGTCCTCACTCCCGGCGTCATGAGCGGCGAGATGCTGGCCCCGGCCCAGTTCCTGGTGCGCAAGGGCGGCACGGTGGTGGTGGCCGCGGTCGCGCCGCTGGAGCAGATGGACGTCCAGTTCAACCTGTTCGAGTTCGCTATGCTGAACAAGCAGCTCAAGGGCTCGATGTTCGGCTCGGCCAGCCCTCGCTCGGAGATCCCGCACCTGCTTTCGCTCTACACCCAGGGCCAGCTCGACCTCGACAGCTTCGTGAGCGCCACCTACTCGCTGGACGAGGTGAACGAGGGTTACCGGGATCTGCGCGAGGGCCGCAACATCAGGGGTGTCATCGCCTTTGACTGACCCTGCCGCTGGCCTGCACGACGCCCGCGGCGGCCTGGTCGACACCGTTGCGGCTGCCATGGTGGGGCGCCACCGCGAGGTCGAGCTGGCGGTCGCCGCGGTCGGCGCAGGACGCCACCTGCTGCTCGAGGGCCCGCCCGGCACCGGCAAGACCACCCTGCTGCGGGCCCTGGCCGCGGCGATGGATGTTCCGCTGGTCGCCGTGGAGGGCAATTCCGAGCTGACCCCGGCCCGGCTCGCCGGGCAGTTCGACCCGGCCCGGGTGCTGTCGGAGGGCTACACCGCCGACGCCTTCATGCCCGGCCCGCTCATCGAGGCCATTCAGGACGGGGCGCTGCTCTACGTCGAGGAGCTCAACCGGGTGCCCGAGGAGACCGTCAACCTGCTCATCGGGGTGATGTCGGAGGGCGAGCTCCATCTGCCCAGGGTGGAGCGGATCGTCGCGGCGGAGCAGTTCCGGTTGGTGGCCGCCATGAATCCCTACGACACGGTGGGCACGTCACGCCTGTCCAGCGCGGTCTACGACCGCATCTGCCACTTGTCCATGGGCTACCAGGACGAGCGCGACGAGCGTCGCATCGTCGAGTTGCGGGCCCAGGGCTTCCCGACCGGCGGTGCGGCGGCCGAGCGCACCATGGCCCGGGCCGTGGCTGTTGCCCGAGCCACCCGCACCCATCGCGATGTGCGCATGGGGGCATCCGTGCGGGGAGCGATGGACCTCTGCGATGTGGCCGCTCGCCTCTGCCAGCTCCGTGACCTGGCGCTCGACGACCCGGGGGTGGGCCTCGACGCCGCGCTGATGGCTCTCACCGGCCGGATCCGGCTCCACGAGGGAGGGGACCGCACCCCCGAGGCCATCGTGCGGGAGCTGTGGGAGGAGGCGCTCGCGGCCGAGCGGCGCAGCGACGGCCCACCGCCCGAGTCCCTGGTGCCTTCGATGGAAAAAGTGCCGGCCCCCGGAGGGGCGACCGGCACAGGGGCTTAGTCCTCGAAGGGTTGAGGGCCCGCGAGGCGCTCGACGCCGAGCGGGTTCGCACCACCCCCCGCGGCCACTACGAGGGCCAGCCCGGCTTCAGGCTGTTGAGTCCCACCACCGGAACGCTCGACACCGCCGAGGTGGCCGAGCAAGCCTCCGCCGACCCCGACCAGACCCTCGCCCTGCTGGCCGACATGGCGGCCGCCGCCGACCGCCGGATGGCGGCGCTGGCGGCCAGGCTGGCGGGACGGCTCGCGCTCGACCTGGCTCGAGCCGGGGCGTCGTCGGCGGGCGGGGTGGGCCGCCTTGAGCCTGGACGGGCCGACCTCTGCAGCGGCGACATCGACATCGACCGCAGTCTCGACGGTCTGCTCGAGGCCCGAGCGGCGGGCCGTCCGGCGGCGCTGGACGAGTTGTGGGTGCAGCGCTGGCGGCGTCCCGCCACCGCGATCACTCTCGTTGTGGACCGGTCGGGGTCGATGGGCGGCCCGCGGCTGGCCGCCGCCGCGGTGGCTGCCGCGGCCTGCGCCCTGCGAGCGCCCCAGCAGTGGTCGGCGCTGGCCTTCGG
>VYBO01000141.1 GCA_009844405.1 Acidimicrobiaceae bacterium
CGGTCCTCGGTGTTCGTGGCCCGCCTGAAGAACCCCGAGATGCTCATCGAAGTCGAGGCGGTCGCCGTTGTCTGACCGGGGCATCCCGGAGGCCGAGCGGGGCGGCCGGGACTCGCGTGGACCCGCCGCGACCCCGATCGGGGCCCTAGGGCCCGATTGGCCCGTGAGCGCAGCGAACAGGAGCGGGCAACAGGCCCGAGCGGCCCGTGAGCGCAGCGAACAGGAGCGGGGCATCTACGGCGGCGCGGTCATCAGCGCGGGCTGCCGGGAGGCGGCCGGCGCGGGCGCGGCCGTGCTGGCGTCGGGCGGCAACGCGGTGGATGCCGCCATCGCCGCCTCGGCGGTGCAGTGCGTGCGCGAGCTGCCGTGGTGCGGCTTGGGCGGCGACGCCTTCGCCCTGCTGTCGGGCCCGGAGGGTCGGCTGGAGGCGCTCAACGGCGCCGGCGCGGTGCCCCGGGCCCTGGCCACGGCTTCGATCCCCGGCGGTACTCTTCCCCGCTTCGGTCCGCTGTCGATCTCGACTCCGGGTCTGGTGGCGGCCTGGTGGAGGCTGTGGGAGTGTCACGGGTCCCGGCCCTTCGCAGTCCTGATCGAGCCGGCGGCAACCCTCGCCGAGGACGGGTTCGGCCTCGACGACGCCTTCGTCAGGGCCCTCGACCGTGTCCGGGGCGCGGTCGGGGGAGACGATCCGTTCGTGGCCGAGTTCTGCCACGGCAACGGCTCCGGCGCCGGCGAGGGGTTCAGGCTGCCGGCTCTGGCCCGCACGCTGCGCGAGATCGGCGACGGTGGGCCGTCGGCCTTCTACCGAGGCCGGCTGGCCTCGGCCCTGGCGCAGGCGGTGGGAAACTTTGGTGGCCTGCTGTCTGCCGACGACCTGGCCGAGCACGCCTGCGACTTCGAGCCGCCGATCACGGTCCGCTACGGCGTCGCGGAGGTGTCGGTGACGCCGCCGGTGTCGATGGGCTGGGTGCTGTTGCAGCAACTGCTGCTCTACGAGCGGCTCGGCGGTCGCCTCGTCGACGGGGACGCCGACCGGATCGACCTGATGGTGCGCTGCAAGCACGCCGCCTTCACCGACCTTGCCGGGTTGCCCAGCTGGCAGGAGGCGTCCGATGTGATGCCGGTCCTCAGCGAGGACTCGCTCGACCGCTGGTGCTCGACGATCGACGCTCAGCGCCGGTCGACTCTCGCGCCCGCGGGTGCTTCCTCGGCTCCGGCTGGGCCCTCGGGCACCGACACTACCTGCCTGTCGGTGGTCGACGACCGGGGTCTGATGGTGACGTTCATCCACAGTCTCTTCAACGAGTTCGGGTCGCGGGTGGTGGTGCCGGGCACCGGGATCGTGCTCAACGACCGGCTGGCCAAGCAGCCCGCCCAACTCGGACGGGCCGAGGGAACGCTCCGACCCTGGCGACCGCTGCACACTCTGGTCGGCTACCACGTCGCTGATCGCGGCCGGCGGCTGGTTGGGGCCACCCCCGGCGGGAGGGGCCAGGTCCAGACCAACTTCCAAGTCTTGCGGTCCATCATCGACGACGGCGCCGCACCCCAGGACGCAGTCGACCGCCCCCGCTGGTTGTCGGGAGCGCCCCGACTCCCCGACTCCGACGACCTGCTGTTCCTCGAACCGGCCTTCCCTGCCGGCCTCGACGCGGAGTTGGCCCGGCGGGGTCACGCGGTGGCCGCTGAAACGCCTGCCGACGCCGACCTGTTCGGAAGCTGCACCATCGCGGGCGTGAACCCCCAGTCCGGCAAGACCTACGGCGCAGCCGACCACCGCCGCTCTGCCGCTCTGTCGGTGGCGTGACCACTACCGCATGTACCGTGCCGGGCCATGGCCAGGCCTGCGCACCCGGACCCGAGACTGCAGAGCCTGCTGCTTCAGGCCGAGCGATCGGGGTGGACCGTCCGGCGCGCCACTCACGCCTACCTTGCCCGATGCCCCTGCCCATATGATGAGATGATCATCGTGGCTGTGGGGATCACCAAACCGAGGCCGGTGGCGCAGGTGCGCCGGGCGTTCGCGAAATGCGCTCGATGGGCCAGGGGGAGCGACAGTGGATAGCTATCGGGGCGACATCGTCGTCACGGCGCCCGTGACCTCCGACGAGCCTCTGGAGGCGGCCGCCATGGAGGCGATCATCGAGCGGGCTACTGAGTTCCTTGGAGGCCGCGGCGATGTGACCGAGTTCTTGGTCACCGCCTCATTGGGGGATGCCAGCCTCAGGCTCGACTTCTCCATGGTCGGCCTCAGCGGCGCACAACCGCAGGCCGCGAGCGCAATCGAGCGGATCGTCGGAGAGGTCTTGGCCCACGCGGGAGTGCCGGTCCTCGGCCGGGTCGAGACCAGCGTGAAGGGCGGCGAGGTTCCGGCGTTCTGCGGTCCCACGATCCACAACCCGACCGCGGAGGCCGTTCTGGTGGCTCCGTGACGAGCCGCGGTTCGCAGCAAAGGGAGAACCCATGACCGATGTGATGTCGGCCCCGAAGTTCGGGCCGAGGGCCATCACCTACCCCCACCCGATCAACCACGACGCCTACGACTGGCCGACGTTCTCCGAAGCCGAGTTCGAGCGGCGCCACAACCTGGTGAGGGGCTTCATGGCCGAGCACGGCCTCGACTGCCTGCTGGTGGCCGGCGCCGCCCATCTGTGGGACCGGGGCTGGGCCAACGTGCGGTGGATCACCAACTACATGGGGACCATGGAGCTCGACAGCTTCGTGATCTTTCCCGCCGAGGGCGAGCCGACCCTGGCCATCCTCGGCCTCAACGCCCGCCTGCCCGACCGGGTCACCCGTTCGATCTTCCCCGACGTGCGCGGCGCCCTCAACACCCGCACCATCCTGGTGGACCGGCTCGACGAGCTGGGCCTGCACCGGGGCAGGGTGGGCATCGTGAACCCCACCCCGTACCTGTCGGTGTCGCGGGACCACTGGGCCGCCCTCACGGGGACCTACCCGCAGATCGAGTTCGCGGAGTTCTCCGACGAGTTCTGGAAGATGCGGCTGGTGCTGTCCGCCGAGGAGGTCGCCTGCCTGGAGGAGGCGGCCCGCATCGGCGACGCCACCCAGGTGGCGGTGATGGAGCAGCTCCGCCCCGGCATGACCGAGCACGACCTGTTCCGGATCATCTACTCCACCATCGCCGCCGAGCGGGGCGAGATCCCGTGCATGGTCCTGGCCGGCAGCGAGTCGATGAGCAGCCCCACCAGCGGTTTCCAGCGGCCCCGGCCCATCGGGCGCACCATCACCTCCGACGATGTGCTGCTGATGGAGGTCGGGGCCCGCGACCCGCACGGCTACGAGGCCCAGACGGGCAAGGCGATGGTGTTCTCCGAGCCGCCGCCCGACTACGCCGACCTGCTGGACGTGATGCTGGAGGCCTACCACCGGGTGGTGGCCGAGCTCAAGCCCGGATGCACCGCCAAGGAGCTGCGGGCCGCGGGCAGCATCATCACCGAGCGGGGCTACACCATCGTGGCGCCGCTGGTGCACGGCGTGTTCAACCCGATCGACGCCGGGCCGTTCGTGGGCACGTCGCACCGGCCCGACAAGGACGTGGTGCTGGAGCCCAACATGGCGCTGTGCGTGGAGATCCACCCGTGCACCACCGACATCATCAAGGGCGTGTTCATGGGCGACTCCTACGTGATCACCGCCGACGGCGCCCGCAACATCAACCACCGCCTAGAGCCGAAGGTCTACGAATTGGGGTGATCGCCCATGGCCGAGAAACCTGAGCTGGAGTTCCACATTCCCGATGGGCCGTGGCGCCCCGCGGGCGGCCCGGTGGAGGGCATCGACGAGATGATCCTGTCCACCGCCGGCCGGCCCGACGGGGCCTACACCCGGCTGATGCGCTTCGCGCCGGGGGTGGACTCGTCGCCCAACGGGGTGCTCACCCATCACTTCTGGGAGGAGGTGTACATCGTGCAGGGCGACCTCACCGACCTGCGGCTGGGCGAGACGTTCACCGCCGGCATGTACGCCTGTCGCCCGCCGGGCATGCCGCACGGGCCGTGGCGCAGCGAGTCGGGTGTGCTGATGGTGGAGTTCCGTACCGGCGGCTACAACCCGTAGCCGCCCGTTCTGTGAGCAGATATGCCGACTGAGGCGGCTCAATTGCGCACAAATGCGGCAGGACGGGTTGGTAGCCCTGCGGCTTGAGATCGACGGCACCGAGCGGCTGTTCGCGCCCGCCGTCCTGGTCGTGATCGGCTACGCGGGCCGGGACCGGGCCGCGGTCGAGCACCACATCGACGAGCTGGCCGCCCTCGGCGTGCCCCGCCCGGCCAGCATCCCGCTGTTCATGGTGTTCCCGCCCGGGTTGATCACGCAGGAGCCGTCGATAGCCGTGGCCGGGCCGAACACCTCGGGCGAGGCCGAGATCGTGGTGGTGGTCGACGGCGACGAGACTTTCGCGACGCTCGGTTCCGACCACACCGACCGGACCATGGAGGCGGTCGACATCGTCGCCTCGAAGGGTGTGTGCCCCAAGCCGCTGGCCCGGTCGGGCTGGCCGGCGGCGGGGGTGGGGGACCGCTGGGACGACCTCGTGCTGCGCAGCCGCATCGACGGCGACGTGGTGTACCAGGACGGGTCGGCGGCCGCCAACCTGCATCCGCTCGAGCTGGTGGCGGCCGTCCCGTGGGCCGGCCGGCCGCCGGGCTGCTTCGTGGCCTTCACGGGCACGGTGCCCGTGATCGGCGACATCCGGCCCAGCACCGGCTTCCGGGCGAGGCTGTCGGGCCCGGGCCTGACGCCGATCGAGTTGAGCTACCGGGTGGAGACGGTGCCGGAACTGGCTTTCTGAGACCCTGCGCCGGTGGTGGGCGCGCCCAGACCCTGATGGCTACAGGTCGCTGCCGGGCGCGTGGTCTTCCGGCGACCAGCGGGCGTCGATCCACTCTCTGGCCTGGCGGGCCCTCTGCTGCACGATCGCGACGGGATCATCCAGTCCCTGCTCCCGGCGCCTGGCGGCCCAGCGAGCCCCGAGACCGGCGGCCGCTGCTCCGGCCGTCGCCGCGACGAGCGCCGCCGCCAGGGCGGTGGCCGCCACGAAGCCGAGGGCGGACGCCAGTCGTAGCAGTCCACCGATCCGCGGTACACCGATCCGCGCCGGGCCCACCGCCAGCGTCCGGTCTCGCCCCGGCCGATCCGAGCTCCAAGACACGCGGCCTTCGAGCATAAATTCCCTCACGCGGCCGTCTCCTGGGGGCGTTGGGCGTTGCGATCACAGGGTACTGCCCGACCACGGTGCCCGCCCGCGGCTGGGGTAGCTTCGCGGCGTGCGTCTGCTGGTCCTACAGCACATCGATTGCGAGCATCCCGGCCGCCTGCGCGACTTCCTGAGGGCGGACGGCATCTCCTGGACCGCGGTGGAGCTCGACGAGGGCGAGCCCATCCCGCCGCTGGAGGACTACGACGCCATGTGGGTGATGGGCGGTCCGATGGATGTTTGGGACGTGGAGGAGCATCCGTGGCTGGTGCCCGAGAAGCGGGCCATCCGCCGCTGGGTGCGCGGGCTGCAAAAGCCGTTCCTGGGGGTGTGCCTCGGCCATCAGCTGCTGGCCGACGCCCTGGGCGGCACGTGCGGCCCGCAGCGCCCGCCCGAGATCGGCGTGCTTCCCGTGGAGCTGACGCCGGAGGGCCGCGCCGACCCGATCTTCGACCGGATGGCCGAGCAGCAGCACGCTCTCCAGTGGCACTCGGTGTGCGTGGCCCAGCCGCCGGAGGACGCGGTGGTGCTGGCCAGCTCCCCGGTGTGTCGGGTGCAGGCAATGCGGGTGGGGCCGTGCGCCTGGTCGATGCAGTACCATGTCGAGGTCGAGGACGACACCGTCCACGACTGGGGCGAGATTCCCGCCTACCGCCAGGCACTGGAGTCGGTGCTAGGCGAGGACTCTGTCGACGCGCTGGCCGCCGACGCCGACCGCCACATGGAAGGCTTCGTGTCCGACGCCCAGCAGCTCTACCGAAACTTCATGGCGGCGACCTCCACCCCCTGAACACTAAAGCTCACAAAAGCACTAAACCCCACAAAGGGACCGTTTGGGAGGGGTTAGGCTGTCGGCACCCCGACCCGACATGCAAGGACCCCCAAATTGGCCGGCAGGAACCCGTTCTCGCCCACCTTCGGCGCGGCACCGCCCGTGATCGCGGGCCGCGACGACATCCTCGACAATATCGACGACGCGCTCGAGACGGGGCACACTCATCCGGACTACACGACTCTGTTCCTCGGCGTCCGGGGCTCGGGGAAGACCGTCATGCTCGACGCTGCGCAAGCTGTAGCCCAGGGCAAGGGGTGGCTGACGTTGTCGGAGGACGCCTGGCTGACGGGACTGCTCGGCCGGCTCACGCGCGCTGCCGAACGGCTGCTGGGCGAGTTGGATGAGGATCCCAGCAGGCGGGTCAGGAGCGTGACCGCAGCGGGATTCGGGGTCGAGTGGGAACCGGCCGCGCCGTCTACCGACGGCGGCTTGGAGGCTGCCGAAGGGCTCCGCATCGTGTTGGAAGGCTGGTCCTGGGACCGACATGGAAGGGACTCTCAGACGTCGATCGTCGATTCCTGATTGCAATGGCCACAGACGACGGCGAGTCGCGCTTGTCGGAGGCGGCCGGCCGCCTCGATGTGGATGTCGGCTATGCCGGTGTGTACAGGCAGCGGCTCATCCGAGCAGGGATGATCGTCTCCACCGGCCGGGGCCGCATCGACCTCGCCCACCACGCCGCCCGTGACTGGATCCGCGCCCGCGCTCAAGCCGACGGGCACCAGTAGACCCTCGACGATACCAACGACTGACGAGAAGGGCTGCGGCGCTTGGGTCCGGGCCAGTTCAAGATTCTTCAATCTTGAACCAACATTCGATGTGCAGAGGCCTTTTCCCTAAAGATGTTAGAATCTTGAACATGGCCCGCCGCGTACTCGTTGACGACATCCCAGAGCGATTGTCTGAGGATGACTTCTGGGGACTGTTCGGTCGAGTCGAGCACCAGACCCTGGACTTCAAGCGCGGCGTTCCTGAAGACATTCTCAAGACGATCCCGGCCATGGCCATGACTGACGGCGGGCTGATCGTCCATGGCGTTTCGCCCGATCTAACGATCACCGGATGCCCGTTGTCGCAGAACACGCTGGATCGCATAATGCGGTTCGCGAACGAATGCGACGTCGAGGTGCGGGTTAGATCGGTGCTGGTGGGCGAGTCGGAGATCACCGTGACGGAAGTGCCTGAGATTCGTGGCCGCGTCGTCACGACCCCTGACGGCAGATTGCTCCGACGAGTTGGAGGTGACTCCCAGCCGCTGCGAGGAGACGCCTTCGCACGGTTCGTCCGTCAACGAGAGGATCGTTCGGGTGAAGACGAACCCGTTGGAGGGTTCCGGCTGGCTGACGTGGACTTGTCCGTGCTCAATGGGGTCCTGGAAGCCGATGAGCGACCGTCCGTCGAACAGGAAGGCACGCTGCGAGCGCTTGTGGACCTAGGAGTAGCGCTTCCGGGTGCACATCCTTCGGACGCGAGTGTGCTGCGTGCCGCAGCCGTGCTCTTCGTTGATTATCCGGGGAAGTACGTACGCGGAGCGTCGGTTCAACTGGTGCGGCGCGAGGGAGTAGGCCCCGGTCCGGGTCCGACGTCGGCGCGGACCGAGTGTTCAGGGCCACTCAGCCGGATCGTTGACGACTGCTTGAGGTTCATCTCGCGACACACGAAGCAATATGCCGTCGTAAGGGGCGTCAAGCGCGAGACCCTGCCCGAGTATCCGGAATCCGTTCTGCGGGAGGCGATTCTGAATGCGCTTGCCCACCGGGACTATGGCCTCGTCGGTACCACAGTCGACGTCACTGTCTGGGATGACCGCATCGAGGTGCGCAGTCCAGGTTCACTGCCCGGCCACATCACCACCGCGAACATGAGGGAAGAGCACTACAGCCGGAACAGACGGATCATGCGCGTCCTCAAGATGGCCGGGCTCGTTGAGGAGTACGGCGAGGGAGTGGACCGGATGTACCGGGAGATGGAGGCCCGCCTCATGGAGCCGCCCATCTTCTTCTCGTCCGAGAGTTCTGTGACTGTGACGCTACGCAACCGCTTTCTGGTCGATGTCGAGGACCAGGTGTGGTTGTCGCTGCTCGGTCAGTATCCGATGACAGTGGGCGAGCGCCGCGCGCTGGTCGTTGCCCGCCGGGAAAGGTTCGTCACGCCGCGCCGGTTGCGTCAGGTGTTGGGAGACTCCGATGTGGGCGGACTGCTGTCGGGCGCGGTGGCCAAGGGCCTGCTGGTGCGTGTCGGCGAGAGAGGTGGCAGTCGGTACGAACTCTCCGACGAGATCGTGCTGCGAGCGGGCAGCGGGGGGATGGAAGCACAGAGCCGGAAGGGCCAACTGCTGTACGACGCGATCCAGCAACGCGGGAGCATCTCAACGTCGGAGGGGACAGCACTGCTCGGCGAGAACGCATCGACCGTCCGTGGGCTGCTGAACGGCTTGGTCGGGATGGGCTTGGCGCGTGCCGAGGGACGAACCCGGGGAAGGCGCTACCACAAAGCATGATTGGACGATCTTCTCGACAGACATCCTGTCCTGGCGATATTGCACAGAAGATTGTCGAATCTTGTGGAGGCCAGAGTCATCAACGCCTGCGTCAGGCCCTGGAGTCGATCCTGGCGAGGACTCTGTCGACGCGCTGGCCGCCGACGCCGACCGCCACATGGAAGGCTTCGTGTCCGACGCCCAGCAGCTCTACCGCAACTTCATGGCGGCGACGCCCACCCTCAAACACCGACTTGCAAGGACCCCAAAAGCGACCGATCGCCTTCGCGGGCGCAGCATTGCCGCCGTTTGAGGAAGAACTCGAATCCGACGCCGCCGCGACCTTCTTGCAGCGGTGCTCGCGCTACGACATGGAATGGCTCGACGACACCGCAACCCGTCTCGCCATTTCCAAGCCGATCGAGGATCGGGACGCAGAAATTACCCCTTGTAGATCCGCTGTTGGTGCCAGACCAGGTAGGGCTCGCCGGGTCGAATCGCTTCCGCAGGCAGGACGATCTCCGCCCTCATCATTGCCTCAAAGTAGTTGTCGGCACCAGGATCTTGCTTGACGCTCAACTGAAGTATGCGAGCCTTGTGTACTCCGAGACCACCATTGATTGTGATGAGCCCGGTGTCGAAGGCCGCGTCATGCACTCCGCAAGCAGCGACACCGTTCTGCACATCCAGACGTTCCTGATCATCGCAGTCAGCCCACGGCTTGATGTGTGACGCGGCCAGGAGCCTGTGGCGAGGCAGCGAGCGAGGCGAGAAGCCGCAGAATGCACAGGTGTGGTCGTAGTTGGCCAGCACTGACCGGGCGAAGCGATGCTGACCCAGGCGAACGGACTGCTCAACGAGTCGAGTGGTCTCATGCTCACCTGCCATCTCGCGTAACCGATGACTCGCTGCCTGGACGGCTACGACCGTCTCGAGCGTACGCCCGGACAGTTCTCCTTGGCCAAGAAGGTCGAAGTCACCTTCAGCGGGAACGAAGTCAGGCAGATCGGCAGGACCGATGCCCATGTCACGCGCCGAGAGCAGCACTCGCTGGTAGAGCTGCGGGAACTGATCGCCACCACGAACCATCTCGATGAAGAACTGCCACTCATGCTTGGGGGCATGAGCCCATGAGCCGTCGAGGTTCATCATCTTGTTGGTGAGTGATCCAGGCGGTCTCACGAATAGTCGCGCCAGTTCGTGAACGATCGGCGGCATTCGCTTCCTGGAGGATCCTCCATGGCGGTGAGGGTCGACCACGTAGAACAGCCCGTAGCACAGGATCGCTTCGACAGGGGTATACGGGTCCTGGCGTTTCTTGGGCTTACGGGCGAGGATTTGGCCCCACTGAGAACGTGCCTGCTCGACCGTCAGATCGAGGTAGTCGCTGAGCGACGTCACAGACTCAACTTAGCCGGCCTCTAGGACTAGGGCGGGGGCGACTTGCGGGGGCCGACTCCGCAGCTTTCCCGTGCCAAGTGGTCGGGGTTTCCGTGCCAGCCGCAGCCGTCAATGGGAGCGTCCCGTGGAGTGGTGGACTTTTGGGTTGAGCCTCGGTGTCAGCAGCC
>VYBO01000083.1 GCA_009844405.1 Acidimicrobiaceae bacterium
CCCTCACCCTGGTCCCCGCCGACGTCTCGGCAGTTCCGGCATCCCCGCCGCCCCGGTCCGTGCGGCTGCCGGAGTCGGTGTACCGCCGCCGCCGGGTCGTAGCGGCCGTGGTCGCGGCCGCGGTCTTGACGCTGGCAGTGGTCGCGGCCCGGCCGGATCGCGTGCCGCCCGGCGAGGCCAACCCCTGGCCATCCACGGGGGAGGTCACGATTCCGGCGCAACTGCCCGGCGTCTACATCGTCAAGCCCGGCGACACACTGTGGGACATTGCTGTGGCCATTGCGCCGGGCACCGATCCCAGGGGTCTAGTCCACGAACTGGCCGATGCAGTGGGCGGCGCCGCGCTGGAGCCGGGCCAGCAGATCTTCCTTGATGCGGCCGGAGACTCGCCGGTCGCCATCGGCCCGTGGCAGCAGCCCGGTCAGCCGGACGACGCGGTAGCGGCGGCTCCTTCTGCGACGTAGCGCACGAACAGCGTGCCGGAGGCTTCCAGAAGATGGTCTATGGACAGGTTCAAGGGAACGGTCTTCTGCGACCCGTGCACGATCCGGGTGCTGGCTCCGCCCGCCACCAGCGGCGCGATCGACAGGCACAGCTCGTCGATCAATCCGGCGTCGGCGAGTTGGGCATTGAACGAGGGACCACCCTCCGAGAGCACCACCGCGGCCCCGCGGCGTTCCAGTTCGGCGAGGATCTCGGCCGGCTGGGGCCGGGCCGAGGCCAGTCTCACCACCTCGGCGACGGACTCGAGTCGCTCCGCTGCGTCGGTCGGTGCGTCCCGGCCGGTGAGGATCACCGGCAAGTCGTCGCCGGGGCGCTGATCGGCGAACAGCGGCAGGGCCAGGTCGAGGTCCAGGCTGGCGCTGACAACGGCCAGCCTGGGCCGATCGGCGCGTCCAGCGGCGCGTCGCGCCCGCCGGGACGCGGCTCCCGTCCGGGGCACGCCGTAGCGCTCGGCCCGCACCGTGTCGGCCGCAGCCACGATCCAGTCGGCGCACGCCCGCGCGGCCGACACCACGGCCTGGTCGGCAGGACTTCCGAGCGCCCCGCTGGTCCCGTCGACCGCGGTGGCGCCGTCGGCGGAGGAGATCATGTTGAGCATCACCCACGGCCGGTCAGCCGGCCTGGGGCGCGGCAGGGCCGGGTAGAGCTCCATCGGGTCTACCTCGGTGACCGGTCCCGGCACCAGTCTTCGCACGATCAGAAGGTACCGTCCCGAGCCCGTCGGCACCGGCGAGCGGTTCTCTACAGGCTCAGAGGAATCTCTGGACGGCCGGCCTGCATATGCACAGCGTTGTGCACAGCAATCCCGAGGCCCTTCCACAGCCTCGTCGTCGAGTCCGGCTGCCGGCGTCGTAGGGTCGGGCCCAGGGTCGGCCCGAAGCGCGTCCGGTAGAATTTCAACGGGGTAACACGATGACTCTGGCCTCCGAGCAGAACAACCTTCTCGCTGGCACCGACCTTCAGCCGGACGCGGCGGACGACCCAGCCGACGGCATCGTCTGGGAGCGGCGCGGCATCGTCTGGGAGCGGCGCGACGCGCGCCTGCTCGACCACAGCGACGGGTCGGTCGCGTTCGAGCAGCGGGGTGTGGAGGTGCCGTCCGCCTGGTCGCAGAACGCGACCAACATCCTGGCCCAGAAGTACTTCCGCGGGGCGCTGGACACCCCCTCCCGAGAATGGTCGCTGAGGCAGGTGGTGGACCGCATCGTCGGCACGATCACACGCTGGGGGGACGGCGACGGCTACTTCGCCGACGAGTCCGAGGTTTCGCTGTTCCGTGCCGAGCTCTCACACTTGCTGTACACCCAGAGGGCCGCCTTCAACTCGCCGGTGTGGTTCAACATCGGGGTGGTCGGGGTGCCCCAGCAGGCATCGGCGTGCTTCATCCTGTCTGTCGACGACACCATGGAGTCGATCCTGGAGTGGTACGCCGAGGAGGGCCGGATTTTCAAGGGGGGCTCCGGCGCCGGGGTGAACCTGTCGCGCATCCGGGCCAGCTCCGAGGCCCTCAGCGGCGGGGGCACCGCGTCGGGACCGGTGAGCTTCATGCGGGGCGCCGACGCGTCGGCCGGCACCATCAAGTCGGGAGGCAAGACGCGGCGGGCCGCCAAGATGGTGGTGCTCGACGCCGACCATCCCGACATCGAGGACTTCATCTGGTGCAAGGCCCGCGAGGAGCGCAAATCGCGTGCGCTGGCCGCGGCCGGCTTCGACATGAGTGTCGACGGCGCCGACTCGGACTCCGTGCAGTACCAGAACGCCAACAACTCGGTCCGGGTCACCGACGAGTTCATGCAGGCCGCGCTCGAGGGCGGCGACTGGGATCTCACCGCCCGCACCGACGGCTCGGTGCTCAAGCGAGTGCCGGCCCGCTCGATCCTGAGCGAGATGGCCGAGGCCGCCTGGCAGTGCGCCGACCCCGGCGTGCAGTTCGCGACCACCATCAACCGCTGGCACACCGCCGCGTCCACCGGCCCCATCACGGCCAGCAACCCCTGCTCGGAGTACGTCCACCTCGACAACAGCGCCTGCAACCTGGCCTCGATCAACCTGCTGAGCTTCCTCGACGTCGAGGGGACCTTCGACGTCGCCGGGTTCAGACGGGCGGTGCAGGTGGTGTTCGCGGCCCAGGAGATCCTCGTCGGTCACGCCGACTATCCGACGCCGGCAATCGCCGACACCACCAGGGCCTTCCGCCAGATCGGCCTGGGCTACGCCAACCTGGGCGCGTTGCTCATGGCGCTGGGCCTTCCCTACGACTCCGACGAGGGCCGGGCCGTGGCCGCGGCCATCACCGCGCTGATGACCGGCGAGGCCTATCTCACCTCCACCCGACTGGCCGAGCGCTTGGGACCCTTCGCCGGCTTCCACGACAATCGCGAGCACATGCTGCGCGTGCTCGACCAGCACCGGAGCGCGACCGCCTCCATAGCTGAGGAGTTCGTGCCCGCCGACCTGCTCGAGGCCGCGCAACTGGCGTGGGACGAAGCCTGCGAGCGGGCCGACCGCCACGGCGTGCGCAACAGCCAGGCCACGGTGCTGGCGCCCACCGGCACGATCGGGCTGCTCATGGACTGCGACACCACCGGAATCGAGCCCGACCTGGGGCTGGTCAAGTCCAAGCGCCTGGTCGGGGGCGGGACCATGGAGATCGTCAACACGACGATCCCCAGGGCATTGCGGCGGCTCGGCTACGACACCGAGCAGGCCGATCAGATCGGGGACCACGTCGCCGCGCACCACACTGTGGAGGGCTCGTCGCTCAAGCCCGAGCACCGGGACGTGTTCGCCTGTTCGCTGGGCGACAACGCCATCAGCGCCTCGGGGCACGTCAAGATGATGGCCGCGGTGCAGCCGTTCCTGTCCGGTGCCATCTCGAAGACCGTGAATATGCCCGCGTCGTCGACCGCCGGCGATGTCGAGCAGTTGTTCATCGATGCCTGGCGGCTCGGCCTGAAGTCGGTGGCCATCTACCGCGACAGCTCCAAGGTGGCCCAGCCGCTCACCCTCGGCGAAGCCCAGCGGTCCACCGACGCCGCCGCGGCGGCGTCGGGCCCGGACCCCGGCGTGGCTCCGCCGGCCGGGTCAGTGCCCGAGCCGGTACGCCGGCGGCTGCCGAGATCGCGCCGGTCGCGCACCTTCGAGTTCCGTGTGGCCGACTGCAAGGGGTTCGTCACGGTGGGGGAGTACCCAGACGGCCGTCCCGGCGAGATCTTCGTGAAGGTCTCCAAGCAGGGCTCCACCCTGGCCGGGATCATGGACGCCTTCGCGATCTCGCTCAGCCACGGGCTGCAGTACGGGGTTCCGCTGGCGGCCTTCGTGGAGACGTTCGTGGGCGTCCGGTTCGAGCCGGCCGGCATCACCGACGATCCCGACATCCGGATCGCTACCAGCCTCATGGACTACCTGTTCCGCAAGCTGGCCGTGATGTACCTGACGCCCGACGAGCGAGCCGCGCTCGGCGTCTTCACCACGGGCGAGCGAACCCAGCCGACGCTGCCGGGCGTCGAGGAGCAGGTCACCGAGACCGAGCAGGGGCACGACCTGCCGCCTGATCCACCGTCGGTCCCCTCACCCGCGCAGCTGATAGCCCAACTCGAGTTGGGTGCGCCGTTCTGCATGACCTGCGGCGTTCCCATGCGCCGGGCCGGCTCGTGCTACGTGTGTGCCGACTGCGGCGCCACCAGCGGCTGCAGCTGATCTCGGCCTGCCTCGGCTGCTGCCTGTGGACCGTAGTATCGGTCGGGCATGGCGCGTCTCTCGCTGCCCTCCCGTCCCACGCTCTGGCGTGAGGCACACCGGTTGGTCAACGACTTTCGCCGCGAGTGGTCCCGGGCACGGGTAGGCGGTCTGTCGGCCGAGATCGCCTTCTTCGGACTGCTCGGGCTGTTCCCGGCGGTGCTCGTGTTCGCAGCCGCTCTGGGCTCGCTCGACGTCGTGATCGGGGCGGGCGCGGCCGCCGACACCGAGCAATGGCTCCTGGACCGGGTGGTCGAGACGTTCGGCAGCGACAACACGCTGCGGGCGACCGTCAAGGAATTGTTCGACCGCCCCAACGCGGGGCTGATAACCGCCGGTGTCGTGCTCACCGCGTACGCCTCGTCGCGAGGCTTCACTGCCGTGGTCGGCGCCCTGGACGTCACCTACGGCCACGAGCACCGCCGTAACTGGGTCTCCACCCGGATCATGGGTTTCGTGCTGACCCTCTTCACTGTGCTGGTGTCGGCCCTGGTGGCTGCCATGGTCGTCGTCGGCCCCCTGTTCGGCGGCGGCGAGGAGATCGCCGATCGTCTGGGGGCCGGCAGCGCGTTCACCACCGCGTGGGACTGGTTCCGCTGGCCGGTCGTGTTCGTGGTGGTGGTCTGCTGGGCGGCCTCCCTCTACCACTTCGCGCCCCGCCGTCGCACCCCGTGGCGCACCGACCTGCCCGGGGCTGTGGTCAGCACCGTTTGGTGGTTGGCGGTGTCGCTGGGCTTCCGGATCTACCTCGATGCCGCTTCCAGCGGCGTGAACGCTGTGTTCGGATTGCTCGGGGGGGCGCTGATCCTGCTGGTCTGGCTCTACCTGCTGGCCATGGGCTTGCTGGTCGGTGCCGAGATCAACAGCGTGATCAACGACCGCCGCGGATTGAACGGACCAACAGAGTCCGCCGTGCAGGGATACTCTCGCTGGCGTGAGTGACTTCCGGGTCGACCTCGACGAGATCTCCTTCAACCTGCGCCATGTCGCCGACCTTGACGGCCTGGCCGAACTGGAGGCCTTCGA
This sequence comes from Acidimicrobiaceae bacterium, assembly GCA_009844405.1. Lineage (GTDB taxonomy): Bacteria > Actinomycetota > Acidimicrobiia > Acidimicrobiales > Aldehydirespiratoraceae > Aldehydirespirator. The sequence continues at coordinate 5,269 of VYBO01000083.1, forward strand.
GCACGTTGAGGCCGACGTGGTAGACCAGGTCCTCGCGGTGGCGGCCCGGTTCGCCGAGGAGGTGATCGCACCGCTCAACCGGGTCGGCGACACCGAAGGCGCCCGCCGCCTCGACGACGGCTCGGTGGCGACGCCCACCGGCTTCCGGGAGGCCTACCGCTCCTATGTGGAGGCCGGCTGGGGCGCGCTGTCGATCGATCCCGAGTACGGGGGCGGCGGCTTCCCCCACCTCGTCGGGCTGGCGGTGGAGGAGATGTTCACCTCGGCCTGCATGTCCTGGTCGCTGTGCCCGCTGCTGACCCAGGGCGCCATCAACATGTTGAGCGCGCACGGCACCGACGAGCAGAAGGCGCTGTACCTGCCGCGGATGGCCTCGGGGGACTGGACCGGCACCATGAACCTGACCGAGCCGCAGGCCGGCTCGGACCTGGGCGCGGTCGCGGCCCGGGCCCTGCCGCAGCCCGACGGCTCGTACCGTCTGCACGGCACGAAGATCTTCATCACCTACGGCGAGCACGACCTGGCCGACAACATCGTGCACCTGGTGCTGGCCCGCACCCCCGGCGCGCCGCCCGGCACGAGGGGCATCAGCTGCTTCCTGGTGCCCAAGCACCTGCCCGCGGCCGGCGGGTCGCCCGGTGCCCGCAACGACCTGCTCTGCGTCTCGATCGAGCACAAGCTCGGCATCCATGCCAGCCCCACCTGCGTCATGTCCTACGGCGACGGCGAGGGCGCGCTGGGCTTCCTGGTAGGCGAGGAGAACGGCGGCATGCGGGCCATGTTCACGATGATGAACCACGCCCGCCTGAGCGTGGGCCTGGAGGGGGTGGCCATCGCGGAGCGGTCCTACCAGCAGGCTCTCGCCCATGCCCATGAGCGCCGCCAGGGCCGGGCGCCGGGCGCGCCGGCGGGCGAGCCCTCGGCGATCATCGACCATCCCGACGTTCGCCGCATGCTGCTGGACATGCGCTCCAGCATCAGCGCGATGCGGGGCCTCGCCTATCGCAACGCCGAGGCGATCGACCGCGCCTCGCACGAATCCGATGCTTCGCAGCGCCAGTCCGCCGTCGAGCAGGCCGCGCTGCTGACGCCGCTGAGCAAGGCGTGGGCCACCAACGTGGGCTGCGAACTGGTCAGCGTGGGTCTCCAGGTGCACGGCGGCATGGGCTTCATCGAGGAGACCGGCTCGGCCCAGCATTACCGCGACGCCCGCATCGCCCCGATCTACGAGGGAACCAACGGCATCCAGGCCGCCGACCTGGTCGGCCGCAAGCTTTCGACGCGAGACGGTGGCGTGGTGCGCGACCACCTGGCGCAGATCCGGACCACCGCGGAGGCGCTCGACGGGTGCGGTGACCTGGCTCCGGTGCAGCCGCACCTCGAGGCCGCCGTCGAGGCCGCCGGTACGGCCACCGAGTTCCTGCTCGAGGCCGGGCCCGTGGCGCGGCTGGCGGGCGCCGACGCCTTCCTGAGGATGCTGGCGGTCACCACCGGGGCGGCGGCTCTGGCCGACGGCGCGCTGGCGGCCGCGCGGCTGGGCGATCCCGACGCAGCTGCCGACCGCGCCGTCCTGGCCCGGTTCTTCGCCGCGAACCGGCTCTCTGCCGTGCCCGGGCTGATCGCGGCGGTGGTCGAACCCGCCGACGATCTCGCTGCCGCCCGGCAGCGCATCCTGGCCCAGAGGCCGAGCGGATAGGAAGCGACTCGTGCGTATCTTTCCGAGGCCGAAGGGGCGGGTGGATGCCGCGTAGCCCGCGCGCGGATAGGAAGCGACTCGTGCGTATCTTTCCGAGGCCGAAGGGGCGAGGCCGTGGCCCGAGCGGCCCGTGAGCGAGGCGAACAAGAGCGGGAGTGGCACCGCCGCGACGCGACCTGCTGCCGCCCGTTCGCACTCGCTCCGAAGGTGAGCCGAAGGCCGGCGATTTGATGGTGCAATGACCAGCGTCTTGATCGCGTCGATACCGAGCCCGCCCAGCAACGGTCTGAGCCTGGGGCCTCTGGAGTTGCGCGCCTACGGAGTGATGATCGCGTTGGGCGTGCTGGCTGCGGTGTGGCTGTCGCGGCGCCGTTGGGAGGCCCGGGGCGGCGATCCCGACCAGATCAGCCGGATCGCGCTGTGGGCGGTTCCTGCCGGCCTGATCGGCGCCCGCCTCTATCACGTGATCACCGACTGGAAGAAGTTCCAGTCCGCCGGCTGGCTGGAGGTCTTCGCCATCTGGAAGGGGGGGTTGGGAATACCGGGCGGGATGGCGGCCGGAATCCTGGTCGGTGTGTGGATGGCCCGGCGCCAGCACATGAACCAGGGCGAGGTGATCGCGGCCGTCGTCCCCGGCCTGCCGCTGGCTCAGGCCATCGGCCGCCTCGGAAACTGGTTCAACCAGGAGCTGTTCGGCTCGCCCACCGACCTGCCGTGGGGACTGGAGATCGATTTGGCGCACCGTCCGGCCCAGTACCTGGATGTGGAGACCTTCCATCCGACGTTCCTGTACGAGGCGGTGTGGAACCTCCTGCTTTGCGGGCTGCTGGTGAGCATCGACCGCCGCCGGGTGCGCCGCGCCGTGCCGGCGCGGGTGACCGACCCGCGCCGGGTGAGCCGTCCCGGCTCGCTGCTGGCCGTCTACACCTTGGGTTACGGGCTGGGCCGCCTGTGGATTGAGGCGGTGCGCATCGACCCGGCCAGCCTGCTGTTGGGCGTGCGGGTCAACATCTGGATGAGCCTCGTGCTGATCGCAGCCTCAGCGCCGTACCTGCTGGTGACCTGGAGGCGGGCTGCCCCGGGATCCCGGGGTCCCGTCATGCCGATGTAGCCGCTCGGCTTCACCTGAAGCCGCGTAGGGGGAAGTCGGGGCCGCGCTGCAGCCAGTTGTCGGCCAGGTAGTCGGCGGTGCCGTCGATCAGGTGCATGGTGTAGGCGTGCCGGCTGCGGTCCGAGGTGTTGGCCGCGCTCCAGTGCGGCAGGGTGCCGTGCAGTGCGATCAGCGTCCCTGCGGCGGCCTCCAGCGGCATGAGGTCGTCGACGGGATACGGGGTGTCGTCGAGGACGTCGGTGACGGTGCCGCGGCTGCGCTCGGCGGGGTCGATGAGACGGAAGCGGGTCTTCGCCGGGATCCGGTGTCCTCCCGGTACCGCCCACATGCAGCCGTTGGCCAGGGTGGCGTCCTCGATGGCGAACCACAGCCCGACCACGCTCTGGGGCTCGGTCCACAGGAAAGAGTGATCGCAGTGGCAGACCACCTCGCCGCCGATGCCGGGCTGCTTGAAGATGTACATCGACTGCAGCAGGCGGGGGTCGGCGAACCCTAGATCGGCCGCCACCGCTGCCAACTCCGGGGTGCGGGAGAAGGAGTCGAAAGCGGGATCGAGGTCGTGCATGGCGTGGCCGATCTTGTTGACCGCCAGCGGCGTCGGCCTCGTGAGGCGCCCACCCGAGACGGCGCCGTCCTCGAAGAACCAGCGGACTGCGTCGCCCGAGCCGAGGAACCATTCGTCCTGAGCGTGGCTCTGCTCGGTGGTGGAGAACACGGTGAGGCCGCCGTCGCGCTCGGGGTCGATGTCGGCCAGCATCGCCTCGACATGGGCCTTGAGCGCTTCGCAGCGCCGGCGGGGGACGAAGTCTGGCAGCACCAGGAAGCCGTCGCGCTCCCAGTCGCGGAGCTGTCGTTCGTCGAGCACTCCGCTCTGTCTCCTACGCTTCGCCGCGCCGGTAGGGCAGGCCGTCGGCTCTGGGCATCCGCAGCCTTTGCGAGAAGAACACCAGCACCACCAGCACGATCACGAACGGCAGGATCGAGATCCACCAGTCGGGCACCGTCGTCGAAAGGAAGTACGACACCGCCGCGCCCAGCCCGAGCCCGGCTGCGATGGCGGCGTCGATGCGCCGGTGCCGGCTCAGAGCCCATGCCAGCACCGCGGCCAGCGCGATGGTGTTGACCAGCAGGAGCGCGTGGGACGCCGAGCCGTCCAGGTCCCGCAGGCCCACCCCGAACGGGTAGCCGAACAGCAGGGCGCCGGCCATGATCCCGCCGGGGCGCCAGTTGCCGAATATCAGCGCGGCCAGACCGATGAACCCCCGCCCGTTGGTTTGGCCCTCGAGGTAGATGCCCGACAGCTCCGGGCTGGCGATGAAGGCCCCGCCCAGCCCGGCCAGCGCTCCGCTGATCACCACTCCGGAGTACTTGTAGAGGTAGATGTTGATGCCCTGGGTCTCGCCGCCCACCGGGTGCTCGCCGCAGATGCGCAGCCTCAGCCCGAACCGGGTCCGCCAGATCAGCCAGGCGCTCAACGGGACCAGGGCGAAGGCGATCATGGTGGCCAGCGAGACATGGGCCACCAGCCCCCGGGCCAGCCCGGTGAAGTCCGACACGAAGAACCAGTCCTTGTTGGTGAACCATCCACCGACGTCGGGCGTCTTCCAGCCGAACAGGTCGCCTCCGGCCAGGAACGGGAACGTGAACCTGCCCACCCCCGGGGTCCGGGGCGACTGGGTGATCGAGCCGCCCTCGTGGCCGGTGAGGATCTCCGACGACAGGAACCGGGCCAGTCCCGGCGCGGTCACGTTGATGGCCACACCCGAGATGATGTGGTCCACGCCGAACGACACGGTGGCGATGGCGTGGACCAGCCCCCCGAGGGCGCCGCCGATCATGCCGATGAGCAGGCCGGCCCAGCCGCCGTAGTTGATGGCCCCCCAGGCGCCGAACCAGGTTCCCAGGATCAGCATCCCCTCCAACCCGATGTTCACGATGCCGGCCCGCTCCGAGAACAGGCCGCCCAGGCCGGCGAGCATGATGGGCACCGCCCAGCGCAGCATGGCCTGCGAAGAAGTCACCGCAGTGAGCCGCTCGGTGTCGTCGAAGCCCTGCACCACCGTCAGAACCAGGACCCCGACGGCCGCGTAGAGCATCCACCGGGCCCACACCGGCAGCCGCCCCAACCACGCGGTCATGATGCGGCTGCCGGGCTTGAGGCCATGGCGGCGGCCGCGGCGGCGGCCTCCTCGCGCTCGCGCATGCGTCGCACGACCTCGTAGGCGATGACCGCGGTCAGGATGATGACGCCCTTCATGATCTCGACGATCTCACGGGACGCGGCCCCCGAGATCTGCAGGATCCCCGACGAGACGTCGAGGAACGCGAAGACCAGCGCGGCCACGCCCACTCCCGCCGGATGGTTGCGGCCGAGCAGGGCCACCGCGATGCCGGTGAAGCCGAGCAGGCTGATCGGGTTGGACGGGTAGTAGCCGGTGTTCATCAGTTCGGTCATGCCGACCAATCCGGCCACCGCGCCCGACAGCGTCATGGCGATCACGACCATGCGCTTCGGCGACACCCCTCCGACATGGGATGCGGTCGGGTTGGCGCCGCTCGACCGCAGGTCGAAGCCGAACACCGTCCGGTTCAGGATCACGTGGTAGACGACTCCCACCACCACCGCGACGACCAGCACGCCCGTCAGCTTCTTGCCCAGGCCGATCTCCCGGGTGAAGACCTCCAGCCAAGAATTGATGTCGGGCAGCAGGCCGCTCTCGGCGATGGGCTCGGTGCCGACCCGGCCGCCGGTCGCCGATATCTCGCCCCCGGCCTGCCACGCCACTATCCACCACGCGGCCAACCCCGAGATGACCACCGCGTTGAGCATGATGGTGGAGATCACCTCGTTCACCCCGCGGGTCACTTTCAGCACTCCGGCCGCTCCCGAGAACGCACCGCCCACGGCCATGGCGATCACCAGGATGAACGTGATGTGCAGCACCGACGGCACCTCGATCTGGGCACCCAGATGGGCTGCCACGATGAAGGCCAGCAGGTACTGGCCCTCCACGCCGATGTTGAACAGGTTCATCCGGAAGCCGATGGCGGCGGCCACGCCCGACAGGTACAGGGGCGTGGCCCGGTTCAGGATGTCCACCTGGGTCTCGAGCTTGCTGGCGTGCTGGACCATGTCGGCGTAGGCGGCCAGCGGATTGCTGCCCGAGATCAGCAGGACGATCGAGGAGAGCACCACCGCGATCACCACCGCCGCGGTGGGCGCCGCCGACGCCAGCATCAACCGATGGGTGAGGCGCTCGGTCACGGGGTCCCAGTCTCCGATCTCCCGCTCTTGTTCGCTCCGCTCACGGGCCGCTCGGGCCACGGCCTCGCTGAGCGTCTTGCCGCGATCTTCACGAGTTTCCGCCTGTTCGCTCGGCCTCCAGGGCCGCACCGGTCATGTAGGCGCCGAGGTCACGGGGAGTGACGTCGTTGGGGTCGAGGCGGGCCACCAGGCGGCCCCGCAGCATCACCACGATGGTGTCCGACAATCCGATCAGTTCGTCGAGGTCGGCCGACACCAGCAGGGTGGCCAGGCCTCGTGAGCGGGCCTCGCGGATGTCGTCCCAGACCGCGGCCTGGGCTCCGACGTCGATCCCGCGGGTTGGATGGTTGGCGATGAGCACCGCGGGATCGGCCACCATCTCCCGTCCCACGATCAGCTTCTGCTGGTTCCCGCCCGACAGCGCGTGGGCCGACACCTCGATGTTGGGCGAGCGGACGTCGAAGTCCTCCTTGATCCGGTTGGCCCGTCCTCTCATGCCCGGGCGGCTCAGCCACGGGCCGCGGGAATACGGCTTCTCGGTCTGGTGGCCCAGGGCGGCGTTCTCCCAGAGGGTGAAACCCAGCAGCAGCCCGTCGCGGTGGCGGTCTTGAGGCACGTACCCGAGGCCCATCTCGCGCCGGTGCCGCACCGATACGTGGGTGATGTCGCGGCCCAGCAGCGTGATAACGCCTTGATCCGGGTCCTGTATCCCGATGATGGCGTTGACCAGCTCGGCCTGGCCATTGCCCTCGACCCCGGCGATGCCCACGATCTCGCCCCGGTGAACGCTCAGGGTCACGTCGTCGACCACGGCTCGGTCGCCCTCGCCGGCCACCCTCAGACCTGAGAGCTCGAGCGCGGCTTCCTCGGTCACTGTGGACGCGCCCGCGTCGGGTACGGGCAACTCCGAGCCGATCATCATCTCGGCCAGGTCGTGGGCGGTCACCTCGTCGGGCTTGACGGTGCCCACCGTGCGGCCCTGACGCAGCACGGTGATGGTGTCGGCGATCTCGAGGACCTCGTCGAGCTTGTGGTCGATGAACAGGATGGTGGCGCCGCCGGCCTTGAGTTCCCGGATGTTGCGGAACAGTTCGTCGACCTCCTGGGGGACAAGCACTGCGGTCGGCTCGTCCAGGATGAGGATCTTGGCTCCCCGGTAGAGGACCTTGATGATCTCCACCCGTTGCCGTTCGCCGACCTCCAGGGTCTCCACCAGGTCGTGGGCGTTGATGTCGAGCCCGTAGGCTCGGCCCACCTCGTCGAGGTGCTCGCGTCCCGTCTGGAAGTCGATCCGGCCCAGCGACCGCATCGGCTCGGCGCCCAGGATCACGTTCTCGAGCACGGTGAGCTGGTCGGCCAGCATGAAGTGCTGGTGGACCATCCCGATTCCCAGGTCGATCGCCTGGGCCGGCGAGTTCAGCGCCACGGCCTCGCCCCGGATCCTGATCGTGCCCGAGTCGGGGGGCTGCATGCCGTACAGGATCTTCATCAGGGTCGACTTGCCGGCCCCGTTCTCCCCGCAGATGGCGTGGATCTCGCCCTCGGCCACCTCCAGGTGGATATCGTCGTTGGCCACCACGCCCGGGAACCGCTTGGTGATGCCTGTCAGTTCGATGGCCGGTGCCACTGGCACCTCCTACAACGGAGACCGGGCCGGAGACTAGCCCGGCCCGGTCTCCGTGTTGGAACTCGCGTCCTCGGAGCCGGCCCGAAAGGTCCGGCCGAACCGGGATCGGCGGCTACGGCACTTCCGGCACCACTATCTCGCCGGCGACGATCTGAGCCTTGAGGTCGTCGAGCTGGCCGGCGATGTCGTCCACGAAGCCGCCCGACGTGCTGTAGCCCACGCCGTCCACCGAGAGGTCGTACGCGGTCGGGCCCGGCTGCATGGTGCCGTCGATGACGGAGCGGATCATCTCGAAGATCGACACGTCCACCCGCTTGAGCATCGATGTGAGGATGTATTCGCGCACGCTGGCGTCGGCGGTGTTGTACTGGTCGGAGTCGACGCCGATGGCCCACACCTTGGACCCGGTGGCCTCGCTCTGCTCCAGAGCGGCCTGGAACAGGCCCGCGCCCGAGCCGCCTGCCGCGTGGTAGATGATGTCGGCGCCCTCCTCGTACATGGCCAGCGAGGTCTCCTTGGCCCGGTCCGGGGCGTTGAAGCCGTCGAAGTCGGGCGCCTCGGTGATGTAGTCGCCGATGATCTCGATGTCGGGGTTCACGGCTTTCGCACCGGCGTTGAAGCCGGCCTCGAACTTCTCGATCAGGCCGCCGACGTTGGCCACCCCGCCGAGGAAGCCGACGGTGCCGGTCTGGGACTTGAGCGCGGCGGCTGCTCCCACCAGGAACGAGCCTTCGTGCTCGGCGAAGACCAGGCCGGCGATGTTGTCGCCGAAGGGGGCTGGAGTGTCGCCGGAGGAGTCGAGCATGGCCGAGTCGACAACGCCGAACATCGTGTCGGGGTTCTCCACGCCGACCGCGGCCGCGTCAGGCTCGAACAGGAACCCGACGCCGATCACGATGTCGTGGGCGTCAGCGGCGAGTTGGAGCAGCTCGCCCCGGTTGGAGCCGTCGGGCTCGGGCGAGGCCTCGGTGAAGGTTATGCCGAGCTCGGCGGCGGCCCGCTCGATGCCCGCGGCCGCGGAGTCGTTGAACGACTGGTCGCCCCGGCCGCCGATGTCGAACACCAGGCCGACGGAGACGTCGGTCATCGCGGGCTCGGCTTCGTCCTCGTGGTCGGCTTCGTCCTCGTGGTCGTGTTCGGCTTCGTCGTGGTCGTCGTCGTCCTCGTGTGCGTGGTCGTCATCTGCGTCCGCGGTCGGTTCGGGCTCCGGCTCCGGTTCGGCGGCGGCCGGTTCGGGATCGGCGGTGGTCTCAGCTTCCTCGTCGTCCCCGCACGCCGAGGCGAGCAGGGCGAACGACAGCAGGATCGCAAGCAGCGCAAAGAGGCGCTTATGCATGGGCCTTCCTCCAGGGTCGATAGGCAGTTGCCTGGCGGATGCTAGCCCGCCGCGGCTCAGTTCCGCGAACGGTTGCCGGTCCATTCCAGCAGGGCATCCACGGGCCACGTGTTGATGATGTCGTCGACCGGAACGTCGCAGCGCACGGCCTTGTCGGCTCCGTAGGGCTGCCACTCGAGCTGCCCGGTGGCGTGGGCATCGGTGTCCACGGAAACCTTGCAGCCCCACTGCACCGCCAGCGTCAGCAATTCCTCGGGCGGATCCTGGCGCTCGGGGCGGCAGTTGATCTCCACCGCCTTGTCGAACTGAGCGCAGGCCGCGAACACGATCTCGGCGTCGAAGGCCGACGGGGGTCGGCCGCCCCCCACAACCTTACGGTTGGTGCAGTGGCCGAGGATGTCGGTGTTGGGGTTGGCGATGGCGGCCACCATCCGGGGAGTCATCTCGGCCGACGGCATCCGCAGCTTCGAATGGACCGAGGCCACCACCACGTCCAGTTCCGCCAGCAGGTCGTCCGACAGGTCCAGCGAGCCGTCCTCCAGGATGTCGACCTCCATGCCGGTCAGGATCCGGAACGGCGCCATCTCGGCGTTGAGCCGCGCGATCTCCTCCATCTGCCTGCGCAGCCGGCCCTCGTCGAGGCCGTGGGCCACCGTGAGACGGGCCGAGTGGTCGGTGATCGCCACCCACTCGTGGCCCAGCGCGGCGGCGGTCTCCGCCATGGCCCGCAACGGGGCCCCGCCGTCGGACCAGTCGGTGTGGCAGTGGCAGTCGCCCCGCAGGCGCTCGAGCACGGGCCCGCCGGCCCCGACCGGGACCCGGCTGCGCTGCGCGAGGTCGGCCAGGTACCCGTCGTCGATCCCCGCCAGGGCCTCGGCGATGACCCGGGCCGTGCTGGGGCCCACACCGTCGAGGTCGGTGAGCGTCCCTGCGGCCGACCTGTCAGCGAGTGCGGCGTCGCCGAGGTCCTCGGCCACCGCCAGAGCTCGCTGGAAGGCCCGCACCTTGGGGGCGGGAGCGAACTCCCGGTCGAGGTAGTGAATGGCGAGCGAAAGTGCCATCGAAGGTCTCATTGCTTCCGACGCTACCGGTCCGAGGCCTCCCGGCTCAGGCAGCTCCGCCGGCCGGGGCTGACCAGGCGCGTCCGCCGGTCGGCGGCGTTCGGGCTCGGCGGTGACAATCGGGGTTGTCAGGAGTGAGTGTCCGGGGTCGCCGTCTGCCGGCCGGAGGCGGCCCGGCTCAGGACGCGCCGCGACGTGGTCCTGGCATGCGATGCCGGTTCGCCGCGATGAGGGCGTAGGCCGGTCGGGCCAGACAGCAAAGCGGCGGATGTACGATCAGGCGCCCGACTACGCTCCAGAAGCCACCGGCTGCGACCAGACCCCGGCCGATGGCCTCGGCACCCCGGGCTCGCCGGGCGCCGGCGCCTTTGCCATCGATCCACCAGACCGCGGCCTGGGCCTCCCGCTCGGACAGGCCCTGCTCCTCAAGGTCCATCGACTGCCAGGGCTCCACCCGCACCCCCGCCGGCAGCCGAGCCGCGATCCAGTGGGCCCAGCGCACGCAGAACCCGCACTCGCCGTCGTAGATCAGCAGCACCCCCACAGTGTGCCATCCACAACAGCCGCTTCGGGACGAGAATTGGCGACGCTGGCGCTCGGCAGGCGTGCATTCTGCTGCCAGTTCCCGGATGTCTCGCATCAGGCTGGCGGGCGGCGGTCACCACGATCGGCGGTAGCATGGCGGGCCATGTCGAAGCGCACGAGCAAGCGCCGGTCCAAGGCTCGCCGGTCCAAGGCGAACCACGGCCGCAAGCCCAACGCCGGTCGCAATAGCTGAGCCCGTCGATCATTAGTCCGCCTGTCGGCAGAGGAGTCACCGATGGCAGTTGAGATGGCGATATGGCGGGTGGAAGGCGACAAAGCCGCGCCGCTCACGCTTTCCCCAATGGACAGCGAGCGCCGCCTTGAGGACATGGTGGCCGAGGATCCCGCCGCCCTGACCGGGACCGACCTCCTCATCATCGGCCGGCAGGTGAAGACCGACTTTGGAGGCGTCGTCGATCTCCTCGGGCTGGACGACGAGGGCCGAGTCCACGTGCTCGAACTCAAGCGCGACAAGACCCCGCGGGAGGTTGTCGCCCAGACGCTCGACTACGGGTCGTGGATCAAGGCGCTCGACCTGGGGCGTCTCGATCAGATCTACCAGATCTACCACGGCGACGAGGCGGATCTGAAGGCGGCATTCGCCAGCCGCTTCGCTCCCATTCCAGATGAGGATGTCAACTCGGACCAGAGATTCACCATCATTGCCTCCGAGCTCGACCCGGCCTCCGCCCGGATCGTCGAGTTCTACGGAGTGCCGATCAACGCCGTCTTCTTCCGCCACTACCGCGACGACGATCGTGACTATCTGGCTCGCACCTGGCTGGTCGACCCGCAGCAGGTCGAAGCCGAATCCAGGCGAGCGTCACGGACCAAGAGACGCCCGTGGAACGGCACCGACTTCTACATCGCGCTCGGCCGAGCCGGTATGATGTACCGCTGGGAGTTGGCGAGCAAGTACGGGCTTCTCAGCGCCGGCGGACGCTCGCGCCTGCGGAACCTAAAACCCGGAACGCGTGTCTTCGCATACATGCCTGGCTCCGGATATGTGGGGATCGGACGAGTAACCGGGCAGATGATTCCCGCACGCGTCGCCGAGGTCGAGATCGACGGTGAACGCCAGCCCCTGCTCGATCAGCCGCATCCCGACGAGGAGTGGGCGGAAAGGGCGGAGTCGACCGATCCTGACGTGATCGAGATGGTCGTGCCGGTCGAGTGGCTCGCACCCGAATCCATACGCGAACCTGATCAGGCATTCCGGGAGAAGGGTCTGTTCGCCTCACAGTTGACGGTCTGCAAGTTGCGCGACGAGCACACGATCAAGGCGGTCGAGTCTGCCTTCGCTCTCGCCTCGCAGGACGCTGACCTGTGATGCGCGGGGCCTCACGGGCCGCGGTCTGAGCCGTCCGGACATCGACGCGGATCGACTCCCTCAACGGACAACCGCCACTGGTTCCCGCCCGAGCCTGCTCGTCGTGAAGCTGTCGGGGCGAATGGACGTTCAGGAGATGCCGGTCAGCGGACGCTGGGGCATCGTAGTAGTCCATGACCGCGTCGAGTCGGGGGCGAACGGACGTTCAGGAGATGCCGGTCAGACGCACGTCAAATCGGAGTGCGATGTCAGTACGAACGGACGGTTAGGAGACTCTGTGCGCCGCGGCGGGGGTGTGCCCTTCGCTCTGGGCGCTCTATCGCCGGTGGCCGACTCCACGATCGTGGAAGCTAGAGCGGGTTGCGCCAGCGCAGTCCCGGAAAGCGTGCGAAGTCGCTGTCGTTGGAGTGGACCTCGGCTTGGTGCTCGACGGCCAGCGCTGCGATGTGGGCGTCGGTGACGAGGTTCCCCGCCACGCCGGCGGCGGCCAGCATGTCGCGAAAGATTGCGATGTGCTGGGTGCCCGGGTTCAGCGGTGCGACGCTGGGTGAGCGGAACCACTGGGCCATGAGGTCGACGGCGTGCTCCGGCGCCGCCGGGGTATGCAGGACGACGGGGTGGGTGAGCAGCCGCACGAACCCGGCTGCCACGAGCCACGGGACGCCGACTCGCCCGGTTCCGTTCACCAGGTCCTCCCACCAGCGGCGCGCCGGCTCGTGCAGCGGCGCGCCGGTGCTGTGTGCGTAGACGAGCAGGTTCAGGTCCGGGACGATCACAGCGGCGGCGGGCCCGCGAAGTCGGCGGCCTCGAGCGAGTCGTTGAGCTGGTTCAGCCGCAACGGATCGACGCCGGGCCTGAAACCGCTGCCGTGGGGCGTGACCGCATAGCGGGGCTCCGCCGCCTCTGCGAGTGCCGGGGACAGGCCTCGCCGCAGGGTGTCGTTGACGACCTGCTTGAACGGCTGGTCCGCTCGCCGGGCCCGTTCCTTGAGGGCCGTGGCCAAGTCGTCGTCGAGAGTCAACGTCGTCCGCATGTAGGCATCATAGCATCTTTTCTCTGTGATGTATTGATGTCTACCCTCTCTGAATCCGCACCGCCGCTCGGGCACATCGCATCTCCTCAGCGGCGTGATCAACCAGCACCGCCGGTTTGCGCTCGCCTCCGAGCCGGCGCGGCGCCCACGCGGCAGCCTTCAGGAGTTGGCGGCTCGTGCGGGGGTCGACGTAGGCGAAACCCTGTGGAGGGCGGAAGCCGTTCGGCCTCGCTCGCAAGTTCCGGAGGGGTATCGGCCGGCCGAACGCCTGCGGCTGAGTCAGGGTCAGCGCGGTGCCGGCGTCCACGCCCTCGAAGTACCGCCTGAACTCGCCGTGGCACCGAGCGGATGACGCGAGCGTACTCATGCTGGATCGGCACCACGTAGGCGGGATCATGTCGGCGATCCGCGCCGACACTCTGAGATCCTTGCAGTTGCCCACACCGCCGATGGCTGAGCAAGAGAGGATATGGCAGGTGCTGCGCGCAGCAACGTGCAGGATGGCAGCACACTCAGCAAACCTCTCTAAGAGCGAGCGCGGATTGATCGGCGGCCAATCGCGGCGCAGGGTGGTCATACCCGCTCTTGTTCGCTTCGCTCACGGGCCGCTCGGGCCACGGCCCCGCCCCGCATGGGCCAGGTCGCCCGCCTATCCGCGGGGCCTCATAACGAAAGGGAACTGTTCCAGGTCGGGGTGAGATCTCAGCTCAGGGCGTGTGAACCGGGACCTCGTCAAGCCGCTCTGTGAGGCGGTCTCGGGCAACCTCGAGGTCGTATTGGCTCTGCAATCCCATCCAGAAGCCCGCAGAGTTGCCGAAGAACCGACCCAGCAGCAGCGCCGTCTCCGCGGTGATGGACCGCTGAGCGCGCACGATGGCGTGGATCCGGCGCGGGTCTGTGCCGATGGCCTTCGCCAGCCGATACTGGGTGATGCCCAACGGTGCGAGGAACTCCTGCTCGAGAACCTCACCAGGGTGGATGGGTGGCAGCTTCTGGGTCATCGGTTCCTCCATTCAATGGTAGTCGACCATCTCGACGCGGTGAGCGTTGCCGTCGCGCCACACGAAACAGATCCGCCACTGGTCAATTGACTCGTATGCTGTGCTGGCCGGCCCGGTCCCCCGACAATGCCTCCAGCCGGTTGCCCGCCGGTACCCGCAGATCGTTGAGACTCACAGCGGCATTCAAGATCATGAGCTTCCTCTGCGCCCGACGCTGGATGTCCTCGCCGAGTGCGGGGACGCGCCGACGCTCCGCGACCGCCTGGGTGTCTTTGTTGCGGTAGCTCACGGTCACCACCCGCATAATAGCACCAGACGCTAATAGCGTAAACCGCCAATATGGGTCAGACCATGTCAGACCCCACATCAGCGAGATCGGATCAGCGAGGGCCAAGGCGTCGGAGATGGAGCACGCGATACGCTTCCACATCCGTGAGCACCTCGACGAGGACCCCGTCTACTTCCAGAAGCTCTCCAAGCGAATCGACGAGATCCTCGAGAGGCTCAAGGAGCGCTGGGAGCAGATCGCCTTCGAGCTGCAGGAGCTCATCGACGAGGTCGACGCCGGTCGCGCCGACGACGGCCAGACCGGTCTCGACCCGACCACCGAACTGCCATTCCACAACGTCATGGCCGAGCGACTCGCCAGCTCGGACTCCGACGCCGCCGACAAGTTGATCGACCAGACCAGCGACCTGGTCGACAGAATCCGTCGGACCGTCGGGGTCGTGGGCTTCTGGGACAACCCCACCAAGCAGGACGGCCTCCGCGAGACCGTCAAGCAGACCCTCGATGCCAGCGACCTGCATGGACGGGCGCCGGACGGACACTGCCTACACGCCGGACCCCAGCGCGGCGCGCGCCGGCCGACGAGGGGCTGGTAAGCCGGCATGGAGAGATTCGGATTCGTCGGTCTGCCCAACTCTGGAAAGACCTCGCTGCACAACGCCCTGTCCGGCGGCGACGCCGTCGCGGCCCGCCACGCGTTCTCCACGAAGTCGGCCAATGTGGGGGTGGCCAGGGTTCCCGACGCCCGGCTGCCCAAGCTGGCGGCCATGAGCGGCAGCCGCCGCACGGTGCATGCCTCGGTGCAGTTCACCGACATCGGCGGTTTGGTGGCGGGCTCGAGCCGGGGCGAGGGCTTGGGCAACGCCTTCCTGGGCCACGTCCGCGACACCGATGCCATCGTGTACGTGCTGCGTGCCTTCGCAGATCCCGATGTGCCAGGCGACGACGACCCGCTCGACAGCCTGCGCGTGCTCGAGACCGAGTTGGCTCTCGCCGACCTCGACAGCGCCACCCGCCAGCTCGGCAAGCTTGGCCGGGCCCTGAAAGGAGACCCGTCGTTGCGGTCCTCGCACGACCTGCTGGCTCGGGCCGTCGCAACTTTGGAGGACGGCCTGCCGCTGTACCGGTCCGGCCTCGACGACTCGGAGCGGACCGGCCTGCGCCCGTTCTTCATGCTCACCAACAAGCCCGTGCTCGCAGTGGTGAACATCGGGGAGGACCGTATCGCCGACGCCGAGCAGTTGGCGGCGCCGGTGCGGAAGGAACTTGGCGACGCGGAGGTGGTGCCGCTGTGCGTGCAGTTGGAGGCCGAAGCCGCGCAACTCGACGAGGTGGAGCGGCCGGAGGTGCTGGCGGCCCTCGGCCTGGGCGGCGGCGCCCTCGACCGGTTCCTGGCCAGCGCCTACCACCTGCTGGGACTGCGGACCTTCCTGACCACCGGCCCCAAGGAGAGCCGGGCCTGGACCTTCAGGGCCGGGGCGCCGGCGGTGGAGTGCGCGGGCGCGGTCCACTCCGACATCCAGCGAGGCTTCATCCGGGCCGACACGATCTCATGCGACAAGCTCCTGGACGCCGGTTCCTGGGTCGCAGCTCGGGATCAGGGCCTGGTGCGGTCGGAGGGCAAGGACTACCGGGTGACCGACGGTGACGTGATGGAGTTCAGGTTCAACGTGTAGAGGCCGGGCTGTCCTGTGACGCGCCGGGTGCGGCTGCGTTAGCCTGCATCATGCCCGTCGATTCCGACCAGGTGCTGCTGGCCGAACTCGAGCCCAGCGTCGAGAGGCTCTACGAGCGGCACCTGCGCCAGACCAAGGAGTGGCATCCCCACGTGCTCGTGCCCTGGAGCCGGGGCGAGGACTTTCCTGCGGACTACGAATGGGACCCCGAGGAGGCCGGACTGAGCGCCGAGGCCCGCAGCGCCCTGTTCGTCAACGTCCTGACCGAGGACAACCTGCCCTACTACTTCCGGGACGTCGAGCGCATGTTCGGCCGCGAGGGCGCCTGGGGCCATTGGGTGCGGCGCTGGACGGCCGAGGAGGGCCGCCACGGGCAGGTGATCCACGACTACCTCGCCGTCACCCGGTCGGTGGATCCCGTCGATCTCGAGAGGGCGCGTATGGCCCAGGTCCAGTGCGGGCGGGTCCCCGAGCCGCCCAATGCCCTGGAAGGCCTCGCCTATGTTGCCCTCCAGGAGTTGGCGACCCGCATCTCGCACTTCAACACGGGGCGGCACATCGACGATCCGGCCGGCAAGGCCATCATGCGCCGGGTGTCCTTCGACGAGAACCTCCATTTCCTCTTCTACCGCGATGCGATGGCCGCTGCGCTCAAGGTGGAGCCGTCCCGAGCGGTCGTGGCCATCGCCAACCAGGTGAAGGGCTTCGCGATGCCGGGTGTGGGTATCACCGGCTTCGATACTCACGCCCGCACCATTGCTGAGGCCGGCATCTACGACTTGGCCATCCATCATGACCAGATCCTGCAGCCGGTAGTGATGCGCGACTGGAACCTCCCGAGCCTCGCCGGCCTCTCGGGGGTGGCCGAGGCGGCCCGGGAAAGGCTCATGAAGCTGATCGACCGGATCGGCCGGGTCGGTCGGCTCGTGCTGGAGCGCCGCGCCGAGCGCCGGTCGCGCCACCAGGACTAGTCCGGCGGGGAGGTCTCCCACCGGCTCGCCCGTTCGTCGACGGCGAGACGCCCGCCCCGACCTGCGGACGCTCCGGCATGGCTCCCGGAACTAGATTCTCGGGCCGTGGCCTGGCTGATGGTCGAAGACCGGGTGGTGGCGTCGCTGGAGATCGCTTCCAGCCGGCGCGACCGTCGCCGAGGTCTTCTCGGAAGGGACGGTATCGAGGGCGCCATGGTGCTGGAACGGACCCGCTCGGTGCACTCGGTCGGCATGCGCTTCCCCATCGATGTGGCCCACTGCGACGGCGACATGCGGGTGTTGAGGGTGACCACGATGCGGGCCAACCGGGTCGGGCGCCCGGTGTGGCGGGCCCGTTCGGTCGTCGAGGCCGAGGCGGGCAGTTTCCGGCGCTGGGGGGTGGCGCCCGGCGTGGAGCTCGAGATACGGCGGTGAGCGGTCCTCCGCCCCAGGCTGCGCCTCCGGCGCTGCGCGGCTCCCTGGTGCTGGTCGGCACGCCGATCGGCAACCTCGGCGATCTCAGCCCGAGGGCGGTGCAGGCTCTGGAGGCCGCCGATCTGGTGTGCTGCGAGGACACGCGGCGCACCGGTCGGCTGCTGGAGCACGCGGGAGTGAGCGGGGCACGGCTCCGGCGCGTCGACGAGCACACCGAGGCCGAGGCCGCATCCGACGTGTGCGAGATGCTGGCCGCAGGAGCGACCGTGGCGGTGGTGACCGACGCGGGCATGCCCGCGGTGACCGACCCCGGGGCCCGGCTCGTGGCCGCGTGCGCGGCGGCCGGCCACGCCGTGACGGTGGTGCCCGGTCCTTCGGCCGGCGTGGCTGCTCTGGCAGTGAGCGGGCTTCCTGCTGGCCGGTTCTGCTTCGAGGGGTTCCTGCCCCGCAAGGGCAGGGCCCGGGCCGAGCGCCTGGAGCTGATCGCCGGCGAGCGCCGCACCACTGTCCTCTACGAGTCTCCCCGCCGGCTGCGCTCCTGCCTCGAGGATCTGGCCGGGGCTTGCGGCCCGCTCAGGCGGGCGGTGGTGGCCCGCGAGATCACCAAGCTTCACGAGGAGGTGGTGAGGGGCAGCCTGGCCGAGCTCTGCGAATGGTCCCAGGCGCCGGTGAAGGGGGAAGTCGTGATCGTGATCGAGGGCGCTTCCGTCGCCGGCCCTGAAGCCACGGACGACCAGCTTCGGGCCGAGGTGCAGGCCCTCGTGTCCGGCGGCGCGAGCCGCAGGGACGCGGCGGCGTCGGCTGCGGCGGCTCACGGCGTGTCCCGCCGGCGGGCCTACAAGCTGGCAATCGAGGGCCAAGCCCCGACGCCGGGATGATTCCGCCGGGCGCGCCGGGATCCGGCCGCGGCCGCCGTCTCGGCCGTCGGCGGCGGGATGATTCCGCCGGGCGTTACGGGGTCCGGCCCATGAAACTGCGGCCTCGGCTGGGGAAGACCCTCGCATCCGGGGGTATGGTGGCCCGCCATGGCGGTGCGGGTGCCAGTGCTTGTCGCGGTTGCGTGGCCCTACGCGTCCGGGAGCCGGCACCTCGGCCACCTCGCTGGGGCCTACCTTCCGGCGGATGTCTACGCCCGCTACCAGCGGCTGGCCGGCAACGACGTTCTCATGGTCAGCGGGTCCGACGTGCACGGCACGCCGATCACTGTGCGGGCTGACGCCGAAGGGGTGACGCCGTCGGAGATCGTCGAGCGCTACCACTCGGAGTTCTGCGACCAGTGGGAGATGCTCGGCATCTCGTGGGACCTCTACACCACCACCGGCACGCGCAACCATGCCGAGGTCACCCAGGACATGTTCCTGGTCCAACTGAAGAACGGCCATATCGACAAGCGGGTGTCCGAGCAGTTCTACGACCCCGTCGGCGAGCGCTTCCTGCCCGACCGCTACATCGAGGGCACCTGCCCGCGCTGCGGCTACGGGGCGGCCCGCGGCGACCAGTGCGAGCACTGCGGCTCCACCCTGGACGCCACCGATCTGATCGAGCCCCGCTCCAGGATCAGCGGGGCCGTGCCCGAACTGCGGCCCACCGAGCACTTCTACTACCGCTACTCGGACTTCACCGAGAGGGTCGCCGACTGGCTCAAGACCCGCCGGGGATGGAGGCCCCACGTTCTCAACTCGTCCTTCGGCTGGACCAACGAGGGATTGAAGGACCGGGCCATAACCCGGGACCTGGACTGGGGGGTCGAGCTCCCCGTCGACGATCTGGGCGAGGAAAAGCGCATCTACGTCTGGTACGACGCGGTGATCGGCTACCTGTCGGCGTCCAAGGAATGGGCGGCCCGCCAAGGCGATCCCGACGCCTGGAAGCGCTGGTGGCACAACGACGAGTCCCGCCACCTCTACTTCGTCGGGAAGGACAACATCCCGTTCCACGCCATGCTCTGGCCCGCGCAGCTGATGGGCTACGGCGGTCTGCACCTGCCTGACAACGTGCCCGCCAACCAGTACGTGACCTTCTCCGGGGCGAAGATGGCCGCCGGCCGGGGCGTCGGCCTGGCCATCGGCGAGGGTCTCCGCCTCTTCGAGCCCGACGCGCTGCGCTACGCCCTCGCCGCGGCCCTGCCCGAGCACGCCGACACCGAGGTCTCCATCGAGGAGATCGCCCGGCGAATCAACGACGAGTTGGTCGCCACCTGGGGCAACCTCGTGAACCGGGTGCTGTCGTTGGCCCAGTCGGCGCTGGGGGGCGCGGTCCCGAAAGTAGGGGAGCGGCACTCCTCCGACGCCGCCCTGCTGTCGGCCGCCGACGACGCCTTGCGCGAGGAGGCCGACTGCATCGAGCGGGTGGAGCTGCGGGCCGGGCTCCGCTGCGCCATGGAGGCAGCCGCCAGGGTGAACGCCTACCTCAACTCGAATGAGCCGTGGAAGCTGGCCTCCGCGGACCCGGACCGCGCCGCCGCGGTGCTGGTGACCGCGCTGGAGGCGATGGCCGGAGTGCGCACCGGACTGGCCCCGTACCTGCCGTTCTCGACGGCGGCTCTCGACGACCTGTTCGGCCCGGTCGAACGCTGGGAGCGCCCGGCCGTGCCGCCGGGCACGCGACTGCCCAAGGCTGAGCCCCTGTTCGCCAAGGTGGACCTGGACGCCATGGATCTTGCCGGCGACGGCGCGGAACCGGACTGAGGGGGCGTGGTTGCGTGGCCTGGGCCGATCACCATTGCCATCTCCCGGCCGGGGAGGCGGCGGGCCCGGTGATCGCCGATGGGCGCGCCGCGGGAGTCGGCCTGTTGGTCACGGTGGGCACAGATGTGCAAGACTCCTGCCGAGCGATCTTGGTTGCCGAGGCCCACGAGGGGGTGTGGGCCACTGCGGGCGTGCATCCCCACGAGGCCTCCGGCGGTCTGGGCGGATTGGAGGCTCTGATGGCGCGGCCTGAAGTGGTGGCTGTGGGCGAGGCCGGACTCGACTACCACTACGACCACTCGCCGCGTCCCGTTCAGCGCCAGGTCTTCGCGGCCCAGGTGGACCTGGCCAACCGCAGGGACCTGCCGCTGGTGGTCCACTCCCGGTCGGCATGGGACGACACGCTCGCCGTGCTCGACCGCGAGGGAATCCCATCGCGGACAGTGATGCACTGCTTCACCGGGGGACCCGAGGAGGCAGAGGAGTGCCTGCGACGGGGCGCGGTCCTGTCGTTCTCGGGGATCGTCACCTTCCCCAACGCATCCGAGGTGCGCGACGCGGCCCGGATCTGCCCGCTCGACCGCCTGATGGTCGAGACCGACAGCCCGTACCTGGCTCCTGTGCCGCACCGCGGCAAGGCGAACCGGCCTGCGCTGGTGGGCGTCGTGGGGGCGGCGGTCGCCGAGGCGAAGGGCCTCGACGTCGCCGACGTGGAGCAGGCCGCCTGGGCGACAACCCGCTCGTTCTACGGACTCGATCAGGAGGTCGACTGAGATGGGCGCCCGGGGCCGGGGCGCTCGGGTGGGGCTGGCCGGCACGATCATCGGCGCCGTGCTGGTGCTGGCAGGCGCGACGGCGGCGGCCCAGCCTCTGCCGTCGACGGCCTCCGCCGAAGTCGAAGCCGTCGACGTGGCGGACTTCGAGGAACGGGCCCAGCGGTGGGCCGAGGCACGCCGTCGGGCCCGCGAGGAGGCCCTCCGGAAGGCCGAGGAACTGGCCAACGCCAACAGGAGCACGACCTCCACGACGACGACCACGACCCGACCGCCGGCCACGACGACCACGATCCGGCCCCGGGCCGCGACGACCACCACCACGACCACGACTACTACGACGACGACTACTACGACGACGATCGCATCCGTGACGCCGACCACACCCCCCGGCGCCGGCGCTGTCAAGCATCCGATACCGGCGGGAACCACCGAGGCGCAGTGGCACGCCCTGCGGCAGTGCGAATCGACGCAGAACTACCGGGCTGTGAGCAGGAGCGGCCGATACCGCGGCGCCTACCAGTTCTCGATCCGTACCTGGGACTGGGTCGCGGGGATGCACTACCCGGAGCTGGTCGGGGTCGATCCCATAGACGCCTCGCCCTCGGATCAGGACAAGATGGCCTACCAGCTCTACGAGATCAACGGCTGGGACCCCTGGCCCACCTGCAGGAAGAGGCTGCCCTCCTGACCCATACCGAGTCGGAGCTGAGGGCGCTCATGGAACGCTTCTGCGTGTCGCCGCGGCGGTCCTTCGGCCAGAATTTCGTGGCCGATCCCAACACGGTGCGGCGCATTGCCCGGCTCAGCGGAGCAGGCCCGGCAGACCGGGTGCTGGAAATCGGGGCGGGGCTCGGCTCGCTCACCTTGGCGCTGGCCGAGACGGGCGCCGCGGTGCGGGCCGTGGAGGTCGACTCCGGTCTCGCGGCGGCACTGCGCGAGGTGGTGGCCGAAGCGGGCGCCCGCCGCGTCGAAGTGGTCGAGGGCGACGCGGCGGCCCTGGACCTCGACGACGTTCTGGAGGGATCCGACCGATGGATGCTTGTGGCCAACCTGCCCTACAACATCGCCACCGGGCTCGTCGTCGACCTGCTGCACGACGCGGCCGCCATTTCGGTGATGGTGGTGATGGTGCAGCGCGAGGTGGGGGAGCGGCTCACCGCTCCGCCCGGATCGCGGGCCCGGGGCGTCCCCAGCGTCTTCGTGGAGCAGCAGGGAGCGGCCCGGGTGGTGGCCAAGGTCCCGGCCTCGGTCTTCCGGCCCCGGCCGAAGGTCGAGTCGGTGGTGGTCCGGATCGAGCGACACCGGAGTGCGGATGCCCTGCCGATGCCGCCGGAGGCCGACGCACGCTTCGACCTGCTGGTGCGGACCGGCTTCGGTCAGCGGCGCAAGATGCTGCGCCGCTCGCTGGCCGGCCTGGTCGGCGCCGACGGGTTCGCTGCCGCGGGCGTGGACCCGGCCGCTCGCCCCGAGGCGCTCTCCGTCGATCAGTGGATCCGCCTGGCCCGAACCGGGCTGTAGCCGATCAGCCATGAGGCCCCAGCGGAAAGACGGGCGACCCGGCCCATACGGGGCGGGGCCGTGGCCCGAGCGGCCCGTGAGCGAAGCGAACAAGAGCGGGAATGACCACTCTGCGACGTGATCGGCCGCCGATCAATCCGCGCTCGCTCCAAAGGCAGAGTGCTCGGCTGCGGCGATGGCCCGCCAGACCCGCTGGGGCGTGAACGGCATGTCCAGGTGGTCGATGCCCAGCGGCGCCAGGGCGTCGAGCACGGCGGACTGCACCGCCGGGGTGGATCCGATCGTGCCCGATTCGCCGACGCCCTTGGCACCGAGCGGGTTGAGCGGCGTCGGCGTCTCGGTATGGGCCGTCTCGAAGCGGGGCAGCTCCGAGGCGGCCGGGATCGCATAGTCGGCGAAGTTGGTGTTGCGGGGATTGCCGTCGGAGCCGTAGGTCGTCTCCTCGTACAGGGCCTGCGAGATCCCGGTGGCCACCCCTCCGTGGACCTGCCCCTGCACCAGCAGCGGGTTGAGGATCCGGCCGCAGTCGTCGACCGCGACGTGGCGCAGCACCCGCGAGTCGCCGGTGTCGGCGTCGATCTCCACGACCGACACATGGGCGCCGAACGGGTAGCTTGCCCCGCCCTGGTTGAAGTCGGTCTCGGCGGCCAGCCCCCCGGGCTCGACCCCGGCCGGCAGGTCGTCGGACGCCGCGGCCGCGGCCAGATCGGCCCACGACACCGTCCTGGCGGGCACTCCGGCCACGGCCAGGCCTCCGGGGGCCACCACTATGTCGCCGCGGTCGGCCTCCAGCAGGCCGGCCGCGAGGCGCCGAGCCGTCTCGAGGACCTCGTTGGCGGCGGCGAACACCGCGCTGCCGCCGATCTGCAGCGAACGTGACGCCACTGTGCCGGTGCCCCGCGGCACCTCGCCGGTGTCGCTGTGGATCACCCTGACCTGCTCGGCGGGCACGCCAAGGACCTCCCCCAGTACCTGGGAGAAGGCGGTGGCGTGCCCCTGGCCGTGGGAGGCGGTGCCCACCCGGGCGGTGATGGTGCCGTCGAGCTCGACGGTGACCGATCCGAACTCGTTGAACAGCCCGCCCGCGGTCACCTCCACATAGGAGGACACCCCGATGCCGAGCAGCTTCCGGCTGCCGCCGGCGCGCCGGCGCGCCTGCTCAGCCCTCAGCTCGTCGTACCCGGCCGTCTCCAGGGCCAGCTCGAGGGCACGGGCATACTCGCCGCAGTCCATGTTGGCGCCGGTGGGCGTGGTGAGGGGAAAGTCGGTGGGCGCGAGCAGATTGCGCCGCCGCAGCTCGGCGGGGTCGATCCCCAGCTTGCCTGCGGCCAGGTCGATGATCCGCTCCAGCGTCACGGTCGCTTCGGGGCGGCCAGCCCCCCGGAAGGCCCCCACCGGCGTGGTGTTGGTGATTGCGGCGGCCGCCTCGTAGTGGACGGCGGGAATGCGGTAGGGCCCCGACGCCATCAACATGGTGTAGGAGGGCAGGATCGCACCGATGGCCGGGTAGGCGCCCACATTGGCGGTGACGTTGATCCTGATCCAGCGGAACGTTCCGTCGGCGCTGAGGCCGAGCTCGACATCGTGCACGTGGTCCCGGCCCTGGCTCATGTTGACGAGGTTCTCGCTGCGAGTCTCGACCCACTTGACGGGCCGTCCCAGGCGCCGGGCCAGCCACGTCACCATGATGAACTCCGGGTACACGACGGCCTTGGGGCCGAAGCCGCCGCCCACCGCCGGGGCGATCACCCTCACCTCCTGCGGGGGCGCTTCGAGGGCCGCGGCCACCATGTCGCGCACCTCGTGGGGCCGCTGCGAAGTGCACCACAGCGTCACGGCTGCACCGCGGTCGCCGTTGGCGGGTGCGGCCAGCGCGGCGGACGGCTCGATGGGGGCCCCCGACATCCGATGGTTGACGAAGCGGGCCGTCACCACCTCGTCGTGGCCTGACATGGCGTCGGGGTCGGCCGTGCTGGCGAACACGATGGCCTGGTTGGACCCGTGAGCCTCGATCACCACCGGGGCGTCGGGCTCCAGGGCCTCGAACGGGTCGGTCACCGCGGGAAGGGGGTCGTAGTCGACCTCCACCAGCTCGGCCGCATCCACCGCGGCGGCGCGAGACTCGGCCACCACGGCCGCGATCGCGTCGCCCACATAGCGGGCCTTGTCCGTCAGCGGCAGCCGGGTCAGCTCAGGCGGGAGCATGGTGAACAACTGCTGGGGGGCGATCGGCACGTCCGCGGCCGTGTACACGCCGACGACTCCGGGAGCCGACCGCGCCGCTTCGGCGTCGACGGACGCGATGCGGGCGTGGGCCATCACTGAGCGCACGAAGACGACGTGCACCGTGCTGGGCGGCGTCATGTCGCCCACGTAGCGAGCCTCGCCGGTGAGCAGATCAGGGTCCTCTCTCCGCAGCACGGCATTGCCCATGAACGAGCCTGAAGGCAAGGTTCTCTCCCTCTCGGTGCGGTGCAACCCGTGGACTGTAGCTTCGCGGTGTGATCGAGGCATCCGCGCCGGCCAAGCTGACGCTCAGTCTGCGGATCACCGGCGTGCGGCCGGACGGCTATCACACCGTCGACGCCGAGATGGCGACGCTCGACTTCTCCGACCGTCTCGAGATCGTGGCGGGCAGGTCCGGCTTGCGAATGCTCGATGAGGCCGGGAACGAGTTGCGCGGCGTGGCCCGGCCCGGCCAGAACCTCGTCGAGCGTGCCCTGGCGCTGTGCGGCCGGCAGGCGCAGGTCACCGTGCACAAGCGGATCCCGGTCGGGGCCGGGCTGGGGGGCGGCTCGGCCGATGCGGCCGCGGTGCTGCGCTGGGCCGGGTTCGGCGACGCCGCCGCGACGGCGTCGATCGGCGCGGATGTGGCGTTCTGCCTGGCCGGCGGCCGGGCCCGGGTGCGGGGCGTCGGCGAGATCGTCGATCGGCTGCCCTACGTCTGCGAGCAGTACACCCTGCTGCTGGCGCCGCTGGCGTGCGACACCGCCGCCGTGTACGCGGCGTGGGACGAGTTGGGCGGCCCCGCAGGCGAGCACGATAACGACCTGGAGCCCGCCGCGCTGCGGGTCGTGCCCGAGTTGGCGGTGTGGCGCGACCGGCTGGGCGATTCAACCGGGATGACGCCACAGCTGGCCGGGAGTGGCAGCACCTGGTTCGTCGCCGGCGCCCACCCGGGGCCGGGCCGTATCGTGGCCACCACCACCGAAGCGGCCGCTGCGAGCCTCTGAGGGACTGGTGGGAGTGCCGGCGGCTACTTGCGCCGCTGGTGCCGGGTGCGCTGGAGCATCAACTGATTGCGCCTACTTGCGCCGCTGGTGCCGGGTGCGCCGGAGCATCTTCTTGTGCTTCTTTTTGCGCATGCGCTTGCGGCGCTTCTTGATGAGCGATCCCACGGGGCGTGAACCCTACCGGGGCAGGCGGCCGAACACGCGTCCGTACGGGAGCGAGCGCGAACGGTTGAGAGCCTGCGCTCCCCAGCGTTGTCACTCCCGCTCTTGTTCGCTGCGCTCACGGGCCGCGCGGGCCACGGCCTCGCTCGACTCCTACGGGTCACTCCCAACCGCTCGGCCTCTGGGCTCGCTAGTGTTTGATCGGGCTGTCCGCCGCCCGGGCGGGCGCCGATGGCCGGTAGTTCAACTGGTAGAACGTCGGACTTTGGCTCCGGATGTTGCAGGTTCGAGTCCTGCCCGGCCAGCATCCCTCCCGCAGTGACGGCTGTTCCGCACACCCCCTGAAGTAGCGCTTCTGTCGAATCGGGCCTTGCCCCGCCCGGCATCGCGTCACCGTCCTACAATGCCCGTCGCCATGAAGCAGCAGACCCACAAGGTGCTCCGCGTCGTGTCCGGGCGGTCGAGTCTGGCCTTTGCTTCCAGGGTGTGCTCGGAGCTCGGGGTGCCGCTCGGCACGACCCACATCGAGGACTTCGCCAACGGCGAGATCCACGTCCGCTACGGGGAGTCGATCCGAGGCTGCGACGCCTTCATCGTCGGCACCCACGCCGAATGGGAGGGCGGCTCCATCAACGATGCGATCC
The DNA here is from genome assembly GCA_009844405.1 of Acidimicrobiaceae bacterium. Lineage (GTDB taxonomy): Bacteria > Actinomycetota > Acidimicrobiia > Acidimicrobiales > Aldehydirespiratoraceae > Aldehydirespirator. The sequence continues at coordinate 31,704 of VYBO01000083.1, forward strand.
TGGAGCAGCTCGTCATGGTGGACGCGGCCAAGCGGGCCTCTGCCAAGCGCATCACCGTGGTGGCGCCGTTCTACGGGTACGCCCGCCAGGACCGGAAGGCCTCGGGGCGCGAGCCCATCTCCGCCCGGCTGCTGGCCGACCTGTTCCTGGCCGCAGGCGCGAAGCGGCTGCTGTCGGTGGATCTGCACTCCGGGCAGATCCAGGGATTCTTCGACGGCCCGGTCGACCACCTGACCGCCATGCCGGTGCTGCTCGAGTACCTGCAGACGCTGCGGGGAGAGGACCTGGTGATCGTGTCGCCCGACGCCGGACGGGTGAAGGTGGCGGAGCGCTACACCAACCAGCTGCACGCTGACCTGGCCATCGTCCACAAGCGCCGACAGAACGCCAAGCACGAGGTCTCGGCCAAGGAGATCGTCGGCGAGGTGGACGGCCGGACCTGCGTCATCGTCGACGACATGATCGACACCGGCGGCACCATCGTGGCCGCGGCCGAGCTTCTGGCGGCCAACGGGGCCCGACGGGTGATCGCGGCCACTACCCACCCGGTGTTCTCCGGACCGGCCGTGCAGCGCCTGAAGGACTCGGTCATCGACTTGGTGGTGTGCACCGACACGCTGCCCATCCCGGCCCACAAGCAGTTCTCGAAGCTCCATGTGGTGTCGGTGGCGCCGATCGTGGCCAGGGCGGTCTCAGCCGTGTTCGAGGACACCTCGGTGAGCGAGATCTTCGGCGGCAACAACCTCGTCTAGAGGCCGAGCCTGGGAGGCCGTGGCCCGAGCGGCCCGTGAGCGCAGCGAACAAGAGCGGAGGCCGCAGATCTCCCACTCGCTCAGTGGAGCGGTCCCGGCGCGGCAGTAGCCTCAGTCGAATGGCAATGAACCTGGTGAAGGCCGAGACCGGCCGCGATCTCGGCACCCGTCCCAGCCGCCGGCTGCGCCGCTCCGGCCGTGTTCCCGCGGTGGTCTACGGCATGGGCTCGGCGCCGCTGACGGTGTCGGTGGACAAGACCGCCCTGCGGGTCGCGCTGAACACGGAGGCCGGGCTGAACGCCCTCATAACGCTCGACGTCGAGGGCGGCCGGCAGCTGTCGATCGTCAAGGACCTCCAGCGCCACCCGGTCCGCCGCGACGTGCTCCATGTGGACTTCCTGCGGATAGATCCCGACCAGGAGGTCGAGGTCGACGTTCCTCTCACCCTCACCGGCGAGGCCAAGAAGGTCACCCAGGCCAGCGGGATGGTCGACCAGGTGATGCACCACCTGCCGGTGCTGGCCAAGCCGGCCGACATCCCCGTCGAGGTCACCGCGGACGTCAGCGACCTGGAGGTCGGATCGTCGCTGCGGGTGAGCGACATCGACCTGCCTGCGGGGGTGACGCCGGCCGGCGACGCCGACGCCACCTTCGCGGTGGGCCTCATCACCCGCTCCACCAAGGAGTACCTGCGCCAGCTGAAGGCCGAGGAGGAGGCCGCGGAGGCGCTCATCGTCATGGGCGAGGCCGCCGATGACGAAGGGGCGGCCGAGGACGAAGCAGAGTCCTGAGACCGGCCGGCGCGCCCTCCAAGCAGTGGCCATAGGCCCGCGCTCCGGATCCTCGGCCGACTTGCTGGTGGTGGGTCTGGGCAACCCGGGCGAGCAGTACGCCCGCACCCGCCACAACGCGGGACGCTGGGTCGTGGAGGAGCTCGTGGGGCGCCACGACGGGCGGCTGCGCCGGGCCCGGCGCCAGCAGGCTCTGGTGTGCGAACTGCGCCTGGGCGAGCGGCGCGTCGCCGCGGCGACCCCGGTGACCTGGATGAACGAGTCGGGCCGGGCGGTCGCGCCGCTGGTGCGCCGGTTCCGGATCCGGGACTTGAGCAGCCTGATGGTGGTGCACGACGAGTTGGATCTGCCCGTCGGGCGTCTCAAGGTCAAGACCGGCGGCGGCATCGCCGGGCACAAGGGACTGCAGTCGATCCGTGCCCACCTGCGCAGCGACGCCTTCACCCGGGTGCGTGTCGGGGTCGGCCGCCCGGACGTCACTCCCAAGGGCGGCGACTATGTGCTCAAGCGCCCGGGCCGGGCCGAGAGGGACGCGCTGGAGGCGATCGTGAAACGGGCCGCCGACGCGATCGAGCACTTCCTCGACCACGGTCTCGAACCCACCATGAACCGCTTCAACGCGCCCTGAAATCCTGTGGCTGAACCGCCCGACGACCGCGGCCTGAGCCGCCTGCTGCCGCGGCTGGCCGCCCATCCCGGGCTGCTGGCGCTGCTGGGTCGGCGGACCGCGACGGTGGCCGTGCCCACAGCGGCCCGTTCAATGGCGGTGGCCGGGCTGAGCGCGGCCTCCGAGAGGCGGCCGCTGCTGGTGGCCGTGCCGACCCGCACCGAAGCCGAGACTCTGGCCTCCGACGTCGCCGCCTTCGTGGGTCCCGAGGAGGTAGAGGAACTGCCCGCCTGGGAGACGCTGCCCTTCGAGAGGGTCAGCCCCTCGATCGAGACCATGGGCCGCCGCTGCCGGGTGCTGCACCGGATGGCCGATCCCGCGTCCGTGCCAGCGGTGGTGGTGGTCTCGGCCCGGGCCCTGGCCCAGTTCGTGGACCCGTCCGCGGCGACGCCACCGGTCACGGTGCGCCTCGGCGACCCCGTCGACCAGGTCGAGCTGGTGAGGCGCCTGTCGGTGTTCGGATACCGGCGCGAGCACCAGGTGGAGCATCGCGGGGAGGTGGCCGTGCGAGGCTCGATCGTCGACGTCTACCCCTCGACGGGCGCCGCGCCGGTTCGCATCGACTTCTGGGGCGACGATGTGGACCGGATCGCGGAGTTCTCGGTGGGCGACCAGCGATCGGTGGCGTCGTTGGAGCGGGTCGAGGTGTACCCGGCCCGGGAGTTGCGTCCCGACGCGGCCATGCGCCGTCGGGCCGCGTCGCTGGTGGCGACCCAGCCGTGGGGCCGTGAGCAGTGGGACCGCCTGGCCGACGGGACTCTCTTCGAGGGAATGGAGTCGTGGTGGCCGTGGCTGGTCGAGCAGCCGTCGCTGCTGCCCGATCTGGTGCCCGGCGACGGGGCGGTGGTCCTCGTCGAGCCGCGGCGTCTCTCTGACAGGGCCGACGAGATCCTCGCCGAGGAGGAGGACCTCGCGGCCGGACTGGCCAAGACGTGGAGCACCGACGCGGCCGGGATGCCGCGGCTGCACGGCGGCTTCGACGGCCTGCTCGACGGCGTCTCCGCGCCGGTCTGGATGCTGCCCACCGCTCCCGACTCTCCAGGCACCCAGATCCTGACTGCGTCGGGCTGGGACCGCAGCCACGGAGACGTCGAGCCGCTGGCGGCCCGCCTGCGCGAGCTGGTGGCCGGCGGCTACCAGGTCGTGCTGGGCGCGCCCGGCCCGACCGCCGACCGGCTGAGCACGCTGCTGGCCGACCACGGCGCCCATGTCGAGCCGCTGGATGCGAGCCTCGACCGGGGCGCGGTCCTGGCCGACGTCAAGCTGGCCGTGCTGGCCGAGACCGATGTCACCGGCCGGCGCCGCACCCACCGGCCGCCCAGGGTCCGGTCCCGCGACCAGCGCCGCTTCCTCGCCGACCTCGTGCCCGGCGCGTTCGTGGTCCACCACCATCACGGAGTGGCCCGGTTCGAGGGCATGGTCCAGCGGGCCACAGGGGGCCACGAGCGCGAGTACCTGCTGCTGGCGTACCGGGGCGGCGACCGGCTGTACGTGCCCTCGGACCAGATCGACGCGATCCGCCACTACACCGGCGGGGAGTCGCCGACCCTGTCGCGCATGGGCGGCTCGGACTGGACGGCCACCAAGAACCGGGTCCGGCGGGCGGTGGAGGAGGTGGCCCAGGAGCTGGTCGTGCTCTACCAGAGGCGGATGACCACCGCCGGCCATGCCTTCTCGGTGGACACTGTCTGGCAGGGCGAGCTCGAGGACGCCTTCGAATACCAGGAGACCCGCGACCAGCTGCAGGCCCTGGTCGAGGTGAAGAACGACATGGAGCGGTCGGTGCCCATGGACCGCCTGATTGTGGGCGACGTGGGCTTCGGCAAGACCGAGATAGCGGTGCGGGCCGCGTTCAAGGCGGTGCAGGACGGGCTCCAGGCGGCGGTTCTGGTGCCAACCACCCTTCTGGCCCAGCAGCACACGCAGACGTTCAGGGACCGCTACGCGCCGTTCCCGTCGAGGGTCGAGACCCTGAGCCGCTTCCTGACTCCTCCCCAGACCCGGGAGGTGCTGAGGGGGCTGGAGTCCGGCGAGGTGGACGTGATCGTCGGGACCCACCGGATGCTGTCCGCCGACGTGCGCTTCAAGCGCCTCGGGCTGCTGGTCATCGACGAGGAGCAGCGTTTCGGGGTCCGGCACAAGGAGGCCATCAAGTCGATGCGAGCCGGCATCGACGTGCTCACGCTCACCGCCACGCCGGTGCCGCGGACCCTGGAGATGAGCCTGACCGGCATCCGCGACATGTCGCTGCTGGACACCCCGCCCGCCGACCGGCAACCGATCCTCACCTATGTCGGGGAGCATGCCGACCGGCCCGTGGCCGAGGCCATCCGGCGCGAGCTGCTGCGGGAGGGGCAGGTCTTCTACGTCCACAACCGGGTGGCCGACATCGAGCACGCCGCCGAGCGGGTGCGCTCGCTGGTGCCCGAGGCCCGGGTGGCGGTGGCCCACGGCCGGATGGACGAGGGCACCCTCGAGCAGGTGGTGCTCGACTTCGCCGACTACCGCTACGACGTGCTGGTGTGCACCACCATCATCGAGTCGGGCATCGACATGCCGACGGTCAACACCCTGGTGGTGGACCGGGCCGACCGGCTGGGCCTCGGTCAGCTCCACCAGATACGGGGCCGGGTGGGCCGATCCGGGCGCAGGGCCTACGCCTACCTGTTCCACCCGGCGGACAGCGTGCTCAGCGAGGATGCCTACGAGCGGCTCAAGACCATCGGCGAGGCCACCCAGCTGGGGTCCGGCTACCGGATCGCCATGCGCGACCTCGAGATCCGCGGCGCCGGCAACCTGCTCGGCGAGGCCCAGTCGGGCCACATCGCCGCGGTCGGTTACGACCTGTACTGCCGGCTGGTGAACGAGGCGGTCGCGGAGTTGCGGGGCGAACCGATCCCGGAGCCGCCCGCGGTGAACATCGAGGTTCCCGTGGACGCTCACATTCCGGCCGTCTACATCAGCCGGGAGGCGGCCCGCCTCGAGGCGTACCGGCGGCTGGCCGCGGTGACCGAGCATGTCCAGGTGTACGACATCCGGTCGGAGTGGATCGACCGGTTCGGGCCTGTCCCCGAGCCGGCCGAGTCGCTGCTGTCCATCGGCCGTCTGCGGGTGGAGTGCCTGCGCGCCGGTGTGTCGGAGGTGGTGGTCACCCGCCGCGGCGGCGGGGGGCTGTCGTCGGGGGGCATCGCGGCCCGTCTCGCGCCGGTGGATCTCCCTTCGAGCCGCCGGGTGCGGCTGCGCCGCCTCTACGGCGAACGGGCCGTCTTGAAGGAGGACTCCCGGGAGCTGCACGTTCCGCTTCCAGCCGACGCCGGTGGGGTGATCGACCAGATCGTGAAGCTGCTGACCGACGTCGTGACAGCCCGAGCACACGACGACGCTAGGGTTCAGACCTCGTGAGCCTCGTTCGTCCCGTTGCAGCGGTCGGCGCCGCCGCGGCGACGGTGTTGATGCTGGCGACCGGCTGCGGGGCTTCCGCCGATGTGGCCGCCGAGGTGGGCGGGGTGGAGTACACAGTCGACGACCTGAACGACTACCTGGCCACCACCGACCCCGGCAACGAGGCCCGGGCGCCGCGTGGGCAGGCCGCCGCCTGGCTGTCCGAGTGGGTGTTCTTCGCGGCCATAGAACTGGAGCTGGCCGAGCGGGGCGCGGCGGTGTCCAACGCCCATGAGGCTCAGGCCGTCGCCGACATAACCCGGGCCGACCCTGCCTTCGTTCCCGGCGCCGGGGGCTCGGACGTCGCCATCCACCAGCGGGCGCTGGTGCTCGCCGCGCTCGAATGGGCCGAGACCGAGGTGGCCGCCGCCCCGGTCTCGGAGCCGCTGCGCCATCTGTGCTCCCGCCACGTCCTCGTCGCCTCGCAAGCGGAGGCCGACGTCGTTGTGGCCCGCCTCGACGCCGGGGAGGACTTCGGGTTCCTGGCCGCCGAGCTGTCCCAGGATCCGGGCAGCGGTTCGCTGGGCGGGGATCTGGGCTGCGTGGTCGAAGGCTCCTTCGTGGAGCCCTTCGAGACGGCCGCCTACGCCGCGCCGCCCGGTGGCGTGGTGGTGGCCGAGTCGCAGTTCGGCTTCCATGTGATCGAGGTGATCAGCTCGGGCCCGGCCACCGCCGACAACCACCCCCAGATCGACGCCGAGCGGCTGGCCTCCATGGCCTCCGACGCCGAGCTGGCGGCAGCCGAGGGGGCCCAGGCCGCCGTGCAGGACCTGCGCCAGCAGACGCTGCTGGAGCTGCAGGACACCGTCCTGGAGCGGTACGCACCCGTGGTGCGCATCGATGATCGCTACGGGTACTGGGACCGCGAGCAGTTCCGGGTGGTCCTGGAGCCGGTCTCCTGACGGGTCGGTCGGGGTGTCCGGGGACGCTGACGGCGAGGTCGGGCCCGACCAGCCTGACGAGGGTTTGAGCGTCGCCGTCCTGCGTCTCGACGAGTTGGTGCGGACCCTGCGCGAGCAGTGCCCGTGGGACCGCGAGCAGACCCACTCGAGCCTGCGGCGGTATCTCCTGGAGGAGACCTACGAGACGCTGGAAGCCCTCGACGCCCGGGCCGTCGCTGAGGCCGCCGAAGTCGCCGGAGGCGTCGACGTCGAGGATCTCGACCGGCATCTGTGCGAGGAGCTCGGCGATCTGCTCTACCAGGTGTGGTTCCAGGCCCATCTGGCCTCCGAGCGCGGCGCGTTCGACATCGCGGACGTGGCCCGGCAGGTACGCAGCAAGCTGGTGGCCCGCCATCCCCACGTCTTCGGGGACGTGGAGGCCCCGGACGCCGACGCGGTACGGGGCATGTGGGACACCATCAAGCTCGAGGAGAAGGGGCGGGACTCGGTGATGGACGGCATCCCCCGCACGCTGCCCGCCCTCCTGTCGGCCGTGAAGGTGCAGAAGAGGGCCGCCACGGCCGGGCTCCTCGCCGGTGACGGTGACCGAGGTGAGTTCGGCGAGACCGAGCGAGCCCTGGCCGAGCTTCGAACCGACCGCAGCGAGCACAGCTTCGGCGAATTGCTGCTGGCTGTGGTGGAGCTGGGCCGGCGTCTGAAGGTCGATCCCGAGGATGCCCTCCGGTCGGCCACCGAGCGCGCCCAGCGCCACTATCGCGCCCGGGAGCAGGACATCCGCTAGGATCTCCGTCCGCACCGACGGACGCCGAGGGATTGGACGGAGCGGCGCCCGAAGTTGATGTCGAGCCCGGCGCGGCGCGGCGTCGCCAACGACCGGAGGTTCGGCGGTGAGTCTCATCACGGCAGTGCGTGCTCGCGAGGTGTTCGACTCGCGCGGCAACCCCACGGTGGAGGTCGATGTCGCGCTGGACTCGGGGGCGTGCGGCCGGGCCATGGTGCCTTCGGGTGCGTCGACGGGCGCATTCGAGGCGGTCGAGCTTCGCGACGGCGGCAACCGCCTGCGCGGCAAGGGCGTCCTCAAGGCGGTCGCCAACGCCGCCGGCGAGCTGTCCGACGCCGTGCGGGGTCTCGACGCCGCCGATCAGCGGGCCGTGGACGGCGCGCTGATCGACGCCGACGGCACCGGCGGCAAGGGCCGGTTGGGCGCCAACGCCATCCTCGGCGTGTCGCTGGCCGCGGCCCGGGCCGCGGCTGCTGAGCTCGAGGTGCCGCTGTGGCGCCACGTCGGCGGAGCCGATGCCTGCGTGCTGCCCGTGCCCATGCTGAACGTGCTCAACGGGGGCGCGCACGCCGACAACAACGTCGACTTCCAGGAGTTCATGGTGGTACCGGTGGGCGCGGCGTCGTTCTCGGAGGCGCTCTGCTGGGGCGTGGACGTCTACCACGAGCTGGCGGCCGTGCTGAAGGGTCGAGGCCTGTCCACCGGTCTCGGCGACGAGGGCGGGTTCGCCCCCGACCTGGGGTCCAACGCCGAGGCGCTGGGCCTGCTGGCCGAGGCGACCGAGCGCACCGGCCTGGCGCTGGGCGACGAGATCGGGTTCGCGCTGGACGTGGCGTCGACCGAGTTCTTCACCGACGGCCGGTACGTGCTGGCCGGTGAGGGCCGGACGCTGGACCCCGCCGAGATGGTCGCCGCGCTGGAAGGCCTCTGCGACCAGTTCCCGATCGTGTCCGTCGAGGACGGCATGGCCGAGGAGGACTGGGACGGCTGGGCGGAGCTCACCGCCGCGGTGTCAGAGCGCGTCCAGCTGGTGGGCGACGACCTGTTCGTCACCAACGCCGAGCGGCTGTCCCGGGGGATCCGGGACGGGGTGGCCAACGCCATCCTGGTGAAGGTCAACCAGATCGGCTCACTCACCGAGACCCTCGACTGTGTGGAGCTGGCCGTGCGGCGAGGGTACGGAGCGGTGATGTCGCACCGCAGCGGCGAGACCGAGGACACCGCCATCGCCGACTTGGCGGTGGCCACCAACTGCGGCCAGATCAAGACCGGCGCTCCCGCCAGGAGCGACCGGGTGGCCAAGTACAACCAGTTGCTGCGCATCGAGGAGCAGCTGGGTGATGCGGCCGAGTTCCGCGGCCGGGCTGCGCTGGCCCTCGGATCCGACCGGGAAGCCCGATGAAGGCCGCGGTGAAGTCGGCCTGGTGGCACCGCTTGCTGCTGGTGGGCCTGGTGGTGGCCATGGTGGCCGCGGCCTTGCTGCTGGGGGCGTCGTCGATGCGAACCTGGATGGACCAGAACGCCCAGCAGCGGGAGGCTGAGAGCCTCGCCACCGATCTCGACGCCCGCATCGCCGAGCTCGAGGACGAGGTCGCCAGGCGGACCAGCGACGACGGGGTGCGGCGCGAGGCGCTGTGTTTCGGCCCCTATGTCGAGCCCGGCACCGAGGTCTACGCCGTGATGGGCCTCGAAGGCTGCGTGTCGCCGTCACAGGACGACGGCTGAGAGCGGAGTTCCTCGCTCGGCCTCTAGCCTGACGGGTCCATGCCGGCGCATCGCTTCGACGTCAAGGTCCGGTTCTACGAACTCGATCCGTACGGGCATCTCAACCACTCCGCGTACATCCAGTTCTTCGAGACCGGTCGGATCGAGCTCCTGGAGCACGTCGGGATGGACCTGAAGTCGTTCGCGGCCCGGGGATACCGGTTCGTGGTCAACCGCATCAACACCTCGTTCGACCGCCCGGTGTACGCCGGCGACACTGTGACGGTGGAGACGGAGATCGTGGAACTGCGGAGGGCCTCGTCGACGTGGCGCCAGCGTCTGGTGCGCGGCGGCGAGGTGGTGGCCCGCCAGGAGTTGCGGGCCGCCATCACCGACAACGACGGCAAGCCGGTGCGGGCTCCGGCGGACCTGGCCGAGGCCCTGGCCCCCTACTTCGTCGAATAGCGCCGCCGCGAGGGCGACCGGTGCGGCCCATACTTCGTGATATGGGGGGCCACCGGAATATGCTCGGTTGGATGGCAGCCGCCGATCTGCGCTTCGTGTCGTGCGTGGAAGACGTATGGCAGGGACTCCGCGACAACGCCTACCTGCCCGACGAGGCGCTGGCCACCGCCGTGTACCTGGCCCTGCGCCTGCGCCGCCCGCTGCTTCTGGAGGGCGAGCCCGGCGTGGGCAAGACCGAGGTGGCCAAGGTGATCGCCGACTGGGGCGGCGGGCGCCTCATCCGGCTGCAGTGCTACGAGGGCATCGACGCCGCCCAGGCCGTCTACGAGTGGGACTACGCCCGCCAGCTGATGCACCTCCGGACGATGGAGGCCACCGGGCGGGCCCAGGGCGCCGACGAGGCCAGCCTGGCCGACGAGCTCTACAGCGAGCGCTTCCTGGTGCGCCGGCCGCTGCTGGAGGCGATCGAAGCCGGCGACGGCCCGCCCCCGGTGCTGCTCGTCGACGAGGTCGACCGCTCCGACGACGAGTTCGAGGCCTTCCTGCTCGAGGTCCTGTCGGACTACTCGATAACCATCCCCGAGGTGGGCACCTTCGCGGCCGTCGATCCGCCGGTGGTGGTCATCACGTCCAACCGCACCCGCGACGTGCACGACGCCCTCAAGCGGCGCTGCCTGTACCACTGGGTGTCGCATCCGGGTGCGCAGCGAGAGGCGGAGATCATCCGGCTGCGGGCCCCGGAGGTGGCCGACACTCTGGCGCAGGAGGTGGCCCACGCCGCGGCCGCCATCCGCGACGTCGGCCTCTACAAGCCTCCCGGAGTGGCTGAGACCATCGACTGGGCCCGTGCCCTGAGCCTCCTCGGCGGGGCCAAGCTCGATCTGGCCAACGCGTCGGCCACCCTGGGCGCCCTGCTGAAGTACCGCGAGGACCGCGACCGGGTCATCGAGCACGACCTGGCCGCCATCGTGAACGAGGCCGCAGCCGCCCGCAGCGCATGAGCCGGCCACAATCCGGCTCCGATCCGATCGATGTGGCCGTCGGGTTCGCCGGCGCGCTGCGCCGGGCCGGTCTCGAGGTCTCGCTCACCTCCGCGCTGCTCTACTCGGAGGCGCTGTCGGTTTGCGACGTCACCAGCCGCGAGTCGCTGTACTGGGCCGGCCGGTGCGCGCTGGTCCACCGTTTCGAGGACGTCGGGGTGTACGACGCCGTCTTCGGGGCCTACTGGCTGGGCAAGCCCCTGGGCACGGTCTCGCCCACCACCGCGCTGAGCGTCCCCGTGGTCCTGCAGGTCGACGACGCCGGCGATTCCGCCACCGACGAGGAGGAGCCCGGTCGCGACTCCGATGTGATCACCGTTCGCTACAGCGCCACCGAGACCCTCGCCACCAAGGACTTCGCCGACTACACCGACGATGAGCTGGAGGAGGCCCGCCGGCTGATGGAACGGCTGAGGTTCCGCGGCCCGACGCGGCCCAGCCGCCGTCTGGAGGCCACACGGTCGTGCCGGGGCCGTCTCGACGTGCGGCGCACGGTCCGGGCCGCCATGCGCTCGGGGGGAGAGCCCATGCGCATGCACCGTCGCATGAGCGGTCGCCGACCCCGGCGCCTGGTGCTGCTGCTGGACGTGTCCGGGTCGATGGAGCGCTACGCCCGGGCCCTGCTGCGCCTGGTCCACGCCGCGGTGGCGGGCCGCAGCCGGGTGGAGGCCTTCGCGCTCGGCACCCGGCTCACCCGACTCACCCGGGAGCTGTCGTCGCGTGACCCGGATCGGGCCATGCGGGCCGCGTCGGACGCAGTGCCCGACTGGAGCGGCGGGACCCGCCTCGGATCGGGTCTGCGGGCCTTCAACGACGAATGGGGGTGCCGGGGAATGGCCCGCGGCGCGGTGGTGGTGATCCTCTCCGACGGCTGGGACCGGGGCGACCCGGCCGAGATGTCCGAGCAGATGCAGCGTCTGCGCAGGGTCGCCAACCGCCTGGTGTGGGTCAATCCCCTCAAAGCGTCGCCTGGATACGCCCCGCTGGCCCGGGGGATGGCGGCCGCCCTGCCGTACGTCGACGACTTCGTCGAGGGGCACAACCTGGAGTCGCTGGAGCGGCTGGCCGACCTCGTGCTCGCCGAGACCGGTCGGGACTCCCGACCCCGGGACGGTGCCCGGGTCGCGGCTCCGGCGATGGCTGGAGCGGGGCAGTCCGGAGTAGAGGAGTGAAAGAGATCCTCGCCGACCTGGACCGCTGGCGGTCGGCCGGGGAGAGCGCCGCGGTCGCCCGCGTCGTCGACCTCGAAGGCTCCGGGCCGCGGGCTCCGGGGGCGGCCATGGCCGTGACCGCTGACGCCGAGGTGGTCGGCTCGGTGTCGGGCGGATGCGTGGAGGGCGCGGTGGTCACCGAGTCCCTGGAGGTGATCACCACCGGAGACCGGCGCATCGTCACCTTCGGCTACAGCGACGACGAGGCCTTCGCCGTGGGGCTCACCTGCGGGGGGACCATCCACCTGTTCGTGGAGCCGCTGGTGTGGTGCCCGGCCTTGGGCGAACTCCGCTCGGATCTCGCCGCGGAGTCGCCCGCGGCGCTGGCCACCGTGGTCGGAGGCCCCGGAACGGGCGCCAAGATGCTGGTGCGCCCGGAGGGAGCCAGGAACGTCGGCTCACTGGGCTCCGCAGGCCTCGACCGGGCCGTGCAGCGCGACGCCCGCGGCGAGCTGGTCGCGGGCCGTTCCGGGCTGCGGCGATACTCCGAGCAGGGCGAGTACTCCGAGCAGGGCGAGATCCGCGGCCAGGAGGTGGCGGTGTTCGTGGAGTCGTTCGCCCCGCCGCCCCGGATGCTGATCTTCGGCGCGGTCGACTTCACCGCCGCGCTGGCCCGGGTGGCCAAGGTGCTCGGCTACCGGGTCACGGTGTGCGACGCCCGTTCGGTGTTCGCCACCGACAAGCGTTTCCCTATGGCCGACGACGTTGTCGTGTCATGGCCCGATCGGCTGCTGGACGAGGTCGGGACGGGCCTGGGCCCCCGGGATGCGGTGTGCGTGCTCACCCACGACGCCAAGTTCGACGTGCCCGCCATCACGTCGGCTCTGGCGACCGATGTCGGCTACATCGGGGTGATGGGCAGCCGCCGCACCCACGACGACCGCACCCGCCGCCTGATCGAGGCTGGGGTGACGGACGAGCAGCTGGCCCGGCTGCGGTCGCCCATCGGGCTCGACATCGGCGCGGCCACCCCCGAGGAGACCGGGGTCTCCATCGTCTCTGAGATCATCTCCCTGCGCACGGGACGCAAGGCCGAAGGCCTCTCAACCACCACCGGCCCCATCCACGACTGATCCGGCCGACCGTGGCCGGACTCGTGTTGTCGTGCACAAGAATACATGTAATGATTCGAAGTGCCGGAGTGCCACCCCCACGCCGTTGGAGACCGGTGGGGTGGTGCTCCGGCACTTGCGTGACTTCTAGTCTAACTCCATTGTTCTACGATGCGCAACCGGCGGCGGTGTCGCTGGCTTGGACTCGGCTGTTCTCGCTCGCTCCTGGTGTCGGAGGTACCGCGGGCGGGCAGACTGGCGCGGTGACCGACGAGCACGGCGAGGACCGTCGCCTGGGTGTGGCGGCCGTCGTGTTGGCCGCCGGGGCTGGCGAACGCTTTACGGGGGAGCGTCACAAGCTGCTCTGCGAGGTGGGGGGAGTGCCGCTGGTGCGCCGGGCCGTGGACTCGGCCCTGGCCGCCGACCTAGACGAGACCATCGTGGTCATGGGGGCCGTCGACCTGCTGGAGGTGCTGCCCGAGGATGTGACCGTGCTTCACAACGAGGCCTGGGAGCAGGGCCAGGCCACCTCGCTGGCCGCGGCGGTGAGCTACGCGGGCTCGCGGGGCCACCGGGCGGTGGTGTTCGGCTGCGGCGACCAGCCCGGCGTGCCCGCGGAGGCATGGGCGGCGGTGGGGAACGCCGACTGCGACCTCGCAGTGGGAGACTTCGGCGGCGCCCGCCGTCCTCCGGTCAGGATCGGCGCTGCGCTGTGGAGCCATCTGCCCCTCACCGGCGACGAGGGCGGCCGGGTATTGATGCGCCGCAGACCGGAGCTGGTGCGGGCGATACCCTGCGAGGGGAATCCCGACGACATCGACACTCTGGAGGACCTGCGGAAATGGAACTGAACGACTCGTTCGAGGTAGCCCACCCCATCGGTGCGGTATGGGAAGTCATCACCGATGTGGAACGGATCGCGCCGTGCCTGCCGGGCGCTCAGCTCACCGGCAGTGACGGTGACGTCCACGAGGGCTTGGTCAAGGTCAAGGTCGGGCCCATCACCTCCCAGTACAAGGGCAAGGCCTCGTTCACCGAGCGCGACGACGCCGCCCACCGGCTGCTGATGTCGGCCAGCGGGCGCGACACCCGCGGCGCGGGGAACGCGTCGGCAGAGATCACGGTCTCACTCGAGGCCGTGACCGAGGCGTCGACGAGGGTGAGCGTCCACACCGACCTCACCATCACCGGCAAGGTCGCGCAGTTCGGCCGGGGCGTGCTGGCCGACGTCAGCCGCAAGCTGATGGGGCAGTTCGCCGACAACCTCGCTGAATTGGTTGCCGCCGATGTGGCCGCGGACGCGTCTCCGGCGGCGCCGGACGCGGAAGCCGAGGCGGATGATCCCGGCCTGGATGCCGAGGCTACGGCTGCCGCCCCGGAGCCCGCCGCCGAGGTCGAGGCTGTGGACCTGCTGGAGGTGGCCGGGGCCCCGGTGCTCAAGCGCCTACTGCCGGTGATCCTCGTGATCATCCTGATCGTGGTCGTGGTCATCCTCGCCTTGGCTGCTTGATCGGAGAGCCTTGGGCACGCTCGCGCCAGTCTTTCTGGCTGTCGTTCGCTGCTAGCGTCATTTCATGGAGACAGTACGCACCACCTTTACATTGGACAGTGAACTGGCCGAGCAGGCCCGCCGGCTCAATGTGAACATCTCGGCTGCGGCCCGAGAGGGTGTTGCTGCATCGGTCGGAAGGGCTCTTACGGAGGCCGACAGGCAGGCCTATCTGCGCCGTCCGGAGCAACCCGACGACTTCTGGGAGCAGGCCCAAGCCTGGAGTGAGAGCTGAACCGCGGCGAGATCTGGTGGACAGAGATCGCATCGAAGAGGTGTCCCGTGCTGGTGCTCACCCGCTCCGAGGTCATCGCCGTCCACGAGCTGGTGACCGTCGCCGAGGTCACCACCAGCGACCGGGGACTCTCCGTCGAGGTGCCCCTCGATTCCGAGATCAGCGGCCTCTCGAGACAGTCGGTGTCAATTGCGATGGCTTGTACACCGTCAGGCAGTCGATGCTGCGCGACTGCGCCGGGCAACTCGACGGAGCCGTCATGCAACGAATCTGCCGGGCGGTGTCGAACGCGCTGGGCTGTCGATGACCACCGCAACCTCTGGCGGTGATTGCGAACAGGTGGCGCGGCTGCTGGGCCGCCAGCCGTCCGGCGATTTCGACGTGGTCGTTCGAGATGCCTCAGGACGCCCCGTAGTCATCCGCAACGCCCCGCTCCTGGCCGACGGGCGGCCCATGCCGACCCGCTACTGGCTGGTCGACGAGCGGCTTCGACGCTTGGTCGGGCGCTTGGAGTCCGGCGGCGGGGTACGGGACGCCGAGGCAGCCGTGGATGCCACGGAGTTGGCCGCGGCCCACGCCCGCTACGGTGCCGAGCGTGACGCAGCCCTGCCCAGCGACTACGACGGGCCGCGTCCGTCCCACGGCGTGGGGGGCACCCGCCGCGGAGTGAAATGCCTGCACGCCCACTACGCGTGGCACCTGGCCGGAGGCGACGATCCGGTGGGGCGCTGGGTGGCCGAGCGCCTCGGCCCGGATACTGCGGCGGCGCCGTGAAGGGTGGAGCGACCTCCGGCCCGGTGGCCGTGGTGGACTGCGGCACCAACACCACCCGGCTCCTCATCACCGGCGGCTCAGAGCCCGCCGCGGACAGACGTTCGGAGATTACCCGCCTGGGCAGGGGCGTGGACGCCACGGGCCGCTTGGATCCGTCCGCCGTCGAGCGCACCCTGGAGTGCCTGATCCAGTACCGGCGGGCCATCGACGACCACAACCCGACGGCCGTGAGGTTCGTCGCGACCTCTGCGGCGCGCGACGCGGCCAACCGGTCGGACTTCTTGCAGCCCGCGGAGTCGATCCTGGGCGCCGCGCCGGAAGTCCTGTCGGGACGGGAGGAGGCCGAGGCGGCCTTCCTCGGAGCGATCAGCGAGCTGGACCCGGCCGAGGGTCCGTATCTGGTCGTGGACATCGGCGGCGGGTCCACGGAACTGGCCTACGGCGAGCGTGACTGCACCGACGCGCTGTCGCTCGATATCGGCAGCGTGCGGCTCACCGAGAAGTACATCCATCACGACCCGCCCCAGCCCGAGGAGCTCGCGGCGTGCCTGTCGGTCACCGAACTCCACCTCGACGACGCGGTGCGGGCCATTCCCGCCCTCGGCGGCCCCTGCCGGCTCGTGGGCGTGGCCGGGACGATCACGACCGTCGCGGCGGTGGAGCTGGGCCTGGCGACCTACGACCGGGACCGGGTCCATCACTTCAGGCTGTCCAAGGAGGCCGCCGAGGACGTCTTCCGCACGCTGGCCACCGAGACCCTCGCCGATCGGGTCCACAATCCCGGCCTGCACCCCGGCCGTGCCGACGTGATAGTGGCCGGGGTGTGCATCCTGGTGAGGATCATGCGGTACTTCGACTTCGAGGAGTGTCTGGTGTCGGAGTCGGACCTTCTTGACGGCCTGGCGCTCGGACTTCTAGAGGCCTGACAGCACGGCTAGAGTGCCCGGACGTGAGTACTCTGCTGGGGCGGCGAGTGCTGCTGCGTCCGCTGAAGCGTGACGACTTCGGCGCATGGCGGGAGGTTCGCCGGCGCAACCGCGCCCGTCTCAAGAAGTGGGAGCCGCGACCCATGCCGGGCCGGCCCGACACCGCCGAGGACCCCAGGGTGTTCAGCGAGCGCTGCGCGGCCCGCCGGCGGGAGCGGCAGCAGGGGACCGGATACGGGTTCGGCGTGTTCGTCGACGGGCACTTCCGGGGCGAGATGAACCTGTCGTCCATCCAGCGGGGCCCGTTCCAGTCGTGCTACGTCGGCTACTGGATCGACGAGGCCGTCGGCGGCAACGGCTACACGCCGGAGGCGCTGGTGGTGGCGGCCCGCTTCGCCTTCGAGGAGTTGAGGCTGCACCGGCTGCAGGTTTCCGTCGTGCCCCGCAACTCGGCCAGCCTGCGGGTGGTCGAGAAGCTCGGGCTGCGGTACGAGGGGCTGGCCGAGCGCTACGTCGAGATAAACGGGGTGTGGGAGGACCATCACCGCTTCGCCATCACCGAGGAGGAGTGGCGGGTGCGGGGCCGCGAGCTGATCGCCGAGTGGATCGCGCCGGTGCGGGCTCAGCTTCGGGGCTAGCCGGCGGCTTCGGGGCTGGCGGCGCGGCCCGCGGGGCGGATCTCGAGGATCAGGTCGCCGGGCTCGAGCAGGGCGCCCGGCGCGGCTGCGATTGACTCGATCGTGCCGGCCACCGGCGCCGATATCGACGACTCCATCTTCATGGCCTCGATCACCGCCACGGTGTCGCCCGCCGCGACCTGCTCGCCGACCGCCACCGACACATTGACCGCGCCCCGGAACGGCGCGGCCACGTGGCCCGGCTTGGTCGGGTCGGCCCGGGCGTGCTCGGGGCGGTCCGAGGCCACGGTGCGGTCGAGGGTGTCGATGTCGCGGGGCTGGCCGTTCACCCGGAAGCCGACGATGCGGATGCCCTCGTCGTTGGGCTCGCTGATCGAGCGGAGTCCCACCAGCAGCCGCACGCCCCGGCCCAGCACAACGGCGGTGTCCTCGGAATGGGGATCGAGGCCGTACCAGAACAGCAGCGACGGCAGCACCGACAGGTCGCCGTAGCGATCCGTCTTCTCGGCCTGCGACGCCGACGGCGTGGGGAACAGCAGCCGGTTGAGGGTGGCGCGCCGGTTCCGGGCCAAGCCCTCGACGTCGGCTTCAGTGAGGTCCTTGCAGGTCGGCGACCACGACCGGCCCTCCGTCGCCTTCGACCGGAAGGGCTCGGGGAACCCGCCCGGCGGCCTGCCCAGCTCGCCGTGGAGGAACCCGATGACGCTGTCGGGCAGGTCGACGCTCGCCGGGTCCTCCAGCAGCTGCTCCGGGGTGACGCCCGAGGCCACCAGGTGCAGGGCCAGATCGCCGACCACCTTGGACGACGGTGTGACCTTGATGGGCCGCCCGAGCAGCTCGTTGCAGGCCGCGTAGAGCCTCTCCACCTCCTCGAAGCGGTGCCCCAGGCCCAGGGCCCGGGCCTGGGCCCGCAGGTTCGAGAGCTGCCCGCCGGGAATCTCGTGGCGGTAGACGGTGCCGGTCGGCGACTGCAGGCCCGCCTCGAAGGGGGCGTACACCCGTCGCACCGCCTCCCAGTAGGGCTCGAGGTCGCCGATGGCGTCGAGGCTGAGGCCGGTGGCCCGCTCGGCGTCGTCGGTCATGGCCACGACGGAGGCGATAGACGGTTGGGAGGTCATCCCCGACAGGGGAGGCGCCGACCCGTCCACCGCGTCCACCCCGGCCTCGATGGCGGCCATGTAGGTGGCGAGCTGGCCTCCGCCGGTGTCGTGGGTGTGCAGATGCACGGGCTGGTCGAACCGCTCCCGCAGCGCGGTCACCAGCGCCGTGGCTGCGCCGGCGCGCAGCAGTCCGGCCATGTCCTTGATGCACAGGATGTGCGACCCGGCATCGACCAGCTCCTCGGCAACTCTCAAGTAGTAGTCGAGGGTGTACAGGTCCTCGGCCGGGCTGGACAGGTTCCCCGAGTAGCAGATGGTCCCCTCGGCCACCGCCCCCGCCTCGATCACCGCCGCGATGGCCGGGCGCATCTGGTCGATGGAGTTGAAGGCGTCGAACACGCGGAAGATGTCCATCCCCGTCTCGGCCGCCTCGGCCACGAAGTGGCCGGCCACCGAGTCCGGGTAGGGCGAGTAGCCGACCGTGTTGCGGCCCCGCAGCAGCATCTGGGTGCAGATGTTGGGGGCGGCCTCGCGGATCCGGGCGAGGCGCTCCCAGGGATCCTCGTGCAGGAACCGCAGGGCCACGTCGAAGGTGGCCCCTCCCCAGCACTCCATGCTCAGCAGTTGCGGCATGGTGTGGGCCATCTCGCGGGCGCCGGCCACCAGGTCGATGGTGCGCAGCCGGGTGGCGAGGATTGACTGGTGGGCGTCGCGCAGCGTGGTGTCGGTCACCTGCACCGGTCCGGCTGCCCGAAGATCGGCCGCGAATTTCTCGGGCCCGAGCTCCAGCAGCCGCTGGCGCGATCCCGCCGGCGGCTGGCCGGTCCGTGGCGCCGGCAGCTTGGTGGCCGGGCCGACCCTGGTGGGGGCCGGTCCGTGGGGGAGGTGGACGGTCACGTCGGCCAGGTAGCGCAGCAGCCGGGTGGCCCGGTTGGCCCCCACCGACGCCGCGGTCAGCTCGGGGCGGTCGTCGATGAAGCTGGTGGTGACCGGACCGTCCCGGAACTGGCCGTCGGCCAGGATGGCCTGCAGGTAGGGCTGGTTGGTGGACACGCCCCGCACCCGGTACTCGGCCAGCGTGCGCTGCATGCGCCGCACCACAGTGGAGAAGTCCTTGCCCCGGCAGGTGACCTTCTCGATCATGGAGTCGAAGTGGGGGGTTATCTCCACGCCCTGGTAGACGCAGCCGTCGAGGCGAACCCCGGCCCCGCTGGCCGGCCGGTAGGCCACGATCCTGCCGGTGTCGGGACGGAAGTCGTTGGAGGGGTCCTCTGCGGTCACCCGGCACTGCAGGGCGAAGCCCCGCAGGCTGATGGCGTCCTGGGTGAGGCCCAGCTCCGGCAGCGTGGCCCCGGAGGCGACCAGCAGCTGCGATTCGACCAGGTCGACGTCGGTGACCTCCTCGGTCACGGTGTGCTCCACCTGGATCCTGGGGTTCATCTCGATGAAGACGTAGCGGCCGGTGCCGTCCACGAGGAACTCCACCGTGCCGGCGTTGGCGTATCCGATGGAGGACGTGAAGCGCACCGCGTCGGCCAGCAGGCTGTCGCGCACGGCGGCGTCGAGGTCGCGGGCCGGCGCCGTCTCGACCACCTTCTGGAAGCGGCGCTGGACCGAGCAGTCGCGTTCGTAGAGGTGGACGACGTCGCCGGCGGCGTCGGCCAGCACCTGGGCCTCGATGTGGCGGACGCCGGTCATGGCCTCCTCCAGGAAGACGGTGGAGTCCCCGAAGGCGCTGCCGGCCTCGCGCTGGGCCGTCTCGACCGCCTCGACCAGCCCGGAGGGGCGCTCGACCCGGCGCATCCCCCGCCCGCCCCCGCCGGAGGAGGCCTTCACGAACAGCGGGAAGCCGATGCCGGCCGCGTGGGCCTCGGCCTCGGCGGGATCGTCGACCGGCGGGGACTGGCGCAGCACGGGCAGCCCGGCCTCCTCGGCGGCCTGCCTGGCCCGCATCTTGTTGCCGGTCAGTCTGAGCACGGCCGCGCTGGGCCCGACGAACGTCACCCCGGCCCGGGTGCATGCCTCGGCGAGGTCGGGACTCTCCGACAGGAAGCCGTAGCCGGGGTACACGGCGTCCGCTCCCACCTCCACCGCCTTGGCCACAATGGCCTGATGGTCGAGGTAGGCCCTGACGGGACGGCCGGGCTCGCCGATCACGTAGGCCTCGTCGGCCTTGATGCGATGGAGCGCGCCGCTGCGCTCCTCCTCGATCGGGAGTATGGCGACGGTCCTGATGCCCAGCTGCGTCGCCGCTCTGAAGGCCCGGATGGCGATCTCGCCCCGGTTGGCGACGAGGAGCTTCTCCATGGCCTCAGACCATAGTTCGGGGCGTTACGGCTTGGAGCTGATCTCGGACTGGAGTCGCCTGACCAGGTCCTTGAAGGCGGTCTCGCCCATCGACCACAGCTGGGGGTGCAACTCGAAGTCCACCGCCGCGGCCGAGTCGGTGACCTCGTCCAGCGACAGGATCGTCGCCTTGGTCCGGGCCACCAGCTCCTTGGGCTGGGCCGCGGCCCGGGCGGCCATCTCGTGGGCCCGGGCCAGCAGGGCGTCGTCGTCAGCGACCTCCCATGCCAGCCCGGTGCGGTGAGCGTCGTCGGCCGAGAGAACCTCGCCGAATATCACCATCGCCATGGCGGTGGTGCGGTCGGTCGCATGCCTGAGGCGCCACGTGTGACCGCCGCCCGGGTGGAGCCCGATCTTCAGGAACCGGGAGTCGAAGCGGGCGTACTGGCGCCCGGCCAGAACGATGTCGCAGGCCAGCACCATGTTCATGCCCGCGCCCACCGCCGCGCCGTTCACCGCGGCCACGGTGGCCAGCGGCGAGTGGGCCACCCGCAGGAACCCCTCGTAGATGCGGGTAATGCCGGTGGACTCGGCCGCCAGCAGGTCGTCCAGCACGGCGCCCGCGCAGAAGCCCTTGCCGGCGCCGGTCACCACCAGCGCGCCGATGGACGGGTCGGGCTCGAGTTCGCCGAGGGCCGCGACGATCTCGTCGTTCATGGCCTGGCCGACGGCGTTGCGCCTGTCGGGGTCGTTGAGCGTGAGCTGGGCCACGCCGTCTGAGGTGTCGATCATCACGTAGGGCATGGCTCGCAGTATGGCCGCTCGCCAGCGCGAAATTGATGCCGGCATTGGGCCTCCAAGGGCTGTCTCGTCATCAATTTCGTCGTGTGGACGTGCTGCTGGCCGGGTTCCGGTTGGCAGCACCGGGAGCGCCCGGCGCTACGGTGCCCCGGTGCCTGTGGCCGCGATTGCTTCGTTCGGCCATCGCAGCTACCGCTACTTCTGGTTCGGCGGCCTCACGGCCAGCTCGGCCCGGTGGTTCCAGTACGTGGCCCTCCCCGCGGTGGTCTGGGACCTGACCCGCAGCCCTGGCTGGGTCGGCTTCGCCGGGTTCGCCCAGTTCGCGGCGATGGCGCTGATGGCGCCGGTTGCCGGGACGGTGGCCGATCACTATCCGAGGCGCAACATCCTGATGGTCTCGCAGTCGTTCATGGGCCTGGTCGCGGTGGTCATGGCCGTGGCCTGGAGCCAGGGCGTGCGGTCGCCGACCGCCTACGTGGCCCTGGCCGCGGCCTCGGGGCTGGGCGGGGGCCTCAACCTGCCTGTCTGGCAGTCCTTCGTGAGCGAGCTGGTCCCCAGGGACCTGCTCCTCAACGCGGTGACCCTGAACTCCGCGCAGTTCAACGGCTCCCGGCTGGTCGGCCCGATGCTGGGCGGGATCACCGTGGCCGCGGCCGGCCCGGCGGTCGCGTTCTGGGTGAGCGCGGCCGGCGCCCTGGTGGTGGTGTTCGCGCTGGTCCGGATCGAGTCCCGCAAGGCCGCGGCCGCGGCTTCGGGTATGCGGGTGATCCGCAACATGGTGACCGTGGCCCGGTACGTAGCGGACCGCCGCGGCCTGGTGGTCGCCTTCGTCACCGCCTCGCTGATCGGGTCGCTCGGGCTGTCGATCCAGATACTCACCGTCGTCTTCGCCGAGGACGTGTTCCATCGGGGGCCGGGCGGGTTCGGTCTCATGCTCACCATGCTCGGTGCGGGCGCGGTGGCGGCCGCGCCCGTGGTGGCGTCGCTGGGTGGGCGGGTGCCGCGGTCGCAGATCCAGCGGGTCGCGCTCGTCGTCTACGGGGCCGCCGTCGCGGCGCTGGCGGTGGCGCCGTCGTTCGCGTCGTACCTGGTGCCGCTGGCGTTCATCGGGGCCGCCCACCTCGCGTCGGCGAGCTCGCTCAACACCGCCGTCCAGCTCCAGGTCGACGAGGAGCGCAGGACCCAGGTGATGTCGCTGTATGTGATGGTGCTGATGTCGTCCAATCCTCTCGGACAGCTCTTGCTGGGCCAGCTGATCGAGCTGGTCGGACCGCGGCCCGCCTTCGGTGCGTACGGCGCCCTGCTGCTGGCGGGAACGGCTGCGCTCCACGGTTCGGGCTGGTTGCGCCATCTGGACGTGGAGGTAGGGGAGTACTCCCCGGAGGTGGCGCCCGAGGTCCATCCGACCACCCCGTCGCCGCCCCGCCCCAAGAGGCGGTCCTCGAGCTAGCCGCTCACCAGTCCTCGGGACCGCCCTCGGGTGATCCCTCCAGGTAGGCGGTGCCCTCGTCGCAGTCCGGCTGGACCGGGCACCACCGGCAGCTCGGGCCCGGCGCGACCTGTGGCTCGCGGGTGCCGGTGACCAGCTCCATGTAGCGGTGGGCGCCGTCGACGACCCGCTCGACCGCCGACAGCAGCAGGTCGCGGGTGACCTCCTCGGGGTGGAACTTGCCCTGGTCGAGGTAGTAGGTGGCCAGCAGCCTGGGCGGCAGGATGCGCAGGGCCTCCAGCAGCGCGTAGAAGCGCAGGTCCTCCCTATGCGAGGGCGAGAACCGGCCGGTCTTGAAGTCGATGACGACCTTGCCGGCCACCGTTCCTTCGGGCTGGCCGAGCGTCAGGTCGGGCTTGCCCGACAGCACGATCAGCCCCTTGTGCAGCTCTGCCCGTATCGGGCTGTCCGTGGTCGGCCTCCACTTGGGTTTGAGCGGGGGGAAGCACTCCAGGAACTGGGTCACGGCCGCGCCGGCCTCGGCCTTCAGCTCGGCCCGCTCCGTCTCCTCGCAGCGCTCCAGGTAGTCGGCGATGCTCTTGTCGGCGTTCTCGAGGCGGGCCATGGCCTCGTCGACCAGTTCCAGCGGCGACGCCTCGCCCCGCCAGTGCACCGACAGCTCGATGGCCTTGTGGGTGACCGTGCCCCGGGCGGTGGGTATGGACCATTGGAACGGCTCGGCGAGCTCGGCCATGAACTTCCGCTCGCATCCGAGCGCCTGGGTGAGCATGTACTTGCTCAGGTAGAGGACGTCGTCGTCGAACCGGTCGGAGTCGATGGTGGACACCAGTGGTTCCAGGCGCTCCTCCAGCAGGTTTCGAAGCTCGTCGCGCAGGCCCGCGTCGAAGGTGGGACGGTCGCCCTTCGGGGCTCCGAGCAGGCTCACTACCTCCTGCTGGGCCGGGTTGTAGTCGGCTGCGTGCATGGCGTTGAGGGCCGGCTCCTGGGCTGGGGTCGGGGCGGTGTCACACCCCGGCGCGACCATAGTTCTCGTGGGAATGACATCGCTCGACTTCGGAGCCGCAGCCCGCTCGCTGGCACGGGCGGCTCACCTGCGCGACCTGGTCGTGCCCGTGTTCGCCAGCCCGCCGTCCCGCCGCGACCTCCACCGTTCCATCCGCCGCCGCAACGGTTCGCCGGTGGTGTCGATCCGCCTCGGGGACCGGCCCCGGGGAGCGGTGCTGGCCGACATGATCGAGGGGATCGTGGTGGCCAACTATCTCGAGGACTCCAAAGCCGACCTGGTGCGGTCCACCCTCTGGCTGGCCATCGACGGCGAGGGTGAAGAGGATGACGCCAGCACACTCACCTTGAGGACGGAGGTGGCCAAGACCACCCCGTCCTCTTCACCCCAACTCAACGCAGCCGCAGCGGCGGCCTGACCTCGCAGGGGCTGGCGGTCGACGGGGCACGGGCTACCGTGACGACGTGCCCGGGTGGCGCAACTGGCAGACGCGGCCCGCTTAAAACGGGCTGTCCTAACGGACATGTGGGTTCGACTCCCACCCCGGGCACCTAGAACTACCCAAGAAATGGCCTTTGACCTGTAGAAATAAGTCTCGCTAAGAGCGAGCGCGGATTGATCGGCAGGCAATCGCGGCGCGGGGTGGTCATTTTCCGCTCTTGTTCGCTTCGCTCACGGGCCGCTCGGGCCACGGCCCCGCCCCGTATGGGCCGGGTCGCCCGTCTATCCGCGGGGCCTCTAAGGAGATTGTTACCATTTCAGCTACACGAAAGCCACCTTGTAGCGTCAGGCCTGCGCTCGAAGGCCACAAAGCTCGCCACCGGTCGGTGAGTGGGGATCGGCCGGTTCAGCCAGGAAAATCGCCCGGCCCTCCATTGAAGTCCCAGCGGAACCGTCGGGGTGCCACTGCCAGGCCAAGAAATAGCCTCTGACCCAGTTAGATATCCAAAGCAGCGGCTTGCATTACTTAACTGGCGCTTCGCGATTCAGGTCGGAGTGAGCAGGGTGGGGGTCCGCGGCTGAACGCGCGGGATCCCCCAGAATCGGCGCCGCCAAGGCAGCCGAGAACTGGAGGATCCCTGTGGTGGTTGACCCTACGCGCGTGTGTGAGCTGTTGGTGGGGCTGGGCGATGTCGAGGTGCTCGGCGTCGAAGACGAGGCCGGCGGTCCGCTGCGGGTGCGCATCCGCCGTCGGGCGCCGCGGCCGGGCTGTGAGATTCCCAAGTCAACCTTTAGGCCGCGATTTTGGTGTTGGTGGTGTTCGGGTGCCGTTGTTCGGCGCCGTGGCGGGTGGGGTTGTAGGCGGTGTTGGTGTGCCAGCACGCCCAGATGACCCGCATCCAGGAGCGGGCGAGGATGCGGATGGCTTGGGGGTGTCGTTTGCCTCGGGCGCGTGCGTTGCTGTAGAGCTGGGCGGCCCAGGGCGAGTCGTGTCGGCTGTTGTCAGCGAACGTCGCGAGCGCTTTGCGGGCGCGGGTGTTGGCGCACCAGCGGAACGTGACGGCACGCCCTTTGCCGGACTCTTTGGTGACGGGGGTGGCGCCGACTTCTGCGCAGGCGTGTTCGACGTCGATGGCGCGGTCGAGGATCGGGCCGATCTCGCCGACGATCTGGGCGAGGTTGACTTCACCGATGCGGGGCATTGGTGCGAGCAGTCGGGCTTTGGTGTGCTCGAGCAGCGCGGCGCCTATGGCCCGGTCGAGGTCGGCGATGGTGCCGAGCAGCGAGCGCAGCAGGCGGACCTGGGCGCGGACGAGCTCGGTGAGCGTCTCGGGGGGCAGCGCCTCGGTGGGCTCGGGCGCGCGGCGGAGCCGTTCGACGAGAGCGGCGGGGCTGCGCCGCCCGCTGTAGGAGCGGCGCCGGCAGAACATCTTCATGCGGGCCTCACCGAGGCGGGCAGCCGACGCCGGGGTGGGGTAGTCGTCGAGGAACGCCAACGCGATCTCGGAGTCCAGCCGGGCGAAGACCACCGCAGCGCCGGGCCAGTGGCGGCCGAGCAGGGCGGCGAGTTGGTTGGCGGCTGCGACCCTGGCCTCGACGTGGTCGTCGCGCATGCGGCTCAGCGCTTGGATCCGCGCGGTCGCGGGGTCCACCGGCTGGAGCCGGCGGAGACGGTGCCCGTCGGTGCGCAAGAAGTCAGCGAGCTTCCACGAGTCACCCGGATCGGACTTGGCTCGGCTGGCGCCCCAGCGGGGCCGGGCCGCGTTGAACGCGTTCGGGTGGATCGGCACGACCGGGTGACCGGCCTCCAACAGCCGGTCAACGATCACACCATTGGTCGTCTCGATCGCGACCGCCGCGTCTTCGGGCGGGCCGAGCCGGGCGAGCCGAGCCGGGCGAGCCGAGCCAAAGCGTCGCCGATCCCCTCGGCGCCATGGCCCAGCGCCCAGCGATCCACGGTCGTC
>VYBO01000122.1 GCA_009844405.1 Acidimicrobiaceae bacterium
TAAGCACGCCGCCAGCGTTCGTCCTGAGCCAGGATCAAACTCTCCGTCGAGATCTCCGGCACGGCCGAAGCCGGGCCATCGATCGGTTTGCTCGGCTGCTCCCCGCCTAGGGCGGGTGCGTGAGCAGCCTTGCGGCCAGAGAGCCGGCCTCTCCGCCTTGGGGCGGGAGACCTTGGCTCTCCCGGCGCCGAAGCGCCGGGCGGTCCGGCAGGCACGCCGGACCGTGAATTGACGGACATCGCCTCAGGCCACGCAGCCCGAGCCGACGCCCGCACTCGCTATGCGTCCGTCTCTTCCGTTTTCAAGAAGCAATCTCCATCGGCGACCGTTGCGATCCCGGCCAGAGCCGGTCCGATGGCGCCGAGGGCACTGCAACCCGGCCGCGCCCGAAGGGCCCGACCGGGTGGCCGGTCACACTATCGTCAACGTCCAGCCCAGACAACCTCGCTCGCGGGCGGATCGCGCGGCAGTCCTACAACCGGTCGAACTCCTCGGCGTCGAGTCCCGCCTGGCGCAAGACGCTTCGCAGTGTCCCTACAGCCACCTCGCGATGACGAGGCACGATAGCGGTGCGGACACCCCCACTGTCACCCCTCTTGACGAACTTGACGTGGCTGCCGCGCTGCCCGGCCTCCGTGAAGCCCGCCGCCCGGAGTTTGCGAGCCACCTCGCGGTAGGCAGCCGCTCAAGCGGCGCCAACCTCAACCTCGATGCTGTGGATTTCGGGCGCGGCGGTCGGCCTGGGATCGGTGAAGTGCAGGGCCAGGGCCTCGCCGAGATTGTCCAGCGCATGCTCGGCGGACTCGCCCTGACTCGCGACGTCTACCTCCAGCGCCTGGGCGACCCACCACTCGCCCTCCTGCCACACGCTGGCTGTGAACACCCGCTCGTTTCCCACTGATTCCCTCCGGCAATCCTCCGTCGATCTGCGGCGTTCCGCAGACTACCGGCCCGCAACCTCGACAGACCGGCGACTCCCACAGCGGGTGCCGTGCTGAGCGTTAGGAATCAGCGAACAGAGCCCTCCTGTCGCGATCCCGGTCAGGTCACCACTAGGAGGTGGCGCTGGCGGCGGCCTCGCTGGACCAGTGCATACCGGCCGTCGACCAGGGTGACCTGCTCGGACGGAGACCCCACACGCTGGCCGTTGACCCGGATCCCGCCGGACTTGATCGATCGGCGGGCGTCCGAGCGAGAGGAGCACACCCCGGACACGACCAGTGCGTCGACCACCGGCTCGTCGCTGGCGAGATCCGGGGCCTCCACGACCGTCTCGGGCACGATTCCCCTCACGGCCTCGAGCCGGTCCACCGAGAGTCCGGTCTCCCCGAACAGCACCTCGGCCGCTAGGCGGGCCTGTTCGGTGGCCGCGGCCCCGTGCACCAGAGTGCAGACCTCGTCGGCTAGCGCTCGCTGGGCTCGGCGCTCGTGGGGGGCGCCGGAGTGGGTCGCCATGACGTCGGCCACATCGGCCACCGGCAGAAGTGTGAGCTGCAGCAGCAGCTGTTCGACGTCGCGGTCGTCGGTGTTGACGAAGTACTGGTGCAGCTCGAACGGCAGTGTCCGGGCGGCGTCGAGCCACACCGTGCCCTCAGCGGTCTTGCCGAACTTCTGGCCGTCGGCCCGGGTCATCAGGGGCCATGTGAGCCCGTGGACCGTTGCCCCGCTGCGGCGGCGGACCAGGTCGATCCCCGCGGTGATGTTGCCCCACTGGTCGGAGCCGCCCACCTGGAGGCGGCAGCCGTACTGCTCGAACTGCCACCAGTAGTCGAAGGCCTGCAACAGCATGTAGCTGAACTCGGTGAAGGAGATGCCCTGTTCGCCGTCCATGCGGCTGCGCACCGAGTCCTTGGCCACCATCTGGTTGACGGTGATGTGCTTGCCGACGTCGCGCAGGAAGTCGAGCAGGGTCACGTCCCGGGTCCAGTCGTAGTTGTTGACGAGACGGGCGGCGCTGTCGCCGGAGAAGTCGAACAGCGACTCGAGCTGGGCCTTGATGCTGGCCACGTTCGCCTCGAGCGTGGCCGCGTCGAGCAGGTTGCGCTCATCGGATCGGCCGCTGGGGTCGCCCACCATGCCGGTGGCCCCGCCGACCAGCGCCAGCGGGCGGTGTCCGGCGTCCTGGAAGCGGCGCAGCACCAGCACTCCCACGAGGTGCCCGACGTGGAGGCTGTCGGCGCTGGGATCGATGCCGCAGTAGAGGGTGACAGGGCCGGAATCGAGCAGTTCTCGCAGGCCGGCCTCATCGGTGTGGTCGTGGATCAGCCCGCGGGCGCGCAGGTCGTCGAGCAGGTCATGGCGCATGGCTTAGTTCCATTTGGTGCGGATGAAGTTCAGGGCTTCGGAAGTGTTGAGGCGGCGGGTGGCGTTGTTGAGGCGGACATAGAGGTCTGCTTCGCCTTTGCCGCTCCTCACGAATGCGGGCTGCTTGCCGGGTGTCACGTCCACACGGCTCAACGTCTTGTCGTCGTGGGATTCGAAGCTGATGCGTACCAGCGATGCTGCGGTGGGGCCCAGCGCATTGTCCAACAGATTGTTGAGCCACAACGCGAAGCCGTCGGTGGTCTGCCTCCTGCCGAACGTCTTGAGATCTGCGTCGATGCCGGAGACCTCCCCCGTGTCGGTCACACCGACTAGGAGCGTTCCGCCTTCGGCGTTCATGAGTCCTGCGACCGTCTTGACCACCGTCAGCTCGAGTACGGGATCGCGCTTGTGCGTATGGACGTTGACTCCTGCCGTCTGCTTGAACTCGACGAGCTTTGACTCGCCCCCAGCGATGAGTTGCTTCGTCGCCGTCTCGCGAGTCGGTGCGAGTAAGCCCTGCGAGAGGCGGGCGCGGACGCCGTCGCTCCAAGGCGGAGTCTCGCCCGAGTCCGCGAGGCCATGTAGCCAGCCCCGAACATCGTCGACGCCGATCGCGAGACGGACGACGCGGCGTGTGTCGTCGAGGACCGCGCCGCCCTTGAGAAGGCGGGTGGTGTAGCCGGAGGCTTGGTTCGGGCCCATGGCGTTCATCCTGCCAGATCGAAGCACGGCGCCTTGAAGGCGGCGCCGAGTCCGGCGTAGGCGGCCGAGAGGCGGAGAGCGACCGAGGCCAGCTCGGCGTCGTCATCGAGATCCGAGCGGTCCAGTCGCCCCAGGCGCAGACCGTCGGCGAGCACCTGTGCGGGCCCGA
Organism: Acidimicrobiaceae bacterium; assembly: GCA_009844405.1. Classification (GTDB taxonomy): domain Bacteria; phylum Actinomycetota; class Acidimicrobiia; order Acidimicrobiales; family Aldehydirespiratoraceae; genus Aldehydirespirator. Next base: position 3,176 of record VYBO01000122.1, read on the forward strand.
TGTCGACGCCACCGGCGCAGAGGCTCGCCTCGGCCGAGGAGATATCCCAGCCTGCCAGCTCATCGAGGAGCGGGTCGGGGACGGGGGCCGTCTTCTGTTCGGAGAGCCACGCCGACGCCTGCCGACGGAACGGCAGGCCGTCTGAGAACAGGTGCAGCGCACTGCTGCGACGCGCCAGCGCGTCGTCGTGGCGGCGGCGCGCCGACAGTATGTCGAGTTCCAGTCCCGCCGGGGCCGCCGTGCGTGGGAACGCCCGGCCCAGCACGAAGGAACCGGCCCGGTCGAGGCCGTGGCTACTCCACCAGCCTCTCAGGTCTGCCTCTCCCAGCCGCGCCACGCCGAGCACCGTCCTCACCTCGGCGGCGGCCCCCGCTGTCGTCACGCCACTCCTTTCGCAGCGCCGCCGAGCGGGCGCAGTGCCCGATGGCCGTCCTCGCAGCCGTCCAGCGCATCGACGAGCGACGCCCGGCCCGACGCGGGCCTGCGGATCGGCCCACAGTAGCGCGACGGCGCTGTCACAGGATCATCGCGGTGGGTACCAGGCGCTGTTGAACGGGGTCCACGGCCAGGGACAGGCCCTCCAGGGTGTAGGCGCCGAGCAGCACCGGGCCGTCGTCGGCGCCGAAGACCACAATCGTGACCTCCGTCTCTCCGTTGATCGACACCCAAGCCCGTCCGTACGCTCCCTCGATCCGGCGCCCGTCGGCCAGCACGAAGCTGCGCCTTCCCCCGGGTTCCACGCCTAGTTCGCGCAGCAGACGACCGGGCACGGTCGTGTAGGCCGCGCCGGTGTCGACCGTCGCTTCCAGGTCGAGCGACCGACGACCGTCCATGGTCTCGATCCGCATGGGACATGTGAACATTCCCATCACCTGCTCCTCCCCCTCCAGATCAGCCACTAGTCATCCTTAGCGTATATTTCATTGCATTACAACCTCACCGGGATCGGCTGGAGCCGCTGGCGGGCTCTCAGGCGGCACTCGTGTGGGCAGGCCCTCTCGGGGCGGCGCCGCTTCGGGTGCGGCGCAGAGCACAATGGCAGGCGTGCGACGCGCCTCCACAGTGCTTGCCGTCTCGGTGCTAGCCGCGTCGGTGCTGGCGGCGGGCTGCTCTTATGAGCTGCGCGACGTGACCTTCGATGTGGAGGAACTCGCCACCGCGCAGTCCTCGCGGGTGTACGACCGCAACGGCGTGCTGATCACCGAGCTGCGGGGCGAGCAGCGCCGCACCGATGTGACCGACATCGCCCTCGTTCCCGAGGTGGTTCGCAACGCGGTCGTCGCCATCGAGGACGAGCGCTTCTACGAGCACGACGGAGCCGACCTCAAGGCGATCCTGCGGGCGGCCCGCAGCAACGTGGCCGCGGGCGGGATCAGCCAGGGCGGCTCCACCATCACCCAGCAGTACGTCGGCAACGTGTTCCTCGACCGCTCCGAGACGACCTTGACCCGCAAGGTCGAGGAGTTCTTCATGGCCCGGCGCTTCGAGCAGTTCTTCACCAAGGACTTCATCCTGCTGCGCTACCTGAACTGGGTGTACTTCGGCAACGGCGCCTACGGCATCGAGGCCGCGGCCAGGCAGTACTTCGGCGCCCCCGCCTGCGAGCTGGCCACGACCGCAGCAGAGCGCGGCAGCGAGGCCTGCCTGAAGGTGACCGAACTCACCCTGGAGCAGGCCGCGCTGCTGGCCGGCCTTATACAGCGTCCCAGCGCCTTCGATCCCTACCGCAACCCCCAGGACGCCCGGCGCCGCCGCAACCTGGTGCTGGATCGGATGCTGGTCAACGGCTTCATCACCATCGACGAGTACGACCGGGCCTACAACGAGCCGATCGTGCTGATCGAGGACGTCCCGATCCTCGAGGAGCGCTACCCGGCCGCCCACTTCGTGGAGGACGTCAAGCAGTGGTTCCTCGACAACGACGCCTTCGGACCGACCCGCGAGTACCGCACCCAGCTGCTGTTCGAGGGGGGCCTGGACATCCACACGACGATCGACCTGGGCCTGCAGGTCAGGGCCGAGGCGACGGTGGAGGCGATACTGCCCGACAACGGCATCAATCCCGACGCGGCCGCGACGGTGCTGGGGGTGGGCGGCGCCGAGGACGGCCACGTGCTGGCCATGGTCGGCGGCCGCGACTTCTTCGGCGACGACACCGACGCCAAGTTCAACCTGGCCAGCGGCAAGGGCCGGCAGGCCGGGTCGGCCATGAAGCCCATCGCGCTGGCCGAGGCCCTCACCCGCGGCTTCACGGTCACCAAGAGCTACGACGCCCCCGACGAGCTGGAGATCGACCGGCCCGACGTCTGCGGACCGCTCTGGACCATCAGGGGCGGGCTCGGCTCGGAGCCCGAGACGCGGGTGGAGGCCAACCTGATCGCGGCCACCCAACGCTCGATCAACACGGTCTTCGCCCAGCTGATGGTGGACATCCGGCCGGCCAACTTCGTGACCATGGCCGAGCGGCTCGGCCTGGAAGCCAGCCGCATCGCGCCGGTTTGCGCCGGAGTGCTGGGCACCGAGGACGTCAACACCGTCGAGCTGGCCACGATTTTCTCCACATTCGCCCGCTCGGGCCGGCGGGCCGAGCCGGTGCTGGTGACCAGCGTCATCGAGTCGGACGGCACCGCGCTGTACCGCCATGTCGGCGACGACCGGCCCGTGCTCGATTCCGCCATCGCCAACCAGATCACCTGGGTGCTTCAGGGAGCCATCACCCACGGCACCGGACACCGGGCGGCCATCGACCGGCCGGCCGCCGGCAAGACGGGCACGGCCCAGAACTACGCCGACGCGACCTTCGTGGGATACACGCCCCAGCGGGCCGCCGCGGTGTGGGTCGGCTTCCCCGACGCCCAGATCCCGATGGTTCCCCCCACCACCGACATCAGGGTGTCGGGAGGCACGTACCCGGCCCAGATCTGGCGCGAGATCATGATCGCAGCCCATGAGGGGGTCCCCGCCGTCGACCTGCCCGCTCCGCCGGTCAGCGCGCCCTCGCCCGCCACCGCGCCTCCGCCGCTCGACTCGGTCGAGATCCCCGACCTCGTGGGCCGGGCCTGGGACCCGGCTCTGGTGTCGGCTGAGCTGGGGGAGCTGACCCTCGGGGTGGCCGCGGTCGACGTCGAGACCGACGAGTACGACGAGGGAACGATCATCGGGCAGGCCCCTGCGGCGCTGTCGCTGCAGCGCGGCGGGATCACCGTGACGGTGGAGGTCGCGGCGGCTCCCGACCTGCCGACGTTCATCGAGATGCCCAGCGTGGTAAGCCTGAGCGAGGCCGAGGCCAGAGGAGTCCTGGCTGCAGCGGGGTTGGGCGTGGCGGTGTACATCGAGCCGTTCTTCGACGAGGAGGCCGAGCGGTTCGGCGGCGATCCCGGAGCGGTCTGGCGCCAGGCTCCCGCGGCCGGAGTGCCCGTCGAGCCCGGCAGTTCGGCCGAGATATGGGTGAACATCGAACAGTGACCACCCAGAGACCCGATGCCGCAGCCGCTGCAGCCGGGGCCGCAGCCGCAGCCGGCGCAGACGACGATGCCGGCGCGACACCGGTCCGCAAGCGATGGCGGCTGGTTGGCCGGTGGTCGGGCGGCCTGCTCGTGGCGGGCAGCTTCGTGTTCTGGGCGTGGGCCTTCTCGCCCTGGGCCCGCACCGAGAACCCCGCCCGCCTCGACAACCGCGAGTTCGCCCAGTGGGCCGACCAGCGCTGTGCTGGGGCTCGGACGGCCATCGCGGCGGTGCCCACCGCACGCCAGGCGGCCTCAAGGGAGGAGCGCTCCGATCAGGTGGACCGGGCCACCAACGAGGTCGAATCCCTCGTGGAGGATCTGCGCACGCGAGCCCAAGCATCGCTGGCGACGTCCACTGAGGGCGACGGCCCGCCGGATGCGGATCTGGTCCGCGACTGGCTGGCCGACTGGGACGTGTACATCTCGGACCGCCGCAGCCACTCGGAGAGGCTGCGCACCGCCGGTGAGGACACACCCGACCGGGAGCTGCGCTTCCTGCTGTTGGACCTGACCGAGGGCAGCACCTACACCGAGCGCATGGACGGCTTCGCCCGCCTCAACGACATGGACAACTGCCGAGTCCCCGGCGACGTCTGACCGGCGCGTGCTACCGGGCGGCGTCGAGGCGTTGCACCGGCCCGTGCCAGGCCAGAATCCGCCGGTCGGCAGTCACGAGTCGATGACCTTCCATAGCGGTGGCGACGATGAACCGGTCGGCAGGATCGCCGGACAGCCCTTCCAGCGTGGCGGCGCGCGCCCCGATCTCGCCGTCTACCGGGATCTCGGCCAGCCCCTGGCTCACGTTCAAGCGCCGCCACGCCTGCACGTCCGAAGGGAGGTCGATCCGCCCCTTGCCTACGAGTAGGGCGAGTTCCCAGAACGTGATCGCAGAAATCGCTGCCTCTCCGTCCATCACGGCGGCATCGAGGGCCTCACGGGCCCGCGGCCCGAGCCGGTGCGACCCCTCCCGGTACCACAGCAGAACGTGCGTGTCGAGCAGAATCAATCCGGCTCCCACTTGCCGGCCACGGCGTCCCATTCGACGTCGATCGGCTCGATGATGTCACCGAGGATCTCGATCTTCCCCTTGTCGATGCCGAAGAGGCTCCTAGGCCGCTCGACGTGCGGTACCAGGCGAGACACCGGCCGGCCGTTCTTGGTGATGACGATCTCCTTGCCGGTCTCGGCCACCTCGTCCATGAGCTTGAGGCACCGGGCCTTGAACTCGGATGCCTTGATGGTCATGGCGCCCTGCGGTGTCTCACTGCCGCTCACGGTCACTGTTGTGCCTCCATGATTCATGCCTACTCAGATGCCTGACGCACTGTAGGACCATAGTCATGACCATAGTCATGACCATAGCCGCAAGCAGAATAGACGACCGGTCCGGCGGCATTTGAGGACCCCATCCACGGATCGGCCGCAACGACATGACGGAGGCGTCGAGGCCACGCCCAGGTTCAACCGTCGCCCACCCAGTCGAGGCATGCGTTCACAGACCGGAGCACAGAAAAGATGTCGGCACGCGGCACCTTGAACTGAGAGCGAGCGCGGATTGATCGGCAGCCAATCGCGGCGCAGGGTGGTCATTCCCGCTCCTGTTCGCTTCGCTCACGGGCCGCTCGGGCCACGGCCCCGCCCCGCATGGGCCGGGTCGCCCGCCTATCCGCGGGGCCTCTCGGTACTCCAGGTGCATCTCCTCGACCGCGGTGCGGGCGCCCTCGTAGGAGGCGTTGAACTCGCGCAGCGGGTCGTAATCGTCGTCGGGCCGCAGCAGCTTGCGGCCCTCAATGCCGAGAGTGCTCGAGATCAGCAACGTCTTGCCGGTCACCCGCTCGTACAACTTCAGGATCCGTTCCAGTTCCTCGGGGGGCAGGAAGTTCCAGAACCGCACCGTGCCCCGGTCCGCAGCCGCCTCGGGGTGATCGGCCTGGAGGCGCTCCTCGGTCTCGGGGCTCATGCGGCGGTCCACGCGGCCTATGCGCTGCATCAGCCGCACCGGGTTCCAATGCAGGTCGTAGTTGATCAGCCGGGTGGCGTCCTGGAGGGTTCAGACCCTCCGACAGCACGTCGGTGGACACCAGCACCCGGATCTCGTCCAGCCCGTCCCGGGCCAGCCCGGCGCTGCTCGATCCGTTGTAGTAGGGGGAGAACCGGCGGATCACCTCTGCCCGGTCGAGCTTCGAGCCGCTGTCGATGCGGGCCAGACCGTCGACTCCCGCGGCCCTCAGATGCGACTCCACCCACTGGGCGGTGTCGGCGAACTCGGTGAACACCAGAACCTTGCGCTCAGCCATCTCCCTGGAGGCGAGCAGCCGGCCGAGCTTGCGCACCTTGTCGTCCTGCTGGGAGGCGAGACCCCGGGCAGCGTCCAAGAACTCCGCGATTCCGTCGAGATCCTCGAAGGTCCTCTCCAGGATGGCGGCCACATCGTAGGCGTCCCGCGGCAGCGGCTCGACCGCTTCCAGCATCTCCGACGGGACGTAGTCCTCGTCCAGGTCGGCCTCGTCGCCTCCGACGTCGTCGAGGCTGAGCTGGACCTCCGGGCGGTAGCCGACCGCGCCGGCGTGCTTGTGCAGCCAGCCGTCGAGCCGGTCGCGCTCCGGGCCGCGCTGGCAGTGGACCTCGGCGAAGGCCAGCAGCTTGCGCCTCAGCCGCTCCAGCGACTTCTCGAAGGCGTACACCGAGCTCTCGAACCGCTTGAGGAACATTACGCGGATGAGCCCCACCACCTGGCGCTGGCGGTTCACCTCGACGGGGTTGACCTCGTCGGGGCCGATGTAGTGGGCCAGCGGGTAGTAGATCGCCAGCGAGAACAGCGGATGCTCGCGGTGGAAGGCGGTCTCGATCATGTCGAGCACGCCCCGATACGACTTGCGGATCGAGTACTCGGCCACTTGGGGCGGCTTGCGCTCGGGGAAGGCGGCCGACGCGCCCGAAGGAACCTTCACCGCCGTCACCACCGGCAAATGGCATTCCTGTGGGCTGCGCACCGACGCAACCATCACATGCTGGGGCCGCAACGCTGCCGGTCAGACAGACGCGCCCTCAGGGACCTTCACCGCAATCACCACCGCCGAATTGCATACCTGTGGGTTGCGCACCGAC
>VYBO01000019.1 GCA_009844405.1 Acidimicrobiaceae bacterium
TTCGGGGCCTTGGGGGGCTTGGCGCGGCGGGCGGCACGCCCGGGTGACGCAGCCCGACCGGCACGATCGGCGGCAGGCGGGCGCGGGGCGGCCGGAGTCCAAGGATCAGCAGCCCGCGGACGCGGCGGCGAACCGGCGCCCTGAGCACGCGGCGGCGAACCGGCGCCCTGCGAACGGGGTGCTCTCGGAGGGGCAGCCCCGTCGGGGCGGCCGGTGATGAAGTCGGACAGCTTCGACGGGCGCCGGCTGCGCCCCCGGTCCTCAGCCACGGGGCATCCCGGCGTCGAGCCAGGACTGGAGCATCACCGCGGCGGCCACCTGGTCGACGACTCCGCGCCTCTGCGGCCCCTTCATCTGCTGCTCCATGAGGCTCCGCTCTGCGATCACCGTGGTCAGACGCTCATCGTAGGAAACGACTGGCACGCTCAGGAACCGCCCGAGCCGGTCGATCTCGGCCCGGGCCGCCACGGCTGCCGGCCCCTCGGTGCCGTCGAGCGAGACCGGCAGCCCGACCACCACGATCTCGGCCTGCCACTCGCTCACCTGCTCGGCGACGGCCCGTAGGTCGCGGCCGGCGTCGCCGCTGCGGACGAGCGTCTCGGCCGGGGTGGCCACCGTCCCGGCCGAATCGCACACGGCCACGCCGACCCGGCGCTCTCCCAGATCGAGCCCCAGGGCCCGCACGTCAGGTGATTCCAGCGGCGGAGCGCGCCAGGTCGAGGGCCTCGTCGAGACGGTCGGCGTCCCTGCCCCCGGCCACGCAGAGGTCGGCCGCGGGCTTCCCGCCGCCACCGATGGTCTGCTTGGCCTCGCCGATGAGATCGCCGGCGTGGAATCCGCCGCCCTCGGTGGCGGCCGCGGCCAGGGCCGCTCCCCCGGAGTCGAGCGCGGCGCCGAGAACCACGGCCTTCACCCCGTCGATGTCGCGTATCGACGCCGCCAGGTCGCGCAGGCCGTCCCGGCCCACGTCATCGACACGGGCCACGACCACGCCGTCCACCGCGGCGGCCGCCAGCTCCGGAGCCCGGCCCAGCGCCACCCGGCGCCGCAACTCGGCCACCTCGGCCCTCAGAGCCTTCGTCTCGCCCTGGCGCTTGGCCACGCCGTCGGCCAGCTCGGCCGCGGGCACTCCCAGCGACCGGGCCACGCCGTCTATGAGCGACTGCTGGCTGCGCAGCAGGGCGAGGGTGTCGTGGCCGGTGATGGCCTCCAGCCGGCGCATGTTGGCGCCGATCGACGCCTCCGAGGTGATGTGGAACGCCCCGATGTCGCCCAGGGCCCGCACATGGGTGCCGCCGCACAACTCCACCGAATGGCGGCCGGCCTCGAGCACCCGCACCAGCTCGCCGTACTTCTCCCCGAAGAAGGCGATCGCGCCGACCTGCTGGGCGTGGTCGAAGGTGGTCTCGTAGTGGCGGCACGACTCGTTGCCGAGCACCTCGGAGTTGACCAGGTCCTCCACGTCGGTGATCTGCTCGGCCGTGAGGGCTTCGTAGTGGCTGAAGTCGAAACGGAGACGGTCGGGCCCGACCCAGGATCCCTGCTGCTTCACGTGGTCGCCGAGCACCTCGCGCAGCGCCCAGTGCAGGATGTGGGTGGCGGTGTGGTTGCGCCGGATGCCGGCCCGGCGCTCGGCGTCCACCGTCGCGGTGACCTCGTCCCCGACTCGCAGCTCGCCGTCGACGGGCTCGACGACGTGGACGTGGAGGTCGGGCACTCCGTAGACGGTGTCGACGACCCGCACCCGGGCTCCGGTCGCCTCGCAGGAGATGTCGCCGGTGTCTCCGATCTGCCCGCCGCTCTCGGCGTAGAACGGTGTGCGGTCGAGAACTGCCCGGCCGTCGGCGGCGTACAGCACGCGGCCGACCGATGCCAGCTCGGCGCGGCCGGTGAACTCGGTGGGTCCGGCGGCCGAGAATAGAGCCACGAACGGGGCGACGTCGGCGGCGGCAGCCACCGAGCGGGCACTGCGGCCCCGCTCCTGCTGCTGCGACATAGCGGCCGCGAAGCCCTCGGTATCGACCTCGACGCCCCTCTCGGCCGCGATCTCGACGGTGACCTCGAGGGGGAAGCCGTAGGTGTCGTGAAGCAGGAAGGCGACCTCGCCGTCGATCGGCTGGCCGGGGGCGAGGGCGTCGAGGCGGCCGTCGAGGATGGTCTGCCCGGTGCGCAGCGTCTGGCGGAAGCGCTGCTCCTCACGGTCGATCACGTCGCGCACGTAGCTGTGGTTGCGGACCAGGTCCGGGTAGGCCTCGGCCATCACCTCCACCACCGCGTCGACCATTCCCCCCATGACCGGCTCCTCCACCCCCAGCAGGTAGGCGTGGCGCACGGCTCGGCGGATGATGCGCCGCAGCACGTAGCCCCGGTCCTCGTTGGAGGGGAACACGCCGTCACTGACCAGCAGCGACGTGGAGCGGGCATGGTCGGCGAGGATCCGCAGCGACACGTCGCGGGCCTCGGACTCGCCCAGCTTGGCGCCGGTGAGGCGCTGCGCCGCGTCGAGCAGGACGACGAACTCGTCGGTCTCCCACACCGAGTCGACCCCTTGGAGCACGGCCACGGTGCGCTCCAGGCCCAGGCCGGTGTCGATCGAGGGCTTGGGCAGCGGGATCTCCTCACCGGCGGGAGTGCTCTCGAACTGCATGAACACCAGGTTCCAGACTTCGATGTAGCGCTCCTCGCCGCCGTGGGCGGGGCCGCCGCCGGGACCGTATTCGGGGCCCTTGTCCCAGAAGATCTCCGAGCACGGCCCGCAGGGGCCCACGTCGGCCATCCGCCAGTAGTTGTCCTCGCCCAGGCGCTGGATCCGCTCGGCGGGCGCGCCGACCTCGTCCCGCCAGATGACCTCGGCCTCGTCGTCGTTGAGGTGCACCGTCACCCACAGCCGATCGGGATCGAGGCCGAACACCCCGGTCACGAGCTCCCAGGCCCACGCGCAGGCGTCGGACTTGAAGTAGTCGCCGAAGCTGAAGTTGCCGAGCATCTCGAAGAAGGTCAGGTGGCGGGAGGTGCGCCCGATCTCGTCGAGGTCGTTGTGCTTGCCGCCGGCCCGCACGCACTTCTGCACGGTGACGGCCCGCGGGAAGGGCGGCTGCTGCTCGCCGGTGAAGTACGTCTTGAAGGGCACCATTCCGGCCACCGTGAACAGCAGCGTGGGGTCGTGGGGGATCAGGCTGGCCGACGGATGGTGGGTGTGGCCCCGCTCGACGAAGAAGTCGACGAAGGCTTTCCGGACCTCGGCCGCGGTCATCGACTTCATGGCCGGTCCTTCATGGCCGGTCCGTGGTGGTCTGGGGCCTCGTCGTCGCTGCTCAACTCCGACTCGGTGTCGCGCATGGCCTCGCGGCCGTCGGCCACCGCATGGCGTATGTCGTCGGCGATGCGCCGGGCCTCCCGGCCCAGGTTCCTGGCGCCGGCGGACGCGGTCTGCTGGGCTCGCTGGGCGGCCTCCCGGGACCGGTCGGCCACCGCGCTGCGAACGTTGGCCGGCGCGTAGCGCTCGGCTGCCTCGCGGGCCTTGCTGCGCAACCAGGCCGCCGTCCCCAGCCCGGCCACATAGCCTGCGCCGAGCCACCACATCCGCCTCATCGCCGCCGTCTCCGGGTCCGGCCGGCGCCGCCCTGCGCGGGGAGGTCCCGGTGGCGGGCAGTGGCGGCCTCCACGGCCGCGGCCGGGCGGTCCGAGGCAGCCACGTCGAGGGACCGGCGATGGCGGCGCCGCTCACGAAGGCGGCGGCCGGCCTGGCCCGCACCCGACATCAGGGAAAGGCCCTTGATCAGCGGCGGGGCGAACGCCCGGTAGGTCAGGCGGCTGGCGTGGTCGGCGGTGGCCGCGATGCGCTCGGCCCGCCCGATCACCCGGTCCACCCGGTGAAGCTCCGCGTCGGCCTTGGTGACCGTGGTGCGGAGGTCGTCGACCATGGGCAGCGCGGAGTCCCTCAGGTCGTCGACCACGTCTCGCAGCTCGCGCATGGTCCGCACCAGCGACACCACGGCCACAGTCAGCACGACCACCGTGGCCAGGCAGACAACGGTCACGATCACGGCGGCCAGATCGACGGCGCTCACCCAGTCAAGATACCGCCAAGCCGGAAGCGTTTTCGGTCGGGCCGCCGGCCGGCCGACGAAGGACCGTCACCGGCGACCCGCCGCCGCCGGGGCCGCCACGTCTCCCGGTAGGGCCGGTCAGCCGGCCGGCGGAAGGGGTCGCGTGCTGGAGTAGGCTTTCGGGAGCGAACCGCGCTATAGTGGGCAGAGCCAGTGCAATCCAGACGGCCGGTCCCCAGGCGGGTGCCGGTCGTTGAGCGAGTCCAAGAGAGGGTGCTATGACCATTTCCCGACCGATGTCTGTGAGGACTGTCTTCTTGGCGTTGTGCGCGGCTCTCGTCGCGGCGGCGCTTCTGGCGGTCGCCCCCCCCCCCCGCTGACGCGCAGACCGAGCCGGTAGGCGAGGTCATAGCCACCGCCACCTGGAACTGGGACTCCAAGTACAAAGACGACGACGGCAACCCCAGGCCCCCACTTTATCCCGACGACCCCGCTCACGCGGATCACGAGGAGCCCAACGCGGCCGGGAAGCGCTATTTGAAGATCGTCAGGAACTTCTTCCAGAACGGCCTCACCTCGGTTGACACCTCCGTCGAGTTCGAGGCCGTCTTCAACCGCCGGGGCGTGCAGACCGGCGACAAGGTGACGGTCAGGTGCAGCCCCGACCACGACTGCACCTGGGACGACAGGGGCCCGGTGCCGGCGTCTGGGGAGCCGGGGCACAAGGCGGGCCTGGAGCCCGGAGACGTGTACGCCGTGCGTATGCCCAACCCCGACGGCTTGCCGGATCCGTACTACGAGGTGCACAACTTCGCCGCGGTGCGCAAGGAGGTCGAGGTGCCCGAGGTGGTGGACTACGTGGATGTCTCGCAGCAGGACGTCGACGCGCAGCGCGACCCGAAGGGCACGGTGCCGGCCGGCCCGCGCAGCCGCACCGCCACCTACAGCGTGCCGGGCCATCTGACCTGCGGAGACCTGTTCGGCCAGGCCTATGTTTGGACGGTCAAGGATGAGTTGCTGGTCGCGACGTACTATGTGGAGGTCTATTCGCGCGACGACAACGGCGACGTCGTCGTCCCGTTCGTGGTGACCGGATGCGTGCTGCGCGACCCGGACGAGCCGTACCATCCGATCGTCGAGCAAGTCGACGCCAACGGCGACACGGTAATAGACTCCATGACCAATCTCCCGGAGCTGGTCAAGGCTTCAGAGCCTCAGATGCGCGGCGGGCGGCCCGTGACCGCCGGCGAGGTCCTGCCCGCCACCCGGGCCCCTGTCACCGACTGCAGCATGCTCGAAGGCACCCCCAGGGGCAGCGAGTGCGTCGTCACCTACCACGAGTACACGTCGCCGGACGCCGCCGGCGAGGTGCCGCGCCCGGCCACGGGCCGGCTGGCGAGCGTCACCCACCCCGGCGACGCCCCCGAGTACGAGCCGCCCACCGAGCGCGAGGTCGAAGCCTGCAACCGCCGCTCGGACCACGAGACCTGCATCAACAAGCTCGAGGCCGACGCGTTGAACGACTACTACCGGGCGCTGGAGGCCCACGACGCGAAGGTCCAGCGCTACGAGCAGGAGCTCGACAACCTCGCCTACGACATCGACGACGACCCCGCCACCCCGGAGACGCTCCGGGGCGAGCCGTTCTGGGTGTGCACCTCCTACGAACAGTGGAAACGCGACGTCGAAGAGGGCTACACCACCGGACAGCGCTGCTACCTCGTCGGCTGACACCAGCCACCGGCGGCAGCCGCTGCCGCACCGGCCGCAGCGGCCACACCCGGCAGCGTGTGCCGCATCAATCCTCGAACATCCAGGTCCCGGGACCCCGCCTCCACACTCCGGCGGGGTCCCGGCTCATTTTGCGGCCCACTACATCACGGCCCGCCGGCGCGGGACGCGAGTTGTCGGCATGACACATGTGTATCGCCCGCTGCGACACTGTGCGCCGCGACTGCCGCCCCGCGCCACAACGCTCGACTGTCGAACGCCGCCGTCAACGCGACGAGCAGGGCGGCGGTCCGCTGGCCGCCGTCACGGCCGAGACGACGTAGCCTGGTCCGGGCCGGGACGTCGAGGGTCGGGCCAGTGCTCGGCGAGGGCGGCTTCGGCACCATGCTCGGAGGGCTCGTAGTAGACGTTGCCGGCCACCTCGGCCGGCCGGTGCTGCTGGGCGACCCAGGCGTCGGGGTCGTCGTGGGGGTAGCGGTAGCCCTCGCCGTGGCCGAGGGACCTGGCGCCCTGGTAGTGGGCGTCGCGCAGGTGCATGGGCACCTCGCCCGCCCCCGCCGCCCGGGCGTCGGCTGCCGCGCTGCCAAGGGCCGCGGTCACGCGGTTCGACTTCGGGGCGGTGGCCAGGCGCACCACCGCGTGGGCCAGGTTGAGCTGGGCCTCGGGCAGGCCGACGTACTCCACCGCCCGGGCGGCGGCATCGGCCACCAGCAGGGCGCCGTCGTCGGCCATCCCGACGTCCTCGGAGGCCAGGATCACCAACCGCCGGGCGATGAAGCGGGGATCCTCGCCCGCCTCCAGCATCCGGGCCAGCCAGTACAGGCCGGCGTCGGCGTCGGAGCCCCGGATGCTCTTGATGAACGCGCTGATCACGTCGTAGTGGCCGTCACGGCCGTAGCGCACCGCCTTGGCGTCGGCGGCCGCCGCCGCGTCGGCCAGTGTCACGTGGACCGGCCCCACCGTCCCGCCGCCGGTGCCGGTCCCGATTCGGCGGCCGGCCAGCGCCACCGCCACCTCTATCCCGGTGAGGGCGTGGCGGCCGTCGCCGCCGCTGCGGGCCGCGAGGTGCTCGACGGCTTCGTCGTCGGCGGTGGCCTTCTCCTCGGCCAGGCCGCGGAGGACCAGCTCGACGAGCGACCCGCTGTCGAGCGGGTTCAGGCGGAACAGCGTCGAGCGCGACATGAGCGGCGGGTTGACCTCGAAGTGGGGGTTCTCGGTGGTGGCGCCGATCAGCACGATCAGGCCGTCCTCCACCGCGGGCAGCAGGGCGTCCTGCTGGGCCTTGTTGAACCGGTGGACCTCGTCGAGGAACAGGATCGTGCCGGTTCCCTGGGTGCCGAGGCGGTCCCGGGCCCGCTCGATCACCGCCCGCACGTCCTTGACCCCGGCGGTCACCGCCGAGAGCTCCTCGAAGGCCTTGGCCGTGGTGAGCGCGACGACGCGAGCCAGCGTTGTCTTGCCTGTGCCCGGAGGTCCCCACAGGATCACCGATGACAGCCGGTCGGCCTCGATCAGCTCCCGCAGCGGCCTTCCCGGCCCGACCAGATGGTCCTGGCCCACGATCTCGTCGAGGGTGCGGGGCCTGAGCCGGGCCGCCAGCGGCGCCCGCATCCGCAGGCGCTCGGCCGCAGCCGCATCGAACAAGTCACCAGCCACGCCCGTGACCCTACGCCGTCAGACCTGGTTGGAACTGCGCTTGCGATCCCGTTCCAAGACGATCCAGAACACTGAGACCGCCACTGACAAGACCACGGCCCCAAGCGACAGAGCGGACTCGAATACAGTGACGTGATCGCTCGTGGAAGCGAAGGAATGCTCGCCGGACCGCCAGGACACCGGGTCTTGGTGGAACAGCAGACAGCCGAACGCGAGGACTAGAGCGGCGGGGAGCACCGACGACAGACACAGCTCCTCCCATCCCAGATGCCTCTGCCGCCCTGCGCCGAGCCCGATCGCTCCTCTGACGAACAGGAAGACGGCGATCGGCACGAGAAGAATCGTCACCCACGAGACCATGCACATGAACATCAGCGGCATGCTCGAGGTCGCCATGAGGGCTGGACGCCCGCTGCGCCCGCCGAGCATTGCCAGTAAGCCCAACGTGCTGTAGGGCGCGCCGAATGCCAAGGCACCAAGCTCGGCATTGGGAAGCCTTTCGGAACCGCCGAGATAGTGGATGATCACGAGCCCCAGCCCGGCCAGGACGAAGATCAGGCCGGCGACCTCTTCGAGTCGCTGCAGCCACGTGGATTCCCTGGTAGCCGGCTCAGGATCGCGAGCCGCAGCCGGACCATGGACATCGCCGTCCACCTCGCTATTTTAGGACCACCACGTCGCTACTTGTGCCGTCATCGACCTCGAGGTTCTCTACAGCGCCCGCTCGCTTCGTGACTACGAGCAGATCCTCGCCGGGAGTCTTGACGGTGTTCGACTTGCCGGTACGGGTCATCCCAAAGAGGGCTGTGCGCTGCGCAACGAAGTCCTCTGCCGCGATGTTCACCGCTGCCGCGTCAGCGGGTGTCGCCGTGGCGTAGCGGACATGGCCGATCTTGGTGATCTGGCCCCCGTCCTCGGCCCGGATGGCGCTGTTGACGATCTGCTCCAGGTCATCCCCGGTGGGCTTGTACACCTTCAGGCCCCGCCCGCTGTAGAAGTTATCCACGTCGCTGCTGAACCTCCACGGGGCGTCTGCATCCTCGGGCGGCTGGTACGTCCCAAGGATCCGGCACCGCACCCCCGAATACCTCATCAAGTTCAACGTGAACAAGTCCGAGCGGTGCTGTTGTCGGCCGAGGCGCGGGAAGCCGCGGCCGCCCGAATACCTCATCAAGTTCAACGTGAACAAGTCCGTCACTTCGCTGTCGTCCCAGTTGCCGGTGCTGTCCGCCACCCGCTGGGCGCCATCAAGGCGGGCCTGCCGCATCGACATGTCATTCGGCAGCGGTGTGCTCGACACCACCCGCAGCAGCAGGCGGGGCGCTCCCGGGTCGGGCGCCCGAGTGTCGGCTCCCGGTCGGCTCGGCCGCTACACATGGCCTCCGGCGCACGGGAGGGCGCCACCCCTAGGGGTTCCTCTTCTTCTCTTCGCGCCCCAAACCGTCCTACCCCCGCGACTGTGCGATCTCCTCCGAACCAATCAGGTCGATCACGACGGTCGACCCGTCGCTGGGAGCTGGATATATCTAACTGACTGATCTGCAGATATACTCACTCTCGTGACGAAACGGCTCATCGACATCGACGACGACCTGCTCGAGGAGGTCCGCAGCCTCATTGGGGCATCCACCATGAAGGAGGCCGTAAACGGGGCCCTCCGCCACGTCGTCGACTTCGAGCTGCGTCTTCAGCATGTCCGCAGGCTGCTGACATTGGAGGGGACTGACCTGGCCGACGAGCAGATCATGCGCGACACATGGCGGTGAGTCCCAGCTACCTGGCCGACAAGAGCGCTCTTGCAAGGATGACGCATGCCGCAGTGGCCGAGCGTCTTGCCCCCCTCATCCTCGGCGGCCACGTCGCTACTTGTGCCGTCATCGACCTCGAAGTTCTCTACAGCGCCCGCTCACTCGACGACTACGAGCAGATCCTCGCCGAGCGGGGCGCCCTCCCCGCGCTGGCGCTCACTGAGGAGGTCGGGTCCCGAGCTGTTGACGTGCAGCACCAACTGGCCCGGCGCGGCCAGCACCGTGTGCCTCTGCCGGATCTGTTGATCGCGGCTACCGCTGAGATCAATGGCGTAGCAATCATCCACTACGACGCCGACTACGACCGGATTGCCCAAGTCACTGGACAGCCCACCGATTGGGTGGTGCCGCGCGGCTCGATCTGAACCTCGGCCGGCGCGCTCACAGGCGCCTCGAGCCAGCACTCCCATCAAGCCGGGGGAAGGACTCGCAGGCCTAGTTCTTGGAGGTGGGTGTCGGCTATGGGGCTGGGGGCGTCGGTG
>VYBO01000108.1 GCA_009844405.1 Acidimicrobiaceae bacterium
TCCGCCGCCTCCTCCGCCGCCTCCGTCTGCGGATCCGGTTGTGCCTGAGTCCGGGGCGGGCATCGAGGGCGTGTTCGGCGATTTCGATGCGGTGAGTGCTGTGCACGAGCCCGGGGTGCGGGACCTGTTCGAGCGGGGCGTGCTCGACGGCGTCGGCTGCGAAGACGGCCTGCTCTGCCCGGCGGGCCCGGTCACTCGCTGGGAGTTCGCGGTGATGGTGGTGCGGGTGCTAGACGGCGGCGACCCCGATGCCCCGGACGGTCACCGGTTCGCGGACGTGGAGGCGGGCCTGTGGTGGGCGCGCTATGTGGAGCGCCTCGCCGAGTTGGGTGTCACTGTCGGGTGCCGGACCGGGCCGCTGCGGTACTGCCCGGACGATCCTTTGACGCGGGCGCAGACCGCGTCGATGCTGGTGCGCGGCTTCGGCATCGACCCGGCCGCGGCACCGGCGGGGTTCACCGACACCGCGGGCAGCGTCCACGCCGGCGACATCGACGCCCTCTACGCGGCCGGTGTCACCAACGGGTGCCGCAGCGGGCCGCTGCTGTACTGCCCGCGGCAGCCCACCACCCGCGAGCAGGCTGCGACCCTGCTGCACCGCCGCATCAGCGCCGCCAACCCCCAGCCCTGACAGGCCGCGCGAGGACCGCGACGCGGGCGATCGTGGCCCTTCGCCCATGCCATCGCCTCGGGCCGCGACAGACCATCTAGGGTTCATCCGCCATGGCGGCGGCGGAGGACGGGTGACGGCGATGGGGGAGCGGCCGGTGGTGTGCATGGTGTGTACCGGCAACGCGGCCCGGTCGCCCATGGCCGCGGCCATGCTGCGATCCCTCGACACCCGCGACCGGCTCGATGTTCGCAGCGCCGGCACCCTGGCGCTGGAAGGCCATCCGATCGGGACGCGCACCCGGTCCGCGCTGGCCCGGCACGGCCTCGTCGACCACGCCCACCGGTCCCGCCAGTTCCGGGTCGCCGACGCGTCCGCCGCCGAACTTGTGGTCGTCATGGAGCCGCTGCACCTTCACTGGATCCGCCGCAACATCCCCGAGGCGGCGCCGATCACGGGGTCGCTGCGCCGCCTGGCCCGCGACCTGGCGCCGGCGCACCGCGGGTCCGAGCCGGGCGATCTCGGCCGACGAGTCAGAGCCCTCGGGCTGGAGGCGCTGGACCCGGCGCCCTGGGAGGAGATCGTCGACCCCGGAGCAGGCGGGCAGGACGACTTCGACCGCTGCTCCGACGAACTGCGTTCACTGGTGGCCGAACTGCATCTTCGGCTGGTGTGACTGGCCGGAAGCGGCGGCGGCCGCAGCGAGCCGGCTCATGCGGTGACGGGTCGGCGTCAGCGCGGTGCAAGCGCTGCGGGCGGCGTCCGGAGTTCGTCGTGGTCGTCGGCAAGACAGCTGAGTTCTACTGCACTCCTGACATGCCGACGTCGCCGTTGGCGGATGTCGTGACTCAAGACAGGCGAACCGGCCGATGAGCGCGGCGGGAGCGATGGGCACGGCAAACCCCGTCGGCGCTGCCCTCCTGAGCGTGTCCGTGGTGGGGATCGACGCCGACGACTCGGCTCATCCGCAGCCCGGCCAGCGCGGGGGAGCGGTGTGTCATCTCGACAGCCTGCCAAGAGTGTGCCCAGGGTTCAGCGAGCAAGACGGGCCAGTCCAGTCTGCAATGTGCCGTTCCGGGCGGCTCGCCGCCAGACTGTGGCCATGAACAAAGACGCGACCGTCAGACAGGTCGAGACCGACGGGCGGCGCCTGATCGAGGTGGCCCGATCCGACCTGGGAGCGGCCGTGCCCACCTGCGGCGACTGGACGCTGCGCGACCTGGCCGGTCACATGGGATGGGTCCACTCGCTGGTGGGCAGCTACGTGGCCGGCCGGGCCACCGAGCCCCTGGGCCGGGACCAGATGCCCCAGGTGCCCGACGACGACTCGGCGGTCGACTTCGCGGCCCTTGCGCTCGACCGCCTCGTCGATGCCCTGGCCGGCATCGACCCCGACACCCCGGTGTGGAACTGGTCGCCCCGACCCGACGCCGGCTTCTACTTCCGCCGGATGCTGCACGAGACCAGCGTCCATCGCTGGGACGCCGAGAACGCGGTGTCCGACACGGGACCGGTCGACGGCGAGCAGGGTCGCGACGGGGTCGACGAGTTCTTCGACTTCGTGCTGCCCAACGCCCAGCAGCGCCAGCGCCGGGACCTTCCGGAGGGCAGCCTGCACGTACACCGCACCGACGGCGAGGGTGAGTGGATCGTGCACGCCGACGGCGACGAAGTCGTCATGGAGCGCGCCCACGTCAAGGGCGACGCTGCGCTTCGAGGGCCGGGAGGGGCGCTGTTCCTGGCCATGTGGAACCGGCTGCCGCTCGATGACGACTCGCTGTCGGTGGCGGGCGACGAGGCCGTCGCCCGCGCCTGGGCCGCGCTCGCCCCGTGAGCGAGATCGCCCAACCGGCGCGGGCCGAGACGGAGGAGGCAGGCGCCTCGCACGAGGCGACCGAAGCAGTCGAAGCCGCGGGCGGTGAGGGTGCGGTCGCCGATCCCCGGGTCCTGGCCAGGACCTCCCGCCAGGCGGTGTGGGGCTGGCGAAGCAACCTCGACCAACTCATGCCGGTGGTGCTGTTCCTGCTGTTCTTCAACCTCGACGCGGCGCGGCTCGCCTGGCTGAACAACATCGAGATCGCCATAATGGCGGCCACGGCATGGTCGGTGAAGGCGGCATTCAGCCGGCGCCGCCGGGGCCTGCCCATCGGCGCCTGGCTGCCGGTCATCACCGGCTACCTGCTGGTCCGTGCCGCTGTCGCCGTCTCCGTGGAGCGCGACCTGGTCGACTTCGGGGTGAGTACCGAGGCGGTGTACTTCGGCATCGGGATCGGCACCAAGATGCTGGTCGGGGTGGCTGCCGCGGCCACCATCCTCGTCCGCAGGCCGTTCATGCTGTGGGCGGCCCGCCGCTTCCTGCCTCTTTCCGAGGCGGTGCACCGCGACCCCAGGTTCGTGTCCACCATGCGCAACGTCACCTGGGTGGTCACCTTCTACGAGGTCGGCTCGGCCGTCTGGGACGTCTGGCTCTACAACAACGCCGGGGTCAACCTGTTCCTGGTCACCCGCCAGTTCGTGAACTTCTTCGCAGCCTTCCTGTTGATCTTCGTCACGCTCGTGTACGTGGACCGTCGATTCTCCAAGATCGACGGCTGCCCGAGCCTCGTCGACCTGGTGAGCGGGGCCAGCCGCGGCGCGCCCGCCGACGACCCGTGACCATCGACACCCGGGCATCGGGCCTCACGCGGTCCGCAGGCGCTCCCATTCGTCCAGCAGGCTGCTGTCGACCTCGCGCACCAGCCCGCCCAGCCACTCGATCACCTCGGCCAGACGGTCGTCGACCGCGGCGGCCGGCACGGTCTGCACCAGCGCCTTGTAGCAGTCCGTCAGGTAGCGCAGCACCAGTCCCTCGGAGCGCTTGAGCCCGTAGCGGCTCACGTACTGGTTGAACGTGTCGGCGTGCTCGACCATGTCGCGCACCACCGACTTGGGGCTGGGCCGCAGATGCCCGACCCACGGATGATGGCGGGCGAAGGCGTCGAAGGCGGGCTCGATGAACTCGGCCTCCGGCTTCGGCCAGGTCACCTCGGCCAGCCGGGCCATCCGCTCCTCGTACTCCACGCCCTCCTCCTTCATGCGGGTCATCAGCTCGTCGCGGGCCGCATCCCGCTGGGCCAGCAGCACCGCCAGCGGATCCTCCAGCACCGACTCGGCCAAGCTCAGCGCCTGCAGGTGGTAGTCGGGAGCCTCCGGGTCGAGAACAGCGATCGCCTCCACCGCGAACAGTCCCAGCGGCTGGTTGAGCCGGAACTCGTCCTGGAGGTCGATGTCGACCCGCACGGGGCGGCCCGACTCGTCGGGTTCGGGCAGCACCTCCACGATCTCGGCGTCGATCAGCGACCGGAACACCCCGACCGCCTTGCGGATGTGCCGCCGCTGCCGGGCGCGGGGCTCGTGGTTGTCGACCAGCAGCCGCTTCATGGCCGCGCAGCCGTCGCCGGGCCGGCCCAGGACGTTGAGCATCATGGCGTGGGTGACGTCGAAGCTCGACTCCAGCGTCTCGGGCGTGCCCTCCCACAGCCGGGCCAGGGTCTTGTCGTCGTAGTGGGCGTAGCCCCTGTCCGGAGGCTTCTTGCGCACCAGCTTGCGGAGCTTCCTGGGATCGCCCCCGGCCCGCATCTCGGCCCGCTTGTTCTCCACCGCGTGCTCGGGGGCCTGAACCCACACGCTGCCGACGGTGTCGAACCCCCGACGGCCGGCCCGGCCGGAGATCTGCTGGAAGTCCCGCACCGACAGCACCCGGGTGCGCCGGCCGTCGTACTTGTAGAGCTGGGTGAACAGCACGGTGCGGATGGGAACATTCACGCCCACCCCGAGCGTGTCGGTGCCGCAGATCAGCCTGAGGTGGCCCTGCTGGGCCAGCTTCTCCACCAGCAGCCGGTACTTGGGCAGCATCCCGGCGTGGTGAACGCCGATGCCGGCCAGCACGAAGCGGCGCAGATCCTTGCCGATGGGCGTGTCGAAGCGGAACCCGCCCACCGCCTCCTTCACTGCGGTCTTCTCATCCGCGCTGAGCACCTTGAGGCTGGTGAGGCTCTGGGCCCGGGCGGCGGCCTCCCGCTGGGTGAAGTGCACGATGTAGACGGGTGCCCGGCCCGCGGAGAGCAACTGCTCGATGGAGACGTGCAAAGGGGTCTCGCGGTACTCGACGTCGAGGGGGACCGGGCGCTCGGCCGAGGCCACCAGGGCGGTGTCGCGACCGGTGCGGGCGGTGAGGTCCCGGCGAAGGCCGGTCGTGTCGCCGAGAGTGGCCGACATGAGCAGGAACCGCGACCTCGCCAACTCCAGCAACGGAACCTGCCAGGCCCAGCCCCGGTCGCGGTCGCCGTAGTAGTGGAACTCGTCCATCACTACGAGGTCGGCCGCAGTGTCGGAGCCTGCCCGCAGGGCCCGCTGAGCCAGGATCTCCGCCGTGCAGGCGATGACGGGGGCGTCGGCGTTGACCGAGGCGTCGCCGGTGACCATGCCGACCTCCGACGGTCCGAACGCCGCCGTCAGCTCGAAGAACTTCTCGCTCACCAAGGCCTTGATCGGGGCGGTGTAGACGGCACGGCGGCCCTGGGCCAGCATGGCGAACGCCCCGGCCATGGCCACCAGCGATTTGCCCGAGCCTGTGGGCGTGGACAGCACCACGTTCTCTCCGGCCAGCAGCCGCAGGACGGCCTCCTCCTGGTGGGGATAGAGCTCCAGCCCCGACTGCGCCGACCACTCGATGAGGGCGTCCAGGAGCTCGTCGGCGCCGGGCGTGTCCGGCAGGAAGTCGCCGAGTGCGGGCAGGGCCATGCGGTCCAGAGACTAGGAGGGCGTTAGCGTTCCGCGGATGTCTAGCCAGGAGCCGAGCGGACCCGGCAGCGGGGAGCGGGCCGGCCCGCCGGGGCGGATCGAGCCGCGGCTATGGGCGCTCTTCGGGGCGACCTTCTTCTCGATGGCGTTGACCATGGGGCAGATCACGTTCCTGGGCAAGCAGGTCTTCGACATGACCGGCGAGCCGTTCTTCCTGGGTCTGCTGGGGTTGGCTGAATTCGTGCCGGCCTTCCTGCTTGCGCCCGTCAGCGGCATGGTCGCGGACCGCTTCGAGCGCCGGCTGGTGTTCGCCTGGGGTCTCGGCGGCGAGGTGCTCGCCTCGCTCGGCCTGTTCTTCTACGTGGCTTCGGATCCCGCATCGGTGCTCCCGATCTACGGTCTGGTCGTCACGTTCGGCACCGCCCGGGCCTTCCTCATGGCGGTGAGCCGGGCCATGCCGATGGACCTGGCGCCGGAAGGGGCCCGCGAGCGGATGGTGGCCTTGAACGTCGCCGGCTGGCAGGGGGGCTTCATCGTCGGCCCGGTGGCGTTCGG
The DNA here is from genome assembly GCA_009844405.1 of Acidimicrobiaceae bacterium. Lineage (GTDB taxonomy): Bacteria > Actinomycetota > Acidimicrobiia > Acidimicrobiales > Aldehydirespiratoraceae > Aldehydirespirator. Next base: position 5,948 of record VYBO01000108.1, read on the forward strand.
ACTGGCCTTCGACGTCGATCCGGCCCTGCCTTACCTGCTGGCCGCCGGGTGCGCAGCGGCCGGGATCGGCCTGCTCATGATCGTGCCGCGGAGCGACGTGCGACGGGCTGCGCTCGCCCCCGGAGCCGGAGCCCGGGCCGTGATCTCGCAGGCCCTCGACGGCCTGCGGTACGTCCGTCGCAACCGGGTGGTGCTCGGCGCGATCTCCCTCGACCTGTTCGCGGTGTTCCTGGGCGGCGTGCATTTGCTGCTGCCCGCCATCGCCGCCGATCGCCTGGGCGTGGGCGCGGTGGGCCTGGGTTGGCTGGCGTCCGCAGTCGGCATCGGGGCCGCCGCGGTGATGCTGACCCTGTCGGTGCGGCCGTTCCAGCGGCGAGTGGGCCCGGCCCTGCTGGGCTCGGTGGCCCTGTTCGGCGTGGGGACGATCGTCCTCGGACTGACCCGTTCCTATGTCGTCGCCTTCGTGGCGCTGCTGGTGTTGGGCGGGGCGGACGCCGTGAGCATCTTCGTCCGCGGCACGATCGTCCCGCTGGCCACGCCCGAGGAGATGCGGGGACGGGTCCTGGCCGTGGAGTACGTCTTCATCGGCGGCTCGAACGAGCTGGGCGGGTTCAGATCGGGCGTGACCGCGGCGCTGCTCGGCGTGGCCGGCGCAGTGGTGTTCGGCGGGGCGGGCACCCTGGCGGTGGTCGCGGCCTGGTGGATGGTGTTCCCGGAATTGCGCCGGATCGATCACTTCTCCGAAGTGCGCCCCGACACCTAGCCGCAGTTTTCTGGGAGAGGCCACAGCCCGACTTGATGGGTCTCCCCGACACTCGAATCAAGGGGCTGATCCAGTCCTTGGGGCGAGCCCGGATTGATCGGCCGCCGATCGCTTCGCAGGGTGGTCATTCCGCTCTTGTTCGCTTCGCTCACGGGCCGCTCGGGCCACGGCCCCGCCCCGTATGGGCCGGGTCGCCCGTCTATCCGCGGGGCCTCATAGAAGTCGCCGTCGAGGATGTCGAGGGGCCGGGGATCGACGGGCGTGACGGCCATGGCAGGGTCATCCTACCGCGGCAGCTATGGGCGCCAGGAGGCTCCCGGAGGCTGATGCAGGTGTCACGGGAACAGGCTGCGCAGGACGGTCCAGAGCAGCAGCAGGCCCGCGATGGCGATCGGCCCGGGGATGGCGATGATCAGGGCCCAGGTCAGGCAGCGCACCCAGGCGGGGCGGTCGGCGAAGCGTCGCTGATGGAAGGCGGCGTCCAGGCGCTCGGCCTCGACGTCGGGACGCTCGAGGCCCAGAAACTCGGCCGCGAGATCAGCAACCTCGGTGTGAACCACCAGCACGGCGAGGCGGTTGGTGACATGGTGGGGTGCGACCTCTATGGCGGGATCGACGAGCACCGCGGCTTCAAAACCGGCCTCCTTGAGCCGGGCTGCCGCCACGTTGGCTTCCCACCGGCTGGGGTACTCGGCGATGGGGGCCATGCCCGGAAGCGGCCTCATCCCCCTATGGTGCCCGAGGGGGATCCGAGCGTCGACTCACGGCGTCCGTTCGCCCGAGTTGGTCGTGCGATCGGCTGTTCACCGGCGGGGTGCTGCGGGGACCCGCTCGCGGTCGCCTCATGCGTGCTTGGCCTAGTCGTTGCCCTCGCACTCGTCGAGCCTCTACTTGGCCAAGAACTCAAGTCGCTGCGCCTGTACCCACAGCGTGCGGCGGATGCCGGAGCCAACGCGCCTCTCTCACTGATGACCCGCGCGAGGTCCGCAATCGTTCGGGCTCGTCGTGCCAATCGTACGTCGGGATGCTCGCGTTGGAGCCGGGAGCCAGCGGGCAGAATCATTCCCCGCACTGACGCGGGCAAGGCGATAATGCCGGCTTCCGGAATCCCAGCTTCGTTGATCACAGCGTTGACTCGGAATCCTGAAGAGCCCGCTGGTAGACGGTGAACTCAGCCTTCTGCAATGTTGCCCTGATCTCCTCCGTGGGCAGTTCACCCAGATCCCAGAACGGCCACCGCCCAGTCCTCGACGGTTCCCTGCCAGCGAGAGGTCAACGCAGGGGAAGCTCGCTGCCGCCAAGTCGACTGAGGGGATGGTCGAACCTTCAATGTTGCGGACGTCGTCGAGGCGGTAGTGGGAAGCCTCGAAGTTGGCGGCGTGGACCGCGAGCTTCGTGGACTTGATGTCGTTTGCCCACACCACTTCGAAGCCGGCTTCCTCAAGGCCGCTGCGCACCAGCCCTACACCCGCGAAGAACTCCGCGGCCCGCAGGGGCCGCGTGTGAGATCGGTGGTCCGGCTGGTATGCGAGTAGCGGCGGTTGGGTGCTGCTCTGCTGTCTTGGAGTCATTCTTCGGCGTTGCCCGACTCGGTGGTCGAGGGGTGAGACGACGCTAGTGCAGGGGTGTGCCACCGTGGTGGACGCGGGCCAGTCCGCGGATCTGGGACACCACTTGGTCGAGGTTGGTTGACAGCAGGTGGTACGTCCAAGCCCGCTCCAGCCGCGGATAGCGTGCCGCCCGTGGGTCCGGCCGTAGCCGTCAGCGAGCTCGTCAAGGACTACGGCGCGGTTCGGGCTGTCGACGGCGTGTCGTTCGAGGTCGAGCGGGGCGAGGTGTTCGCCCTGCTCGGACCCAACGGCGCGGGCAAGTCGACCATCGTGGAGATCCTGGAGGGGCATCGCACCCGCACGGCGGGCACTGCGCTGGTTCTCGACACCGACCCGTCGTCGGCGGGCGCCTCCTTCCGCGACCGGATCGGCATCGTGCTGCAGTCCTCGGGCATCGACCCCGAGCTGACAGTCCGCGAGGCGATCGACTACTACGGAGCCGCCTACTCGCGTCGCGTGCCTACGGGTGAGCTGATCGAGTTGGTGGAGCTGGACGAGAAGGCCGACGCTCGCATCTCCACCCTGTCGGGAGGGCAGCAGCGACGCATAGACATGGCGCTCGGGCTGGTGGGCGACCCCGACGTGGTGTTCCTGGACGAGCCGACCACCGGCTTCGACCCCGCGGCCCGCCGGAGGGGCTGGGAGTTGGTCGAGCGGCTCGCCTCGCAGCAGCGGGCCGTGCTGCTCACCACGCACTACCTCGACGAAGCCGAGCACCTTGCCGACCGGGTGGCGGTGCTGGCCCAGGGCCGGATCGTGGCCGAGGGCACCCCGGCCGAGTTGAGGGCCAGGGCAGGATCGGCCCTGATCCGCTTCGCGGTGCCCGACAGGGTCGAGCCGGTATCGGACCTGCTCGCACCGGTCTCGGGCGACATCGTCGGGCGGGGACGGCACGTGGAGATCACCACCGATACGCCCACAGCCGACCTGGCTCAGGTCACGGGATGGGCGGCCGAGCTGGGGTTCGAACTCGAAGGACTGACCGTCACGACTCCGAGTCTCGAGGACGTCTACCTGAGCCTCGTCGCCGACGACGTCAACGACGCCGCATCACTCGATGGCGGGGACTCGCAGACATGAGGACGCTGTGGCGGTGCGTCCGCATGCAGAACCGGATCTTCTGGCGGACGCCGGTCGCGGCCTTCTTCACGCTGGTCTTCCCCATCCTGATGCTGGTGCTGTTCACCGCCATCTTCGGCAACGACGCCTTCGACACCGTCTACGGACGGGTCAACAGCAGCCAGTTCTACACGCCCGGCCTGGCCGTGTTCGCGGCCGCGTCGTCCACCTACACCGGCATCGGCATCAACCTGGCCAGCCGCCGCGAGTTGGGCATCCTCAAGCGGGTGCGGGGCACGCCCATTCCGCCCTGGATCTACCTCGGTGGCGTGGTGCTGTCGGCGGTCTGGGTCGCGGCGCTGGGAGTGGTCGCGATGGTCGTTCTGGGGGTGGCGGCCTACGGCGTCAACGTCGAGGCGGCCAAGGTGCCGGCCATGGTCGTCACCTTCGTGGTCGGTTCGGCGTCTTTCGCCGCTCTCGGCTTGGCGCTCGCCTCTGTGGCTCGGTCGGTGGCCATGGCGGTGCCCACCGCCAACGCCACCCTGTTGCCGTTGGCCTTCATCTCCAACATCTTCGTCCCGTTCGGCAGCGAGACCCCCGCCTGGCTGGATCTCCTTGGGAACATCTTCCCCCTGAAGCACTTCGGTCTGGCCTTCGGAGAGGCCATGAACCCGTTGTCGGACGCTCCGGCCTTCGAGTGGCACCGGCTCGGCGTGCTGCTGGTCTGGCTGGCGGTCGGCGCCGTGGTGGCCGCGTGGAAGTTCAGCTGGGAGCCGCCCGTGATCAAGGGTCGGGCCGCCCGTCGCCGCCGCACCCAGCCCGCGCCTGCCTAGCATCGCCGGATGGTCGCCTACGACGAGTTCGGGCGGTTTCACGAGAACGCCGCCGAGTACGGAATCGAGTACTCCGGGCCGCCCACAGTCCGCCGGGAGTCAGTCGCGCTGCCGTCGGGGCTGCGACTGTCGGCGCTGGTGTGGGGCACGGCCGAGCCCGAGTTGGTGCTGATCCACGGCGGCGCCCAGAACGCCCACACCTGGGACACGGTGGCGCTGGCTCTCGGACGGCCGCTGGTGGCGGTGGACCTACCCGGCCACGGGTACTCCGACCACCGGCCGGCCCACAACTACGGGCCGTCCTGCATGGCCGACGACGTGGCCGTGGCGGTCGAGGCGCTCGCGCCCCGGGCCGAGGCGGTGGTGGGCATGTCGCTCGGCGGCCTCACCGCCATCTGCCTGGCCGCCGACCACTCGAATCTGGTGCGGCGCTTGGGGGTGGTGGACGTGACGCCGGGCACCGATCACAAGAAGGCCGAGCCGATCATCGCCTTCATCGACGGCCCCGAGTACTTCGACAGCTTCGAGACCATCCTGGAGCGCACTATCGAGCACAACCCGACCCGCAGCGAGGCGTCATTGCGCCGGGGCGTGCTGCACAACGCCCACGAGACGCTTGACGGACGCTGGACCTGGAACTACGACCGGACGCGGGACTGGCAGGCCGGCGGCGGGGCCGAACTGGACTTGGAGGGCCTGTGGGAGAAGGTCTCTGCCATCTCAGCTCCGACCGCGCTGTGGCAGGGCGGCGCCTGGAGCGTGGTCGACGACGCCGACGTGGACGAGTGGATGCGACGGCTGCCCGGAACGGTCCACGAGGTGGTCGATGGCGCCGGCCACTCGATCCAGGGCGACCGCCCGCTGGAGCTGGTCGCGCTCATCGAGGACCTGCTGGCCCGACCCGCGGCCGGCTAGTCGGAGTAGCCGGACTCGTCGAACAGGTAGCCGTTCGGAGTGATCTCCAGGCGGTGTCGGGGGCCGGGCACCGACGGGTCGGCCGTCTCGTATCCGGCGTCGCCGTGCCACAGCGACACCGGGCCGTGCCCACCACGCCCGATGCGGGTCTCGTAGCGGCGGGCGCGGCGCCGGGCCAGGCCTTCGAGCGCGCCGGCGACCGTGTCGAATTGACCGACGGTGCGGAGCGTCACCCAGGTGGGGGCGACCAACTCGATCTCACCGGCGTCGCGGCGGCGCATGGCCCCTTGCGGCGTCATCCACTCGTGGTGAACGATCTCCCCCTCGTCGATGCTGACGTCCTCCGACGGGGCCCTGGCAGCGAAGAACCATGTGGCGAAACGCTTGGGCGCCAGCGGCGGCGGGATCCAGCAGGAGAAGTGCACCAGGTCCGCAGGATCGAGCACGATGGCGGCCTCTTCGCGGGCCTCGCGGGCTGCGGCGTTCCGGGCGGCCGCGACCAGGTCGCCGGCGCCGTCATGGTCGGCGTCGTCGATTCGGCCGCCGGGGAACACCCACATTCCGCCGAACGCGAGCCGCGAGTTCCTGCGCAGCATCAACGATTCGAGGCCGGCGGGGCCGTCGTGCAGCACGACCACCGTCGCGGCCGGGATGGCAGGCCCCTCCCCGTCGCGTTCCAGCTGCCGTCGCCACTCGTCGAATTGCAGCACCTCGCGCCGGTAGGCCTCCTCGGCGCCCTTGCCGGCCGCGTCCGTCCGCAGGCCGCTCACCGGATCACACGGTCGGCTCGGAGCTGGTCGATGCTGCCCGTCAGGCCCAGCTCCCTCAGTACCTCGTCGGTGTGCTGGCCGTGGACGGGAGACGACGGCTGGCGCAACTCGGCTGGTGTGGCCGAGAAGCGGGCCGCAGGCCGGGGCTGGCGCACCCGGCCCATCACGGGGTGGTCGTGCTCGGTGAACAGCTGGTTGTGAACGGCCTGGGCGTCGCCAGCGACGTCCTCCACGTCGAGCACGACCCCGAACGGCACCTGATGGCGATCCAGCGCCTCGACCGCATCGGCCAGGGGCATGGCGGCGGCCGCGGCATGCACGGCCCTGAACACCGCGCTGGTCTGCTCCTTGTGGCGCTGGCGGTCACCCATGCCGGCCACGCGGGGGTCGGTGGAGTCCACGCCGAACGCCTTGGCCATGCCGTGGAACTCGCCGTCGGTCACCGCGGCCACCACCATGTGCCCGTCGGCGAGGGCGATGGCCCGCTGGTAGGCCGAGAACGACTGGGCGAGGTGACGCTGGTCGTTGTCCAGGGCGACCTCGTGGGCGGCCGCGTCGGCGAACAGGAACGCCACCGAGGCGTCCAGCATCGCCAGCTGGACGTGCTGACCGCCTGCGCCCCGCTCGCGGGCGAGAAGCGCTGCGGTGATGGCCTGTGCGGCGGTGTAGGCGGTGATCTTGTCGGCCGCGGCCTGGCGCAGGAACCGGGGGGACGCGTCGTTGATGCCGGTCTGGTTGCCGACGAGACCCGCCTGGGCCTGAATCACCGAGTCGTACACCCTCCGATGGGCGTAGGGACCGTCGGGGCCGAATCCCGAGAGCGAGGCGTAGACGACGCCCGGGTTGCGAGTCGAGACGTCGTCGTAGCCGAGACCGAGTCGTTCGACCACTCCCGGCCGCATGTTCTGCACGAACACGTCGGCGCCGGCGGCGAGGTCAAGCACGATGTCGCGACCCTTCGGGTGTGTGCAGTCCACCGCGACGGAACGCTTGCCCCGGTTGCACATCTGGAAGAGGGCCGAGATCCCGCCCGACGCCACGCCCACATAGCGGCCCTGGTCCCCGAAGCCGGGCTCCTCCACCTTGATGGCCTCGGCGCCCTGGTCGACCAGCAGGGTCACTGCCAGGGGGCCGGTGACGGCCACGCTCATCTCCACGATCCGTATGCCGTCGAGGGGTCCGGGCATGGCGTCTCGTGCTCGTCTCGGGGGCGGCGGGGCGTCGGCTCGTCCTAGCCGGCGGAGTCGGCGCCGACCGGCTTCTCGGGCTCGGGGACGCCGTCGAACCAGCCGGCCTCCTCCACCAGGGACCGGCTCCGCCAGCCCTCAGGAGTGCGCACAAGCTCGTGGTGGTACCACCCTCCGGTGGCCCACATCGGGCTGTCGGGCAGCTTCGGCGGGTTGTAGACCACGGCGGTGACCTTGGCCTCGTCGCCGTCGAGGGCGATGTCGATGTTGGAGACCAGATGCTGCATGCTCTCGACGGCGGTGACCTGCTCCAGGAAGCCGACCACAGTGTCGAGGTCGCCGGCGACCCCGCCCACCTGGCTGTGGTCGATGTGGGCGCCGGGCGTGAAGACGCTGCGGAACAGGTCCCAGTCCTTCCGGTCGACGGCTCCGGCGTATCGGGTCAGGAGATCGGTGCTCTCGGCCCGGTCGACGAGGGTCTGCAGATCCACCGCCCCACGATAGGGCTGACCGCCACCATTTGGGTGGGCCATCACCGCCTCTGAAGAGCAGCCGGCAGGTTGTCCCCTCGATCACGGAGAGCAGCGCCGGCCCGCCGAGGGCGCCACTGCGACTTCGTGCGCGACATCTCGGCGGAGTTCGCCGCTCTTCAGGCCGTCGTCGATTCAAGGGAGGGCAAACTCCATGAGGCCCCGCGGATAGGCGGGCGACCCGGCCCATGCGGGGCGGGGCCGTGGCCCGAGCGGCCCGTGAGCGAAGCGAACAGGAGCGGGAATGACCACCCTGCGCCGCGATTGGCTGCCGATCAATCCGCGCTCGCGCTATATGTGGGATGCCGACCGGGGACCGGATCAAGATGCCTTTGTGAGAATTCGTAGGTATTTCTGTGATTTTTTAGGTTGTGTTGTCACAGGGGGTGAGTAGATTGGCAGCCATGGAACGAACAGGCGTTCTCAGTAGCATGACCGGGTCCCGCTGCGATGAGCAGGGGACCGTGGAGGCCCCCGCTTCGAGCAATGGCAGCGGGACGGACCGCGTTCCGGCGGCGCGGGACCTGCTGGCGGCGGCTTGTGAGACCTTGCGGTCGGTCTCGTTGGAGGGGTTGGACGAGGACGAGCTGAGCGGGGTGGCGGCCGGGGTCGGCCGGGTGACGGCTCTGGCCGATGCTCTGACTCTGCGAACTGCGAGCGGGTTGGAGAAGCTGCGGGCCGGTTCGGCGCGGGAGGCGCTGGTGGCTGGGGCGAAGCTGTCGGGCCGGGCGGCCAGGCGCGTGACCGAGACGGCGAGGCAGGTTGAGGAGATGCCCAACGTCGGGCGGCTGTTGGACGCGGGGGAGTTGAGGCTAGAGAGCGTGTTCGCCCTGGGTTCTGCGGCCAAGCAGTGCGGCGCGGCGGTGGTGGACGGCTCCGATGAGTTGCTCTACCAGGCCGCCACCCGGGATGCGGGATCGTTCAGCCGGGTGGCTCGGAGGTTCGCCCAGCGCCATGACCCGTCGGCGGGCGGCGACCTTCTCAAGGGGCAGCGCAACAGCCGGAAGGCCGACCTGTTCGTCGGCGGCGACGGTATGGGCGTGCTGAAGGGCGAGATGGACCCGGTCAGCTTCGGTGTTCTGGAGCAGGCGGTGGACGAGCGCAAGGACTACCTGTGGCGCAAGGACGGCGGCCGGGACGGCGCTCCCGACGCGGCGCGGAACAACGGACAGCGAACGATGGACGCCATCTTCGAGCTGTGCACCGGGCTGGACGCCCTGACCCACGAGCCCCTCGCGGCTGATGACGGGCCGACGGGTTGGCGGCGCCTGCCGCCGGGGCGGATCATTGCGGTGACCGCGAGCGTGGTTGACGGCACGGACCGTGACGGATCCTGTGAGATCATCGGGGTCGGACCGGTTCCCCCGACCGTGCTGGACAGCATCTCGCCCGATGACCGGCTGGTCGGCGCCATCTTCGGCGGGGACGGCCAGCCCCTGTGGCTGGGTCGCATGGAGCGCTTGGCCAACACCGCCCAGTATGTGGCGGTCGCTCTGCGGGACCGCGGCTGTGTTCTGTGCCGGGCGCCGATGCATCGCTGCCGGCTCCACCATGCGGATGAGTGGGACGAAGACTGTGGACCGACCGACGTCGAGAATCTGGTCGCCCTCTGTGGCAGTTGCCACCTGTGGCTGCATCGAAACAAGCGGCGTGTCGTGGGCAGGGTCGACGAACTGGGAGTCATCACTTGGTCCACAGCCGCCCGCGGAGGGAGGCAGAGACCGGCAGATGCGGCGAACGGACTCGGTGAGCGGGGAGACGACCCAATCGACGGGACGGAAACCAGCAGGATCGATGTCGGCGCTGGCACGGCGGTACGCGGCCCGCCCGTCGCCGCCTGCGGGTGATGGCGCGGATGCAGGTGACTGCGGTCGTGGCCGGTGCCGTCGAGGAGGGCGTCGATCAGTTCATGCCGAACGGGAGTCAGCTGCCGGTGCTGCAATCGGTTGCGTCGTCCTCCGCCGCGAAGGATGGACGGTCGGGGTCACTGAAGAACCGACCGTCAGCCGCTACCTTCGATCACATCGGTGAGCCGCAACGGAATCCCGGCGGGCCAGGCCCACGGCGGAGTTCGGCGCACGAGAAGCCTCGAGAAGAACAAGACCCCGGAGACGACTGTGGCACCACCACAACAGCAACTGACCACCGCGACCCTCGACCCTGTCCCGGCTCGCCAGGTGGACGACGTGCCGGTGGCCGAGGAGATGAGCGACTCGTTCCTCGCCTACGCCCTCTCGGTCATCACCTCCCGCGCCATCCCCGACGTGCGGGACGGTCTCAAGCCGGTGCAGCGTCGGGTGCTGTGGTCGATGCTGCAGATGGGCTTGCGCCCGGGCACTCCGTATCGCAAGTCGGCTCGGGTCGTGGGCGACACGATGGGTCGCTACCACCCGCACGGCGACGCCGCCATCTACGACACCCTCGTCCGGATGGGCCAGGACTTCAGCCGCATGGTCGCCCTCGTCGACCCGCAGGGCAACTTCGGCAGCCTCGACGACCCGCCGGCCGCCTCCCGCTACACCGAGTGCCGGTTGAGCGAGGCGGCCATGGACATGGTGGGCGAACTCGACGAGGACACCGTCGACTTCCGGTCCACCTACGACGGCGAGGACACCGAGCCGGTCGTCCTGCCCGCGGCGCTGCCCAACCTGCTTGTCAACGGCACCGCCGGCATCGCTGTGGGCATGGCGACGAACATGCTGCCCCACAATCTGGCCGAGGTCGGCGAGGCCATCGAGCTGGTAATGAGCAAGCAGCCGGGCGAAGCCGCAACAGAGCCGAGCCGCAAGCGCAGGTCGCGGCCGACGACCGACGAGCTCATGGAAGTCGTTCCCGGACCCGACTTCCCCGGCGGCGGGACCGTGGTGGCCGACAACGGCTTGCGGGCTGCGTACGACTGCGGACGGGGGTCGGTCAGAGTGCGGGCCCGGACCAGCATCGAGTCCATCACTCGCCGCCGCCAAGCGGTCATCGTCACTGAACTGCCCCACCTCGTAGGACCGGAGCGGGTGGTGTCGCGCATCACCGAGTTGGCAGGGGCCGGACGGCTCACCGGGGTCTCCGGCATCGCCGACCTGAGCGACATGGACGGACTGCGGCTGCAGATCGATCTGAAGCCGGGTTCGGATCCGTCCACGGTTCTGGGGGAGCTGTACCGGCACACTCCCCTGGAGGAGAGCCTGAGCGTCAACAACGTGGTGCTGGTCGACGGCGTTCCCACCACAGTCGGGCTGCGGGAGCTCTGCGAGCACTACGTCGCGCACCGTCTCCAAGTCGTCGTGCGCCGCACCCGCCACCGCCTGCGGCGGGCCGACGAGCGTCTGCACATCGTGGACGGCCTGATCGCCGCTCTCGACAACATCGACGAGGTAGTGGCCCTGATCCGCGGCTCACGGGACGCAACGGAGGCAAGGGCGGGGCTGACGGCCCGGTTCGGCCTGACCGAGATACAGGCGACCCACATACTCGACATGGCGCTCCGGCGGCTCACAGCCCTCGAGCGCGAGAGGCTTGATGCGGAGGCCGAAGGCCTTAGAGCAGACATCGCTGACTTCAAGGAGACGCTCGCCAGCAACCGCAGGCAGCGGGCCTTCGTGCGCAAGGAGTTGCGGCGGATCGTCGACGACCACGGCCGGCCGCGGCGCAGCCGGATAGTCACGGCCGAGATAGCGGACCGCGAGCTGGCCGGACACTCGGGTGACGGTGCTGCCTCGGCGGCCACACCGGACGCCGTCGATCCCGGGCCCGACCTGCCCTGCGTGGTGACGGTGTCCACCAGCGGCCAAATCGGGCGGGCATCGCTGAAGGGAGACCGGCGGGCATCACCCGGACGCCACGATCTGATCGCGGCCAGGGTCGTGTCCTCCACCGGAACTCCCGTGGTGGCGGTGACCAGCGCGGGACGGGCGCTCAGCGTGCGCGGCGCGGAGATCCCCGAGGCGAACAACCGCGTCCGCGGCGCGGACGTCTCATCCGTCCTCGATCTGGACGCCGGAGAGCAAGTCCTGGCCCTCGTCGCGGCAGGCAGCGACCGGCTTGTCCTGGTGACGGCAAGGGGCGGCATCAAGCGGATCGAGACTGACGAGGTGCTCGGCGTGGCTCCAGGGGCGTCGCTGGTGTCGTTGGGCGCCGGAGACCGGCTGGCCTGCGCCTTCACCGCCCCCGACGACGTGGACCTCGTGCTGGCCGCCGACGACGGGAGAGCGCTGCGCATGGCAGCCTCGTCGGTTCGGACGCACCGCCGCGGCGCGGCGGGCATGGCAGGCATCAAGCTGCGCGACGGTTCGGTGCTGGTGGGCGCTGGAGCCGTGATCGGCGACCCGGTGCTGACGGTCGCGACGAGCACGACCGGCGCCGGGAGCGGCGTCAAGGCCACGCAATGCTCGGCGCTGCCGACGCAGGGCAGGGGAGGCCAGGGCGTGCTCGTTGCGAAGCTTCAGCCCGGAGAGTCCGTCGTCGCCGCGGCAGTAGGTGCCGTCGACGGCATGCTGGCCTTGATGGGTCAAGACGACGATCCCCGCAAGATCGACCCCAACCCTGTACCGGTACGGATCGAGCCCACGGCGCGCTATCGCTCACCCCAGCGCCTCGAGCGTCGCATCCATGTGCTGGCACCGGGAAGGTGGTGATTCCGGTGGCTTCAACCCAGTCGATGAGAGGGGCCGGGGCGGTCGAGGTACCGCTGTTGCCGGGAATCGAGACGGAGTCCGCGGCGGAGCCGGCAGCTGCCGGCCGTGCCGGCAACGGTTCCAACGGGGCGCCGAACCGCTTCGCGGACACCTACGACGCCGACTCCATTGAGACGCTCGAGGGTCTGGAAGCCGTTCGCAAGCGCCCGGCCATGTACATCGGCGGCAACGGGTCCGAGGGCCTCATGCATCTCGTCTGGGAGATCGTCGACAACGCCGTCGACGAGGCCGCGGCGGGCTTCGGCAAGAGGGTGGATGTCACCCTGCGCCGCGACGGGTCGATCGAGGTGGCGGACAGAGGTCGGGGCATTCCCGTCGACAAGCACCCCGACCGCGACGTGTCGGCCCTGGAAGTGGTGTTCACCGAGCTTCACGCGGGCGGCAAGTTCGGCGAGGGCGCCTACAAGGCCTCCGGCGGGCTGCACGGCGTGGGAGCGTCGGTCGTGAACGCCCTGTCCACCCGACTCGATGTCGAGGTGCGTCGAGACGGTCATGTCCACGAATTGAGCTTCAAGGATCAGGAGCCGGGCCACTTCGCCGGGCACAAGTTCGTTCCCGGCAGTGACGTCCGTCCTTCCGCACGGCGAACCAAGGCAACCGGCACGAAGGTGAGGTTCTGGCCGGACAGGGCCCTCTTCCATCCTGACGCCCGCATCGACGCCGACGAGGTGCGCAGCCGGGTCAAGCAGATGTGCTACCTGGTGCCGGGCTTGAAGATGACGGTCGCCGACAACCGGCCCGGCGAGAGCGCCGAGCTCTTCGAATACGTGAGCCGGGGCGGCCTCGCCGACCTGATCAAGGAGCGTTCGGAACGATCTGGCGGGGATGCCGTCAGCGGCGTCATCACGATCAACGGCATCGAGCGCTTCACGGAGAAGGTGCCCGTTGACGGCAGGATCACCGAGGTCGAGAGAGAGTGCACCGTCGACGTCGCGCTCCGCTGGACGTCGGGATACGACAGCGACGTGGAGTCGTTCGTGAACACGATCCCCACCAGTTCCGGCGGTACGCACCTCGCCGGGTTCGACAAGGCGCTGACGCGGGTGGTCAACGGCGTGCTCCTCAGGGACAATCGCAAGCTGGCCCGGCTGGCCCGTGACAGCAGTGGGGCGGGCACCAGGAGCGGCAAGAGCAGCACGGCCAAGACCAATGCCACCAAGGACGACGTGCGGGAGGGTCTCATCGCGGCGGTCAAGGTGCAGTTCTCCGAGCCGCAGTTCCGGGGCCAGACCAAGCAGGAACTGGGCACGCCGGCGGTTGAGGGCATCGTGGCCCGGATCACCTACGAGCAGCTCAAGGAGTGGTTCGAGCCGGGTGGCGGTCCCCGCTCGCAGGTGAAGGCCATCGGCGACAAGGTGGCTGCTGCGGTGGTGAACCGCGTCGCCTCCAAGCAGATGCTCGACACCAAGCGCAAGGCGGCCAGTCTCGGCTCGACCGGAATGCCGGACAAGCTGGCCGACTGCCGTGTCCACGGCCCGGAAGCCGAGCTGATCCTGGTGGAGGGCGACTCGGCGGCGGGCCCGGCCAAGCGGGGCCGCGACTCGGAGTTCATGGCCATCCTTCCGCTGCGGGGCAAGATCGTGAACGCGGCCAAGGCAAGCCCCAAGCAGGTGCTCGACAATGCCGAGGCGCAGGCGATCTTCACTGCCATGGGCGCCGGCGCGGGCGACGCCTTCGACATCGAGGCCGCTCGCTACGGCCGGATCGTCATCCTGTGCGACGCCGACGTCGACGGCAGCCATATCCGCTGCCTGCTGCTGACCCTCATCCACGGGTACATGCGGGAGATGCTCGCCCAGGGCCGTGTCTTCTCGGCCCAGCCGCCGCTGTACACCTCCAGGGTCGGGGACCGGACCTACCGGGCCTACTCCGACGAGGAGCGCGACCGCATCACCGGCGAGCTCTGCCGGGGAAAGCGCAGGCCTGAGAACGTCAAATGGCAGCGCTTCAAGGGGTTGGGCGAGATGAACACCGACGAACTCCGGCACTGCGCCCTTGATCCCGCTACCCGCACGCTGCGCCGCCTCACCATGGCCGACGCCCAGCAGGCCGACGCCGCGGCCGAGATTTTCGACGTTCTGATGGGCAGCGACGTGGCGGTGCGACGCGACTACCTGGTCGAGAACTCCTCCCTGGTGGACGAGGCGACCCTCGACATCTAGGAGCGGCCCGCCCGCTCCGGTCCGGGGCTTGTCCATCCCTGCCGCTGTCACACCCATGGACTAGAACGACGGCGTGCAGCTCGAGTTCGATCCGGCCGACATGCTCGACCCGGCAGGCGTCGGCGCGGTCGGGGAGGACGGCCGCCCGAGCCCGCCCGAGAGGCTCTCACCGTCGGGGGCGGCGACATTCGAGCAGTGCCCCCGCCGCTGGCGATTCCGCTATGTGGACCGCCTGCCCGATCCGCCAGGTGAGGAAGCCCTGATCGGCACGTTCACCCATCGAGTGCTCGAGCACCTCATGCAACGACACCCGGGCCGGCGGACCAAGGACGACGCTCGCCGGATTGCCCGTGCATCCTGGCCCGAGATGTCGGGCAGCGACGACTACCGCGATCTCGAACTCGACGACGAGCAGGCGCTGGAGTTCCGCTGGAAGGCTTGGCGGGCGATCGAAGGGCTGTGGGAACTCGAGGATCCGTCCGGTGTGGAGGTGCAAGCCACCGAGCAGCAGCTGTCCGTGACGCTGGACGGAGTGCCCTTCCGGGGCGTCGTGGACCGTGTCGAATCCGAGCCGGACGGTCTTGTGATCAGCGACTACAAGTCGGGCCGGGCACCCACACCGCGGTACGCGCCCAGTCGACTCCAGCAAGTGTTGCTCTACGCGGCCGCGGTAGCTGCGGAGACGGGCGAGCAGCCGGTGAGGGCGCGGCTGCTGTACCTGGGCCAGAAGATCGTGGCTACGGGCGTTACACCCGTCGAGCTTGGAGGCGCGGTCGAGCAGTTGAAGTCAACGTGGGATGCAATCGGGGACGCCTGCCACGCCGACGACTTCTCGGCCCAGCCCGGACCGCTGTGCGGCTACTGCCCGTACGTCGAACGCTGTACCGAGGGTCAGACCGAGAATCTCCGGCGATCAGAGCTTCGAGCCGCCGAGGAGGAGAGCCTCTTGAGGCTGGCCGGCTAGCGCGAACGGCGCCTCCAGGCCTTCCAGAGCAACCGGAGGACCAACAGTCCTGCCGCTGCGCCCAGCACCGTTGAGATCCCCACCGAGTACAGCAGTCTCTCGCTCCAGGCGTTGGGTGGTTCGGCGGCGATTCCGGGGCCCGGCGCCGGAGGGGGCTCACTCTGGCCGGATTGCGGCGGGTCGATCACAGGGTCGAGGAGGGTGTCGACGACCGAGGAGCCGTTCCCGCTGGGCCGGTAGCGGGGCTGGTCGCGCTGGGGGTCATAGACCATTGCGATCCTCCGGTGCTGGTGTGCCGACCACTAAATCGTAGAGGAGATCGAACTCGGCGCACGCCTCGGCTGCGCCTCGGCGGGGTGGCAGGGCGTGAATGGGATGCGAGCGAGCAGCGGCCTCTGCCACGGCAGCCCGCAAGCGGACGGGAGGCAGCGCCAGCTGTCCGTGGTCAGCGATGAGCTGCTCGTTCCAGTAGCGGGAATCCCGGGTGCGAGCGAGGCGGTTGACGGCGACTCCGGCAACTCGGAGGCCGAACGGCTTCCTCGCGGCGACGCGTTCGATGGTCCGCATGATCTCGCTGACCCCGTCGGAGGCCCACGCGCTCGGCTCGGTGACCACCAGGGCCGAGTCTGCGGCGAACAGGGCGTTGATGGTCAAGAGTCCGAGCGACGGGGGACAGTCGATCAGCACGAGGCTCTGGTTTCCCGACAGAGCCACCCGGAGGCGGTCCTGGGCGCCGACAGGGTCGGAGAGCAGTTGGCGCTCCCGGCCCGCCAGCGCCGGAGTGGATGCGACGACCCTCGGAGGCAGACCCTGGTCGTCGGGCCAGCCCGACGGAACGGCCAGGCTCGCAACCACTCCCGGCCGGTCCGACGCCAGGGCTTCGTCCACGTTGGTGTCGGGTGCCCACAGCCCGAGTCCGGTGGTTGCGTTGCCCTGAGGATCGAGGTCGATCACAAGGCATGGAATCCGTCGTGCCCAGGCGCCCGACGCCAGTCCGAGCGCCGTGGTCGTCTTGCCGACTCCGCCCTTCTGGTTCACCAGAGCGATCACTGTCACGCCTGCACCGTAGCCAAGCGAGACGCTGCCACGCACAAGATCGCGCCGAAGCTCCGCTCGACGTAGCACACTGGCTGCATGGCTGCACCCGGTCGTATTCCTCAGGCGCTGACGCGGGCGGCCACGCGTTGGGCGCGCGACCTGCTGGCGGCACGGAGCGCCTTCGCTGCACTGGTGATGGCCGCCCTCGCCAGCCTCGTTGCCGGTCTGATCCTGGCCTCCATCACCGAGACCCTTGAGGAGTTCCCGGGGTTGCTGCTGCTAGTGCCGGCGGCCATCGCGGTGAAGGGCAACATCTTCGGGGCGCTGGGCAGCCGGCTCGGCACCGCCATCCACGCGGGAACATTCCGGCTGTCGGGCCGGCGGGACTCGGTGATGGCGCAGAACGCGGTCGCCTCGGTGGCGTTGAGCCTCGCGCTGGGTGTGGTGCTGGCCATCCTGGCGAAGGCCATCGCGCTGGCCTTCAACGTCTCGCCGACGATGAGCCTCTCGGACTTCCTCGTGATCTCGGCGCTGGGGTGTCTGATCGCGGCCTTCGTCGTGCTGGCGATCACTCTGGCGACCGCGGCTGGCGCGGTGCGGTTCGGCTGGGACCTCGACAACGTGGTCGCGCCGATGGTGACGGTCGCAGGCGATGTGGTGACCCTGCCCTCGCTGGTGGTGGCGGCCGAACTCGCAGGGTTCGACATCCTCACGCCGTCGATGGCGTGGGCCCTGGGGGTCCTGGCCGCGTTGTCGGTGGCGTGGGGGCTGCGGAGCAGGCTGCTGGAGTTGCGCACGATCATGCGTGAGTCGATGCCCGTGCTGGTCGCGGCGGGAATGCTCGATCTGGTGGCCGGGATCACGGTGGAGAAGCGCATCGAGGACTTCGTCACTTTCCCGGTTCTGCTCGTTCTGCTGCCGGGCTACCTGGCCACGGCCGGAGCGCTCGGGGGGGTGCTGTCGAGCCGCCTGTCCACCAAGCTGCATCTGGGCCTGGCCAGGCCCTCCGTCGTGCCCTCGGGGGAGGCGAGAGTCGATCTCGCCACCACTTTCGCGCTGTCACTCCCGGTGTTCGCACTGCTCGGCCTGGTGTCGTCGATGGCGGCCGGTCTGACGGGCCATGCCGGCCCTCCGCTGGCCGACCTGGTCGCGGTGGCTGTGCTCGGCGGCCTTCTGGCCACTGTGCTGATCGTGGTGGTGGCCTACTACGGGACGCTCGCGGCCGTGCGGTTCGGAGTCGACCCCGACACCTACGGCATTCCCATGGTCACCTCGTCTCTGGACCTGGCCGGGGCGTTCACCCTGATCGTCTCGGTGGTCTTGGTGGGCGTGGTCTGATGGGCACGGCGTCGCGCTTGAGCCCTACGATGATTCCAGGAGGGACCTGATGGAAGACAGACCTCGCAATCTGCGCGAGATGCTGGCCGAGGCCAAGGACACCTCCGAGTTGATGGTGGACCTCGCCTACGCCGCGCTCTACTTCGGCGATCCCGACATGGCCGACGAGGTGGGCGCGCTCGAGGAGCGGATGAGCCATCTGGTGCAGGACATGAGGGCGGTTTGCATCCTGGCCGTGCGCCACCCCCGCGACGCCGACGGCATGTCGTCGGTGCTGCAGGTGATCTCCGCCATCGAGCGCATCGCCAACGACGCGGTCGACATTGCCCGCATCGTCACCCACCGGGTCGGCATACCGACGGAGCTCGTGGCCGACCTGAGTGCGGCCGAGGAGGTGTCTCACCGGGTGCGGGTCTCGGACGGCTCGCTTCTCGCCCACCGCCGCCTGGCCGACCACGAGATGCCGGCCAAGATGGGCATGCGGGTGATGGCGGTGCGCCGGGAGCGCGAGTGGATCACCGATGTGGGAGGCGACACGGTCCTCGTCCCCGATGACGTGCTGTTCCTGCGGGGGTCGCCCGACGGCATCGACGAGTTGCGCAGCCTGGCCGGGTCTCCGGACCGGATGCCGCCGGAGGTGCCAGACGGTCCGGTCGCCACGGACCTCGACCGTGCGGTGGACGTGCTGGTGGAGATGAAGGACCTCTCGGAGGTGGCTGTCGGCCTGGCCTACTCGTCGCTGGTGCTCCGGGACGAGAGCCTGGCCGCTGAGGTGCGCCACCTCGAGGATCGCCTCGATGAGATGAAGGACCGCCTGGAGGAGTGGGTTCTGAGTGCGGCCAGGCACTACGTCGATCACTCGGCTCTTCGGGGGTTGCTGCACCTGTCGCAGGCGGCGGAGGATCTGGGAGACCAGGCCCAGCAGATGGTGTGGATCATCGAGCGCCAGGAAGACATCCACCCGATATTGGCTGTCGCGCTCGGCGACAGCGACGAGGTGGTGGTGCACATCCCGGTGGCGGAGGATTGCGCGGTCGAAGGCAGGACGCTGGCCGACCTGAGGCTGAACATCGAGCCGGGCTTCACTGTGTTGGCCATCCGCCGCGGGGGCCAGTACCGCTACCGGCCGCGCGGCGAGGTACGGCTTGCGCCCGGTGATTCTCTCATCGCCAGCGGCCCCGACGAGGGGCGAGATCGCCTGGCCGAGATGTGCGGTTGGCGGCTCATCAACAGGGACGACGACACGGCGATGGTCTTCGAGCCGTTGGAGTCGAGCCTGCCGACTGGGTAGCGGCGAGCGCGGCGACGCCGAACCGGCGCGGTGCGATGCAGCGCGCCTCGGCGCTAGCTTCACCGGCCATGGTGCCCTCCGCCGGCCGGCTCTGCCTGCTCACCGTTCACGCCCATCCCGACGACGAGGCGTCGAAGGGCGCTCCCACCGTGGCCCGCTACCGCGCCGAGGGGGTGCGCACCGTGCTGGTGTGCTGCACGGGAGGAGAGGAAGGCGAGATCCTCAACCCGGCGCTGGACAAGCCCTCGATGGCCGAGAAGCTGGCCGAGATACGGGCCGAGGAGCTGGCCCGGGCCGCCGAAGTGATCGGCTACGACGAGGTGGTGATGCTCGGGTATCGCGACTCGGGCATGGAAGGGTCGGAGGCCAACGCCCATCCCGACTGCTTCGCCAAGGCCGACCTGGAGGAGGCGGTGAGCCGTCTCGTGTCGGTGATACGCCAGCACCGGCCCCAGGTGATCGTGACCTATCCCGAGGATCAGGGCGGCTACATGCACCCGGACCATGTGCGGGTCCACGACGTTTCGATCCCCGCCTTCGAGCGCGCCGGCGACGCCCGATACCGTCCCTACCTCGGCGAGCCCTGGTCGCCGGCCAAGCTCTACTACACGCTCTGGTCCCGCAAGCGCATCGAGGAGCGGCACCAGGCGTTCCAGGACCTCGGCCTGGAGTCGCCCTACAACGACTGGTGGTTCGACCGCCCCTCCACCGACGACCAGATCACGACCCAGGTTCCCGTGGACGGGTTCATCGACGCGCGCATCGAGGGACTGCTGGCCCATGCCACCCAGATCGATCCCGAGTCGACCTTCTGGTTCGGGTTGCCCCCGGAGGTCGAGCGTTCCATCCACCCCTACGACGACTACGTGCTGGCCCGGGGCCCCCGACCCGCAGAGCTGCCCGAGCGCGATCTGTTCGAGGGCTTGCGGGCCTTCTCGGCCGGCGAATCCGGTTGACATGGCGCTCGAGCCTCTCAGCGAGGGGTGGCTGGAGGCCGTGGCGGCCGGGTTGGAGGCGGTCGACGAACCCGGCTCAGCCGACGGCGTGGCCCAGGTCGTCGTGAGCGGCTCGCCTGCCGGCGCGGCTCCGTTCCATTTGGTGGTGGCTGACGGCCGCGTGGAAGTGGTGGCCGGGCGCCACCCGGAGCCCGACATGGTGCTGTCCGGGTCGTATCCCGACTTCGTGCGGGCGTGGGAGGGCGAGCTGTCGGTGGAAGCGGCCTACATGTCGGGCCGGATGAAGCTCGAGGGGGACCAGGTTCTGCTGTTCGACGGATGGCGCCCTCTTCTGCGGTCGTCCCAACTCGGGGCAGCCCTGGCCCCGCCGCGCTGAAGCCGGCCGGCTCAGATGCGGTGCCTGGCCCTCCTCTGGGCGCTGCGCAGCGCGCGGTAGCCGACCAGCACGGCTCCGGATTCCTGGAGCATCTCGGTCACCTCGGCAGACAGGGCGAGCGCAAGGTCGTCCACCCGGCCGGCTGCCGCGGGATCGATGGCGCGAATCTCGGGCTCGTCCAGGGCCGGGTGCAGCGACAACTCGGTGACCCCCGGACTCAGATCGCCCAGCAGCTCGGCCACATGACGGCGAGCGTCGCCCCGGACGAGCCGGAAATGGTCCGGGAGGACGATGCCCTCGTCCGTCGCCAGCGACCGGAACGGGAACCCGGCCTTGGCTTCGGCGTCGCCACCCTCGAGCCGCACGGGCAGGTCGAAGGAGACCGCCAGGTCGAGCAGCACGTCGAAGAACTCCGGGCGCTGCTGAAGGGCGGACAGGTGGGTGGTGAGATGGGTCACGTCGAATCCCCACAGCACGGCTCGCTCGACCTGTGCCCGGCACTCCCGGCGGACCTCGTCGAGGTCCGCGTGATCCCACAAGTCCTGCACCGTGCGGGGGAAGCCGCCGTCGCCGTCGAGCAGGCTCGGAGCGTTGGTGATCGGGCCCCATCGGAAGCAGTCGAGTTCGGAATTGAGCGTGAGGTGGACGCCCAGGTCCTCGCCCCGGTACAGCTCCGCGGCATGGCGGGCCCACGCGCCGGGCATCACGATCGTGCCGGTGGTGGCTACGCCGTCGCGCAGGGCCCGATAACCCCCGGCCGTGGAGGAGTGGGTGGTGCCGATCCGGTCCGCGCTGACGATCACGAGCCTCGCCTCGGCTGGGTGCCCGAGTCGCTCGACCAGCGATTCCACAGCCCTGACGGTACCTCACACCGGCACGGTGCCGGTCAGGTGCCTGTGACCATGCAAGCGTCCGGGTCAGTCCAGCGGCACGTCGGGGCCTCCGCAGGCGCTCCACAGCCCCCGGCCGGAGACGACGGCCTCAGCCTGAGCCCGGTCCAGTGCGTCGGCGTAGTGGTCGTTGGGCGGAAAGCTCAGCACCGCGGCGTAGCCGGCCGCGACCAGCTCCAGGTTGACGAACAGGCCGTCACCGGATCGCACGACGTAGCCCAGAAGCCGGTCGTAGACGTCGCGGGCCTCTGCATCACGTACCAGCGAGATCTCGGTTCCCTCGGGGAGCACGGCCGCGAGGAAGATTGACGCCTCCTTGCCGTAGCACTGCACCGGCCGGGTGGGGGCCACCGACTCCGGAGCGTCGACGCCGATGAGGCGGACCGTCTCGGAACGGCCCCCGATCCTCGCGACGATCGTGTCCCCGTCGACGACGCGCTCCACGACAGCGTTTGCCGCGTGGTGGTCCCGTGTGCTTGTGGAGGTGTCGGCGGGACTGCCGGCGTCGGTTCCGCAACCGCTCGCAATCAGCAAGGGTGCGACCGCTGCCAGCGCTCGAAGTGCTCGACACGACATCGCGCCTGCCTCTCTTCAATGGGTGCTTCCGCAAGATGGCTGTTGCCATCCGAGGCCCGGCGGTCGGCAGCTGACCAAGGGGCGATAGGGCCGCGTCCGCTGCGCTCAGGCCGCGGCGGGCAGGTTGGGACTGGGGACGGTAGCGGTCTTCGCCTGATTGCGGGCTGCCTGCAGGGCCTGGCGGGCGCGGGCCACGCCGCGCCGGCCGATGGCGCAGGTGGCGGGGTCGAGCTGCCAGTTGTTTCTCGAGTCCGCCTTCTCTGCGGGAACGATGTCGATTAGAACCAGTTGATCGGTCATGTAGACATATTGGCGAGGGGGTGTGACATCCTTTCGCGGCCCCTTCGCGAGTTACCCGGAATAGGGTTCGTGAGTTAGCCGAAGAATGCCCAGTTCAGCGCCATTCTTGGCCTTTGAAGTGGGTCTTTGGCAGTTGCATAAAGATGCGTCAAGTCGGAGATGCGCGGCTGTTCATGCCCACATCCGTAGGGCGCGCTGAAGCTGGCGGCCTACCAGGCGAACTGAGTGTCGCCGCGCGTCGGGCCTGGCAGGCCGTCGCGCTCGCACCATTGCGCCCCGAACGCGTTAGAGGCAGGCGAGCCGTCCTCCAGAATGCAGAGCGCTTCGGGGCCGCAGCCGTGGACGGTCAACGCTGCAGTGATCACCAGCGTTGCCAGCCAGATCGGGTGGCGTCCCATCGCTGGTGTAATAGCGGCACGGGCGTGGGTTCGTTCAGCAAGCTGCTGACTCACGAAGGGGACCTACACCGGTGCCTGCACGGGTATCGCCCACAGAGGCTGTCCGCGCCGAGGTCGACGGGTTGTTCGGCTCGGGTCGTGACGTCGGAGAGATCCTGGAGGAGGTGGTGCGCCTGTCGGCGCGGCTTGTGCTGCAGCAGGTCCTCGAGGAGGAGGTGGCGTCTTGGCTGGGCCGCGACTGGAACTGTCGCACCGCCGGTGAGCGGGCCGGGCAGCGCAACGGCTTCAGCGACTTGGCCGTCAAGTCCACCGCGGGCCCGATCAGCCTGAAGCGCCCCGAGCTGCGCAACACCGCTGAGGCGTTCGCGTCGCAGCTGTTGGGCAAGGGCGTGGTGCGTTCCGAGCCGCTGGAGGCGCTGGTGATCTCGGGGTGGGTTCGGGGCCTGTCAGACCGCGGCATCGAGGCCCTGCTCACTGAGGCGTTGGGTCCTGAGGCGGCGTTGTCGCGGTCCACCGCGTCGAGGATCTGCGCGAGGCTGCGCGACGACTTCGAGGCGTTCCGGCACAGAGACCTCACCGACATCGAGTTGGACTACCTGTTCCTCGACGGCAGCCACTTCAAGATGCACGACGGATCGAAGGCCGAGCCGGTGCTGGTCGCCTACGGCGTCACCACCGTCGGCCAGCCCGTGCTTTTGGCCGTCGAGCCCGGCGGACGCGAGTCACACGACGCCTGGGCAGGGTTCCTCGACGACCTCACAGCACGCGGCCTGCGACCGCCGCTTTCGGTCATCTCAGACGGCGCGGCGGGCCTCATCGGCGCCGTCGAGACCCACATGGCCTCCGCGCTGCGCCAGCGGTGCCTCATCCACCGCTGCCGCAACATCTTGGCCAAGGTCCCCGCCGAACGCAGCGACGAGCTCAAAGAGGCGTTCTGGGCGATCTTCGCACTGCCAGAGGACATCGAAGCGGGCACCCAGGCCGTCGCCGCGGCGCAGGCCAACATCGACGCCTTCGCCCGCCGACACGAGCGCGAGTTCCCCGCCGCCGTCAAATGCCTGCTCGCTGACCGCCAAGCCCTCACCGCCTACCTCAGGTTCCCTCCTGCGCACTGGAAGCGGACCCGCCACACCAACCTCATCGAACGCACCTTCGGCGAGACCCGCCGAAGAGTCAAAGCCATCGGCCGGCTCCCCGTAGAGGCGTCCTGCCTGACACTGGTGTGGGCTGTGCTCGACCGGGCCTCACACGGCTGGCGCGGCCTCACCTACACCCCCGCTGTCGCCCGGCACCTCGCCGAGCTGCGACACCGACTCCACCAACCCACCCACACCGACCACGAGCCCCTCGCAGCTGTCACACAAGCCGCCCAACATCACCACCCGAACCTGCGCCCCACACCGCCATTACACCAAACCTGAGACGCGACCCGACCTCTCCTTGTAGACGAGTTTCGGAGTTTCGTTGTCGATGACCTCCCCGACCTGCCTGGGGCGGTTCATGTGCAGAAGACCCCCGACACCAACGCGAATTTCAGTTAGCGCAGAACGCGAGATTCAGTTAGCGCTCACAGCGTCAGAGTCGTTGATGCTGCACGCCCAGGCACACGGACTTGATCTCTAGGTGTGACAACCACAGACGTTGTCCCTGCTGCGACGGGTGGGGGTGACCGGGTCTGGGTGATCTCCTGAGGGAGGATGCGGGGTCAGTGATTCCGCCGATCCCCCCTCAGGAGGTTCTTATGGCACAGACTAGACGGCCCCAGCATCCCAACGCGGCGCTGACTCCGGTGGCGCGGCTCAAGATGGCGAAGCTGGTCACAGGCGACGGCTGGAGCGTGACAGCGGCGGCGCAGCGCTTCCAGGCCGATCCCAAGACCGTGCGCAAGTGGTGCAGCCGCTACCGCTGCGACGGCCGCGCCGGGCCTGGACCAACGGGTGACGGGTTAGGTGGGTACCGGCTCCAGCTCGCGTGACAGCGAGTAGGGATGCGGTGACGTTCTTACGGGCTCATCGCTGGACGAAGAGGAGAAGTCCACCTCCAGTCCGGCACTTCCCACCATGCCCGCCACGATGTTCACAATCTCGACGTCCGCCAGGTGGGAGGTGTCGCTGAGGCCTCCGACGAGCAGGAACACTCCGAAATCACCCGACCCCTTGTCGCACCACAGGTGGTGCTCCAGTACCTGGACGCTGTTGGCGAGGTGGTCCGCCATCTGGTCCACGAGGTCGATGAAGTCCTGCGGCACAGGACCCTCACAACTCGCCTCTAGTCTCACCTTGTACTTCACCGGTGCCTCCCCTCTTGATCGCACTTCCTTGATTGTCGCCTCAAGTCAGCGCGTATGTCCGTTAGAGAGTTTCGTGTCGAGGTACTCGAGATAGTGACCAAGTGGTCACCACACGGACAGTAACCCCTGTAGTGGTTGTTCTTGAGCTGTTTGAACCTCCACCCACGCTTCACCCACTGTGTCAGTTCCTTGGCGACATCCTTGTTGTTGTGAAGCCTGTCGCTGGCCACGTTAACTGTCTTTCCGTCTGGGCGGTGAGGCGCGGTGGGGTTGGCAGCCTAGGCCGGGACAGCGGGCCGTGGTTCTCTTCCATCGGCCTGCCTGCTCCGTGAGCGGGCCTAGACGACTCGCGAAGAGGGGGTTGTCGCGTACCTAGTCCTTGCGGACTCTGCTTCTGCCGGGAGGCTGGCCCCCGTGCGGTCGCGTTCAACGGGCGCATAGGGGTTGTCGCCTGCTGGCGGAGCAGGAGTCGGAGTCTCGGAAGGTGCGGGCTGGGGATCTGGTGCCGAGTCAGAGTGCATCGAGCCAGATTAGCACTACGCCAGCAAGAGCCACCGGGAGTCCCCACATGCTCAGATAGAGCCACCGACAGCGGTCCTTGACCTCCTCACTTAGCTCGCTGCATTTCTTCTGGCCCCACAGGGCGAGCGCTTTGAAGGTGGCGTCGTCGGTCGGGTACTTGTCCGGCTTGTCTCCATAGTTCGTGACCAGTACCTCGGGTTGCAGCACGAATGGGCGGCGACCTTCGAATGGGCGCATCAGGCCGATTGCTCCAGCCAAGCTCATCGCGAAACCCACGCCTGCCACCAGCAGGCCAATCCACGTCATGCAGCCTCGCTCTAGTGTGGCCTGCGCTCCGCCAGCGCCGGTAATGCCAATCCCAGCCGCAACAGCGATTACGGCTGCCGACAGGAACACTGCCGCTCGGTTCCTGAAGGCTTCCAACTTGGCGTACTCGCCCGCCGTCCACGCCAACGCCGCTTCATGCCCCAACCGGTAGGCGACCCTGGACTCGTGCCCCTGGGAAGGCTCATCAATGTGGTCTTCGTCAGACGACGCTGGGTCAGTCGCCGGGAGCGAGATGCATAGTCTCGCAAGCCACATGAACCGAGACTTCAGGCGCGTCCGCACGCAGATGATGCTATGAAGCCGCGGCGTTGGCCTCGCGCACGGGCTGGCAAGCGCACGTCCGGTTGGCCGCAACGCCTGTGTACAGCCCACTACTCAGGAGCGACTCTGTACCGATGTTAGGTTCCTGCCGCTTGTGGACGCCTCTCCGGCATTTCGCGCCGCTCAGACCACCGCTTATCGCCGCGGCGGGGTCCAAAGTTGGACAGACATGAGAAATGGAATGGACAGGCTCGCTTCAGTGCCGATAGACCACGAGGTCAAAGCAACTTACGAAAGTGCCCGCCGTGACTCAGACTTCTGCCCAACGACACGGCATCACCGTGCCCTTCGCCGGCCCCCTGCACACGCAGCGGGAGCGTTTCGAGGAGCTGGTCGACCTCGGCTACACCGACGTCTGGTCAGCGGAGGCCGACGGCTTCGACGGCCTCACCACCCTCACCCTGGCGTCGGTGTGGGCGCCCTCCCTGCGGCTGGGAACCGCCATCCTGCCCGTCTACACCCGCGGCCCCGCCCTGCTCGCGCAGTCGGCGGCGTCGCTGGCCTCGGCCGCGCCGGGCCGTTTCGTGCTCGGTATCGGCTCGTCGTCGGACGTGATAGTCGGCCGGTGGAACGCAGCGGCCTTCGACCGCCCGTATCAGCGTGTGCGCGACACGATCCGCTTCCTGAGAGCGGCTATGAGCGGCGAGAAGGTCACCGAGGACTACGACACCTTCTCCGTGCGCGGCTTCCGGCTCGGCGTCAGGGTCGACGAGCCCGTCCCCATCTTCGTGGCCGCCCTGCGAGAGCGCATGCTGCGGCTGGCGGCACGCGAGGGCGATGGGGCCATCATCAACTGGCTCTCGGCTCAGGACGCAGGCCGGGTATGCGCCATCGTGAGGTCCGAGAGCCCGGCAGCCGAGATAGTGGCCCGCATTTTCGTGCTGCCAACTTCGGATCGTGAAGCGGCCATGGCCACGGGCCGGTTCATCCTGGCCGCCTACCTCAACGTGCCGGTTTACCGGGCGTTCCACTCGTGGCTCGGCCGCACGGACGCGCTCGGCGAGCACTGGGCCCAGTGGCAGGCGGGCGACCGTCGGGGCTCTCTCGCGAAGATCCCCGAGCAGGTGGTCGACGAACTGCTGGTGCACGGCACGCCCGAGGAGTGCCGCGATCACATCCGGCGCTTCGTCGACAACGGCGTGACCTGCCCCGCGCCCATTGTGCTGCCGGTGGAGGGTGTCGACGCGTTCGAAGTGGTCAGAGCGCTGGCGCCCGCCGGGCGCTAGAAACTGGAGGTTCCCAGCAGACCCCTCTGCATGCGCCGCATGCCGCGCAGCCAGCGCTCCCGGTCACCGGCTCGGCGCTGCTCGTAGGTTTCCACTTCGGGGTGGGGCAGTATCAGGAACCGATCCTCCCGAAGCGCCTCCAGGGTTGCGGCCGCCACCTCTTCGGGCTCCATCAGACCCAGGGCCTCCACCTGGGCCACTCCGAGCATCCGGTCAGATTCCGTCATCGGGGTGCGAACCCCCTGGGGGCACAGGCACGACACCCTCACGCCGTCGTCGCCGTGGGTGATGGCGATCCACTCGGCCAGCGCCACCGCGGCGTGCTTGGTGACCGCGTACGACGCCGTCCCCAGTCCGGTCAGCAGCCCTGCGGCCGAGGCGGTCACCAGCAGATGGCCCGAGCCTCGCTCCACCCATCTCGGCACGAGATGGCGGCAGGCGATGACATGGGCCATCAGGTTCACGTCCCAGATCCGGTTCCACTCCTCGTCGGGGCGCTCCACCCCGCCCATGCGGGAGACGCCGGCGTTGCCGCACCACAGCTCGATCGGGCCGAGGCTCTCCTCGATCCCATCGATCAGCGCGACCACTGCGGCCTCGTCGGTCACGTCTATCTCGGCCGCCCAGCCGATCGGGCTCCCGGCAGCAGCCTCGGCGGCGATATCGGTGGCCACAGCCTCTGCGCCGGTCCCGTCAATGTCGGCCACCACAACCGCAGCTCCCGCGTCGAGAGCCAAGACTCGGGCCAGCGAGCGTCCGATACCGCTGGCGGCGCCCGTCACCACCGCGACAGCCCCTTCGAGTTCCATGTCTCGATCCTAGTTTTGGCCCCAGCAGGTTCTCAGGTTCTCAGCGCCACAGGCGGCGGGCGACCGCGCCGAGCACCGCGCCGGTCCCGATCCCTGCGGCCACGTCGCTGGCGTGGTGGATCCGGACGTGTATGCGGCTCAGCGCCACGACCAACCCCAGCGCGTAGTACGCGGGCGCCCAAGGGCTGCGGCGTGACAGCAGCGACGCCGCGACCATGGCCGCACTGGCGTGACCGCTGGGAAAGCTGCTGGTGAGGGGCTGGCGCAGGGCATGGGGCCGGTTCCCCGCGAAGACCGGACGCCGCCGCCCGAAGGCCGTCTTGACGAGGCCGTTGACCAGCACCGCTTCCGCGAGGAGGGCGATGCTGAGTTCGGCAGCCGGGCGATGGGTTCGCCGCGCCACAGCCTGAGCGGCCCCGAGCGCGTGCCACAGCCGCGAGTGGTTGGCGGCCTCCGACGCCGAGTACATGATCCGGTCCAGAGCGGGCTTTCCCCGCAGGGTGCGCTCCCACCAGGCGTCGACCGCAGCGTCGATGCCCTCGACGGGCTTGTGGGCATCGCTCATTGAGATTCACCTGGGATGGTCGTGGAGGGCGTGACACTGCTTCCCGGCTCACCCGACTCCCCGCCCTGCTGGCCGGGATCCTCGCCGCCGAAGTCTGTTCCGGTCTCGCCCTGCTCCCAGCCGGCCTCCTCGCCCAACTGCTCGCTCTCCTCGGATGGCACGACCGTGGTGGATGTCGTCGTCGTGGTCGTGACCGAGGGAGACCCGTCGCACTTGAGGCCCTCGGGGCGGTACTGGGCCCACACCGTGTCGGTCTCGGTGCGGCCGTCGTCCAGGTAAGTGCGGGTCCGCTCCGTGGTCACCCGGGTGCAGGTGGTCCCCACGGTCCGCGTCCACTGGCCGGTCTGCTCGGCCAGCACCCACGGCGTCGAGTAGAGCCTCACGGTGATCGAGTCGTCGTCGGTGGTGGGCCACAGCATCACGCCGTAGGGGGTGTTGTTCTCCAGCACCAGGTCAGGCGCCGGATACGACACCGTGGCCTCGCGGCCATAGGGGTAGCGGCTCAAGTAGATGGTGTGGCTCTGGTAGTCGATGAAGTCGAGCCCCGCGAAGAAGGCCGCGTTGAACAGCGTGGTGGCGTACTGCGAGATGCCTCCACCCACCGAGTCCACGAACACGCCGTCGAGGATCATCTTGGCTGGGACGAACCCCTTGCCGGTCGTGCGGGGACCGACGTGGCCGTTGACCGAGAATCGCTGGCCGGGCTCGATGATCACGCCGCGGGTCAGCTCCGAGATGCGGGCGATGTTGATTGTCCGGTCCTGGGCCGGCGTGAAGCGCGTGGTGAACTCTCCGACCACTTGGAGGATGCCGAGCGACTCGGCCCACTCCCGGCCCCGGGGGTGGGGGTTGGGGGCGGCCGGCAGCACGATCACCGGCTGGCCGTCGATCATCCCCTGCAGCAGCGCGTCGGCCGCAGTCTCGTCGCAGCACTTGAATCCGGCCTGTCCCTCGGAGATCGTCACGGCGCCGTCCTGGTCCAGGCTGATGGTCGCGGGGATCCCTTCGCTGCCGATCCCCACGAACAGGCTGGCGAGGGTGGTCGAGATCCGCGGGTCCTCATCATCCTTGAGGCCGAGGTGGGTGTCGTGCTGCTCTCCCTCGAGGACGATGAACTGCCGGAGGGCCTGCTCGCCGATGGTGAAGGTCGCGGTGGTGCCCTCCAGTTGGAGCTGAACCCCTCCCTCGGTGATCTCGTTGGCCTTGGTGGCGAAGGCGGCGGCCAGCGCCACCGCGATCGGGTCGGCCGGCTCCATGCCACTTATCGGAACCTCGACGGCAACCCGGCCGCCCATGTTGTTGAGCACGGCGTCCTCGAGCCTGCGGGCCAGCAACTCCATGTCGGGGACAGGAACATCGATGTGCAGAACCGGCTGGAAGGCTCCATCGACTGGGTCGAGCTGGATCCGGGGCGTCTCGGGGTCGGTGAAGGAGTCGACGGTGGCGGCGAGGGTTCCCAGGTCGGTGGTCACCGACGGGCTCACGTCGCGGCTGGCGAACAGATCGAACAGCCACGCGGCCGGCCGGACCACCGGCGGCGGCGGGTTGTCGGCCTCGGCCAGAATCCGCTCGGCATCCAGCGAGATTCCGAGTTCCTCGGCGGTGACTGTGATCGTTTGGTCCAGGAACTGCAGGTCGATGTCGGGGAACTGCGGGTCGACGTCCGGGAACTGGAGGTCGATGGTGGTCTCAGCCACCTCCTTGACGACGGGTTCGAGCGCTATGACTGCCTCTTCGGGCTCCAACCCGCCGATCTCGACTCCCGACACTGTCGCTCCCGGACGGATGCGGCTCTCCTCGCGCGCCTCGTAGACCTGCCATCCGACGATCAGAGCGCCGATCACCACTGCTGGTCCGACAAGGAACGGCCATAATCGCCCGTGCCGAACCTGCGGTCCTAGCAGCCGCCTGAGCACCGTTCGAGGGTATCCGCAGCAAGTGACCGCGCCGGGTCAACCGCCCTGCCGAGGCCCTCAGCGGGTGCGCGGGGAGGTGCAAGTGTTTCAAGTCGCAGCGGTGTCATTCCCGCTCTTGTTCGCTGCGCTCACGGGCCGCTCGGGCCACGGCCTCGCCCGTATGGACTGCATCCGCCCGCCTACTCGCTCGGCCTCTCAGAACAGCCTGAGTTCGGGCGACTCGACGCCCCGCAGCTCGTCGTAGTCCACCTCCACGCAGTTGATGGAGCGGTCGGCCGCCAGCACCTTGGCCTGGGGCTTGATGGTCCGGGCCACGAACACGCCCCGCACCGGTGCCAGGCTCGGGTCGGAGTTCAAGTAATGCAGGTACCGGGTCAGCTGCTCCACGCCGTCGATCTCGCCGTTGCGCTTCACCTCTACCGCCACCGCGTTGCCGGAGGCGTCGCGGCACAGCAGGTCCACGGGGCCGATGGCGGTAGGAAACTCGCGGCGCACCAGGATGAAGCCGTCCTCGATGGCGTCCGGATTCTCTGCGAGGAGCGCTTGCATCTGCGCCTCGACGCCGTCCTTCCGCAGACCGGGATCGGTGCCCATCTCGTGGGTGCTGTCGTGGAGGATCTCCTCGATCCTGATGACGAGAGAGTCGCTGCGGCCGGGCGCGGTGACGCTCCAAACGCCGGCCGCCTCGTCGATCACCAGCCGGTTCGGGGCGTTCATCCAGTTGAGCGGCTTGTAGGCGCCACCGTCGGCGTGGACGGCCACGCAGCCGTCGGCCTTGACCATGATGAGGCGGACGGCCGGGGGCAGGTGGGCCTGCAGGCGGCCGTCGTAGTCGACGGTGCAGCGGGCGATCACGAGCCGCACCGCCAGCAAACTAGCGCGCCCGCCCCGCTGACCTGCGGCGCCGGCCCGGGTGGCATACTCGCCCGATGGATCTTGCCGGCCGGACGGCCCTCGTGACCGGGGGAGCCAAGCGGGTCGGTCGGGGCATCACCCTGACCCTGGCCCGGGCCGGGGCCAACGTGGTGATCAACTACAACACCTCGGCCGACGAGGCTCGCCGCACCGCAGCCGATGCCGAGGCACTGGGCGTGCAGGCCTTGCCGGTAGCGGCCGATGTCACCGACGACGGCCAGGTCCAGGCCATGGTGGCGGCCGCGACCGACCGTTTCGGCACCATCGACGTGCTGGTCAACAATGCGTCCACCTTCGCCTTCGGAGAATTCCCGACCGACGATCTGACCGTGTGGCACCGGTCGATCGACACTCTCGTCCACGGCCCCTTCTACTGCGCCAACCGGGTGGCTCCGGTCATGCTGGCCAACGGCTCCGGAGTGATCGTCAGCATCGGTGATCTGAGCGCGTTCGAGCCCTGGCCGGGGTTCGCCGGCCACTCGGTGGGCAAGGGGGCGATCATCTCCCTGACCCGCCAGCTGGCCCTGGATCTGGCCCCCGCCATCAGGGTCAACGCGGTGGTCCCGGGCCCGGCACTGCGCCCCGCCGACTACGACGACGCCACCTACCAGCGGGTGGCCGACGAGACTCTCGTGGGGCGGTGGGGCACCCCCGTTGAGATGGGCCAGGCGGTCCAGTTCCTGATCGAGGCCGACTACATAACGGGCGAGGTTCTCACCGTGGACGGCGGCCAGCGCTACGGGCACCGCAAGCACGCCCACGGCTGATCGGGCCGCTGACGCCTGTACCGGAGCATGGTCGCCGCCGGGGTCCACATCGTGCCGCTGATGTCGTCGGGCGACGTCATCGCGGTGGCCGCCGAGGCGGAGCGGCTCGGATACGACTACTGCCTGGTGGCCGACGAGGGGTTCCATCCCGACGTCTACGCCTGCCTGGGAGCCATCGCCCGGGCCACCGACCGGATAACTCTCGGCGTGCTGACCAACGCCTACACTCGGCACCCGGCGGTGACCGCGGCCGCGGCCGCCACCGTCAATGAACTGTCCGGCGGTCGGCTCGTCGTCACCCTGCTGGCCGGAGGGTCGATGGTGCTCAGCCCCATGGGAATCGAGCGATCCCGCCCCGCCCGGATGGTGGCCGACTGCGTGCAGGTACTGAAGCGGTTGTGGTCGGGCGAGGAGGTGAGCTGGAGCGGTCAGACCTGCTCCCTCGATCGGGCCCGGCTCGGCATGGGACCCCAACCGATCCCGATCTGGATCGCCGGCAGGGGACCGCGGCTGCTGGAGTTGGCCGGACGGCAGGCTGACGGCGTCATCCTCACCGTCAAGCCCGATCTCGGAGCCGCTCTCAGCCTCGTCGAGTCGGCCGCCGCGAAGGCGGGCCGTCCCGAGCCTCAGCGCTTCTACCTGGGACGGATCTGCTACACGCCGGAGTTGATCGAGGGGCAGCGCCGAACCCTGTCGTTCGTGCTGATGGATTCGCCCCGCCGGGTGCTGGAGTCGCTGGGCCTCACCGCCGACGAGATCTATGTCGTGGAGCAGGCCGCGGGCACGAACCGTCCCGAACTCGTCGACGAACTGGTGACCGGCGACCTCCTCCGGCGCTATCAGGCGTCCGGGACAACCCAGGAATGCCGGGTCGAGGTCGAGCAACTTGCTCGCCAGCACAGCCTGAGCGGCGTGCTCATCGACGCGCTGTCGTCGGACCTCGGCGAGAACCTCGCCGTGCTGGCCGACTCGTTGCCGATCATCCACGGCGCCCGGCCCTAGCATCTGCTCCCATGGGTTCCCGAGACCTCAGCCGCATCTTCGGCCCTGACGGGCGAACCGTGATCATCGCCCTCGATCACGGATTGATCGACGGGCCCTGCCCAGGCTTCGAACGGCCGGGCGAGACCATCTCCGCGGTGGTGGCCGGCGGGCCCGACGCGGTGTTGACCTCCTACGGCGTCGCCCAGAACTTCGCAGCCGAGCTGGATCCGGTCGGGCTCATCCTGCGCAGCGACGGCGCGGTGAGCAACCTCGGATCGTCCAGCACCGGTTCGGTCGGGCGGTTCTTCGGAGTCGAGGACGCGCTCCGGGCAGGCGCCGACGCCCTGGCCGTGACCGCCCTGCCCGGCTCGGCTTCGGAGGCGGACACACTGCACAATCTGGCCCGCACCATCGGCGAGGCCCACGGCTCGGATCTGCCGGTCATGGCCGAGATGGTGCCGGGCGGGTTCGATTCTCCGCCCGATATGCGGGCACCCGACGCGGTGGCCTTCGCGGCCCGCCTGGGAGCCGAGATGGGAGCCGACTTCATCAAGGCGCCCTACAGCGCGGATTTTGCCCGGGTCACTTCATCCACGTTCGTTCCCGTGGTGATCCTGGGCGGTTCCAAGGGCTCTGAGGCCGCCACACTGGCCAATATCCGGGCCGCGGTCGATGCGGGCGCCGCCGGCGTGGCCATGGGCCGCAACGTCTTCCAGAGCGACAACCCCACGGCCATGACCCGGGCCGTGGTCGCGGTAGTGCACGCCGGCGCCACCGTCGAGGAAGCCCTGGCCATCCTGGAAGGATGACCCCGGCCGCTTCCCATCATCGGGTTGTCACATCCCCGGTGTTACTCTTACCTCGTGCAGTAATCCTCCATGGCTTCAGGAGGTTCAATGACCATGGCGGCAGGACAGCTGCGGACTAACGAGGTCGCCTACGAGAACGACTACAGAGAGAAGTTGGAGCGCGACCACCACGGCAAGACCGCGCTAATGCATGACGGCGAGGTCGTTGACATATACGACGACCCAAACGACGCCTACTTGGCAGGCTACGAGAGGTGGGGTTTGGGCAGCTTCTCCATGAAGGAGATCGGTCGGGAACCCATCGAGTTGGGCATCTTCTCAGCCAGCCTTGCCTGAGAGCGTCCATTGCGCTCATTTGAAGTTGTCGATGCCAGAATTCTGGTGGCGGTCGATTGCGAGGTTCCGCCCGGTGGTTTGCAGCACCGGTTCATGGCGCTACTGGACACCGGCGCACAGATCACCAGTATCTCCAGCACGGTCATAGAAACCCTGGCAGTGCGACCGGTCGGCACCTTGCCCATCAGGTACCCCAGCGGCAACAGACAGGTCCATGATGCGTTCTGGCTGCGAGTAGGCATCGCAGGACTACCGCATGCCCGGGGCGCTGCCTACGTGGTACACATTGAGCCCGGATCACCGGACTACGCAGTGATCCTTGGTATGGACATCCTGGTCCACTACGACATCGCTATCAGCGGCGGGCAATGCACAATAACCACTCCCACGCCTGCCCATTGATGCCGCCGCACCCGCATGAACGACCTCATCAGCACAGGCACGACGTTGTCCTGGGGCTGGATGCGGGGACCACGTCGGCCAAGGCGGTAGTTGTCGACCGGGTGGGGGGGATCCTGGCGACCGGTGGGTCGGATCCGATCGCCACTCGAACCACCAGAGACGGAGGCAGCGAGCAGGACCCCGAGGAGATATGGCGGGCTCTGA
Source organism: Acidimicrobiaceae bacterium (assembly GCA_009844405.1). GTDB lineage: Bacteria > Actinomycetota > Acidimicrobiia > Acidimicrobiales > Aldehydirespiratoraceae > Aldehydirespirator. The sequence continues at coordinate 40,985 of VYBO01000108.1, forward strand.
CTGCTGCGGCGCGGCTTGCCATAGGGAGCGTCGGACCCGACGCTAGCGTGGCGACTCTGGCTGTGGCGGCCCAGAGCGGCTCGGTGATTCCGGTCCTGGCTGGAGCCCGGGCCGAGCGGGCCATCACCTGGATGGACACCCGATCCGAGTCCTTGGTCGAGAACTGGAATAAGAAGATCGCCGAGACGATCCGGACGGTCAGCGGCTGGGCGCCCACATCGGGAGTCGGACTGTCGACCATCGCGTGGCTGCGGGCCTCGGGTTGGGACCGCCAGATGGGTGAGGACTCTCCGCGGTCGTCCCGGTGGTGCTCCGTGGACGACTACTTGGTGTTTCGCCTGACTGGGCAATGGGTGACGAATCCGTCCAACGCGGCCGGAATGCAACTGATGGACGTCACCACTCGCACATGGAGCGAGGAACTGTGCCGCGTCGCCGGAATCAATGCGGACAGGCTCTCGCCGATCCTGGAGTCGGGCACGGTCGCGGGGGGCTTGACAGCCGAGGCAGCCTCGGCGCTCGGCCTTGAAGCAGGCACGCCGGTGGTGGTCGGCGGCCACGACCAGGCTTGCGCCGCGTTGGGCCTCGGCACCGTCGAACCCGGCGCAGCCTTCCTCTCGGCGGGGACCGCGTGGGTGCTGACTGCGGTCTCCCACCAGGCAGATGTGGGAGTCCTCCCGCCCGCTTGGAGCCTCAGCCCCCATGTGGTACCCGGACTCTGGACGGCGTCCGTGAACTTGGGCGGTCTGGGAGTGTTGATCGCCGAGAGCCCTCCGGACAGCACACGCGCCGCCTTCGAGGCCTGCGCCCACAGAGTGCAAGCGGCTCTTGAAGGAGCCGCCGAGACGGTCGCCGGTGGCTCAGAGCTGGTCATGGTGGGGGGCGGGACCCGTTTCGGCGAGCTGATCGGCATCATCGCCGACGCCATCGGCCGGCCAGTGGTCGCACGCCCTGACGCCAGTTGGCCGGCGCTCGGAGCGGCCCGGCTAGCCGGCTCAGCCCTAGGGTGGTGGCTTCCGGGAGAAGCGCCGTGACCAGGCCAGTTGTTGCCATCACCATCGGACGATCCAACTACCGGCGGATGTTCAGTACCGAAGCCATGAACGCCCTCGCGGTTGTGGCCGAGGTGGTGCACCACTCCGGAGACGAGCCGGCCTCCAAGCCGGAGTTGCTGGGCGTGCTGGCTTCCGCTGACGCCTGTATCACCAGTTGGGGAGTCGGTCGGATCGACGCCGACGTGGTCGCGGCCGCGCCCCGCCTGGGGCATATGGCCCACATGGGCGGCAGCGTGAAGCGCTTCGTGTCTGATGCGGTATTCCAGCGGGGCATCCGGGTCACTAGTGCATCGATCACGCTCGCCCGCGATGTGGCCGAGACCACCCTCGGTCTGATGATCGTTGGCCGCAAGCGCATCTGGCCCCTCGCCAACCATGTGAACGACGGCGGCTGGCGAGACAGTCCTGTATGGGACCGGTGGGACGCCCGCGAGCTTCACCGCTCGACGGTGGGCCTCATCGGCGCAGGCAACGTGGGTCGCCATGTGATCGAGTTGCTGGGCCCCTTCTCGGTGACCATCCTGGTGGCCGACCCGGACCTCGGCGACGATGAGGCCCAGCGGCTCGGAGTGGAGAGGGTCGAGTTGGCCGAGCTGATGGATCGCAGCGACGTGGTGTCGATCCACGCTCCGGCCACCGACGAGACCAGGCATATGGTCGGTGCCGAACTACTGAGCCGTCTGGGTGACGGAGCCGTGCTGATCAACACCGCCCGGGGCAGCATCATCGATGAGGGGGCACTGGTCGACGAGCTGGCCGCCGGACGGATCTTCGCCTTCCTCGATGTGACCGATCCGGAGCCCCCAGCACCCGACAGCCCGCTCCGGCGTCTGGAGAACGTGGTGGTCACCCCCCACATCGCGGGCTGCATCGAGAACTGCCACCGCATGGGCGAGTTGGCCGTCGAGGAGGTCCGCCGCTATCTCGCGGGCGAGCCGGCCGTCAACGAGGTCCGGCCCGACATGCTCGACCGGATCGCCTGACCGTCAGCTGAGGATCAGGCCGCCGTCCACCTCGATGGCCTGGCCGGTCAGGTAGCGGGCGTCGTCGCTGGCCAGGAAGGCGACGACCCCGGCGATCTCCTCGGGCCGGGCCAACCGCTTGACCGCAGTGTCATTGGCCCGCATGTCCAGCCACTCCTCAGCGGTCATCCCGACGGTGGGCCCGATCTCTCCGGCCACCTTGCGCACCATTTCGGTGAGGGTGTTGCCCGCGCACACCGCGTTGACGGTGATGCCGTGGGGCCCCAGCTCCATGGCGGCCGAGCGGGTGATGCCCACCACGCCGCTCTTGGTGCCCGAGTACTCCGCCGAGAAGGGCCAACTCGTCTTGGCGGCCATGGATGCGATATTGATGATGGAGCCCTGCCCCTGAGCGGTCATGACCGGGGCGGCCAGGCTGTTGGAGATGAGGACTCCGGTCAGGTTGACGGCCACGATGTCCTCCCAGCGGTCGAGGGGGATCTCCGGCAGCGGCCCTCCGACGTAGACCCCCGCACACGCAACCAGCACATCGATGCGCCCCCAGGCCTCCATCACCTGTTCGAAGGCGGCCTGCTGGTCATCGCGCGACCGTACGTCGCACCTCAGGGCCATCGCCTCGACCCCCTCGGCCCGGGCGGCGGCAGCGGTGGCGTCGTTGTCGGCCTCGTTGATGTCGAGGCAGGCAACGTTGGCTCCTTCAGCCGCGAAGCGGCGGGCGGTGGCCGCACCGATGCCGGTGGCCGAGCCGGTGATGACGACAACCTGGTTCTTGAACCGCCTCATCGCGCGACCCTACTAGCGCGACCAGAACCCGCTAGCCAACTGGGCCAAGTCCGTGGTCCTCTGCGGCGGCGCCTGACTAGGAGAGTTCGCAGCTATCCCTTACGCAACCTGGATGGCGTCATCCATGCGGTCGGGCACTTCGGCGGGGAACGAGAGCACTAGATGACGGCCCAGCGCCGTCGCCACGCGGGCCAGAGTATCGATGCGGTTGCGGGCGCCACCGCCCTCCTCCAACCGAGAGATCACCGATTGGGTCGTGCCCATCCGCTCGGCTAGCTCGCGCTGGCTCAGGCCGACATCGATGCGCAGGTCATAGATGAGCTGTCCTAGGGCGAGGTCCTGCTCGACCCCGGCCCGTTCCTCCTCCGAGGGGTCGCCTCGCTGCTTCTTGATGTCTTCCCAACGCGACTTGTTCGCCACCGTATTCTCCTTTCAGGGATCGTTCCTTGCGCAGTCTTGGGCGACCTGACGGGCTCTGGCGATCTCCGCCCATTCGTTGTCTCGTTGCTTGCGGAATGTCGTCAACAACACGATGCGGCCGTCTGAGGTGAACCGGTAGGTGATCCGCCGAGCAGTCGAACCCAGCGAGAACCGAAGTTCGAACAGTCCGTCCCCCAGGCTCCGCGACAGCGGCATCCGCGCCTGCTGTGCAACGCCTGCCAGTCGGTCGATCACCACAGCCGCACGACTCCACTCCGCGTCGTCGAGCCCATAGAGCCAGTCGACAACCTCATCGTGAATCTCGACTTCCACACCGGGCAGCATAATAGCAGAAACACGATGATCGCGCATAAGCGATCATAACGCCGACATCAGCGGGTGGTTCTGCAAGCTGAGCACCAGAACTACCGCTGAACTCAACGCCCCCTCAACTTGGACTGCGAGTTCTAACCCGCTTGATCGCCACGCCCGCTACCGTCCGTTGGCATGGACATCCCCAGCCGACGAGCTTCTCGCCGGCGAGAGACATCAGATCTTGCGCGACGTGTTGCTCAAACGGTGACGGCGCACGAGGCAGCGCTGCTGCGTCATCCTGAACTCGTGGAGCAGATCAAGGCCGACCGCATCGACCCGACCAGCGCTGTTCGCTCCAAGACTCGCAGACCCCGCTGATTCGGCTAGTGTCCTGAGTCGGGAATTCGTTGCAGACGTCCGCCGCCAGATTTTCTTGGTGTGTTTGTGTGGACTGAGTGCACAAAACCAACCCGAGATTTCATGGCGGCCCGAACAAGCGGCCTGAACTTGCGACTCAGGCCACTAGTTCGATTGAGGCGGGATTAGCCATAGCAGATTCCAATATGCCTCGATAGGGCCGGAGGCTACCCGGTCGTTAGGGCGGCGAGTACCGGGCCGGCCAGTTCGGGGCGGCAGACCACCAGGTCGGGCAGGTAGACGTCGGGCTGGTTGTAGCGGAGTCGGGAACCGTCGAGCCGGCTGACGAAGCAGCCGGCGGCCTTCGCCACGGCCGCAGGCGCGCACGAGTCCCATTCGTACTGGCCGCCGGCATGGACGTAGACGTCGGCGGTGCCCCGGACCACGGCCATCGCCTTGGCACCGGCAGATCCCAGCGGCACGACGTCGGCGCCCAGCGCGGCCGCCACCGTGTCGGCCTGCTCCGGGGGCCGTGAGCGCGACACCACCAGCCGGTGCGGGCCTCCTCGTTCGGGGGGCAGCTCGGGAGGCTCGGCCGTCGAGAGGGTCAGCCCCATCCCGGGCAGGCTCACCGCACCCGCGACCGGGCGCTCGTCGACGACCAGGGCCACATGAACCGCCCAGTCGGTGCGCCCCGGTTCGGAGAACTCACGGGTGCCGTCGAGCGGGTCGATCACCCAGACGCGTTCAGCATCGAGCCGGCTCGCGTCATCAGCCCCCTCCTCGGAGAGCACCGCGTCACTTGGGCGGGCCGCGGCCAGCTCGGAGACCAGCAGCTCGTGGGCTCGGCGGTCGCCCTCGGCTCCCAGCACCGCCGCCGGCGCGTCGGAGACCAGCCTCTGTCGCAGCTCGACGAGCAGTTCGCCTGCCCGGCGGGCCAGCTGCGCCGCCAGGCGATGATCGTCGGCGGCTAGCTGCTCAGGGCTCATGGGCGCAGGTCGCGCCGGCGGGGCTTCGCCCTCCGATCACGGAGTCGTTCCGGCAAGGTGTCAAGCCAGCACGGCCGCGTCGAGCAGGTCCTGCTGTTCCTGGCCGTGCACGGTGGGGCTGCCGCCCGCGGGGCTGCCCGACTCGGGGCGGCTCACCCTCCGGATCTCGTAGTCGTCGCCGTGGGCCTCGTAGAGGCGCCCCTTGATCCCGTTCCAGGCGCCCATGTTCTCGGGCTCCTCCTGCAGCCAGACGATCTCCGTGGCGTTGGGGTACCGGCGAAGCTCGTAGTCGACCGCCCCGTACGGCCACGGGAAGAGCTGCTCGACCCGGCACACGGCCAGCGGGGCCTGGTGCTCGTCGCGCAGTTCCATCGCCGGGTAGGCCACCTTGCCGCTGCAGAAGACCACCCTGGTAACGGTGTCCGGGTCGACGGTCCCGGCCTCGGCCCCGGGGTCGCCGAGCACCTCCTCGAACGTGCCCGACGACAGGTCGGCCACCTTCGAACGGGCGGCCTTGGCCCGCAGCAGCGACTTCGGTGTGAACAGGATCATGGGCTTGCGGACGCGGTGGATCATCTGGCGCCGCAGCAGGTGGAAGTACTGCCCCGCCGTGGTGGGCTGGCACACGTGCATGTTGTCCTCCGCGGCCAGCGTCAGGAACCGCTCGATGCGGGCCGACGAGTGCTCCGGGCCCTGGCCCTCCATGCCGTGGGGGAGCAGCAGCACGATCCCGCAGTGCTGGTCCCACTTGTCCTCGGCGGCCACGATGAACTGGTCGATGATGATCTGGGCGCCGTTGGCGAAGTCGCCGAACTGGGCCTCCCACATGACCAGCGCTTCCGGCTTGGCCACCGCGTAGCCGTACTCGAAGCCCAGCGCGGCGTACTCCGACAGCAGGGAGTCGTAGATCCACAGGTCGGCCTCGCGGGCGCACACGGCCGACAGGGGCACGTAGTCATCGCCGGTCACATAGTCCACCAGGGTGGAGTGCCGGTGCGAGAAGGTCCCCCGGCGGCTGTCCTGACCGCTGAGCCGGACGGGAGTGCCCTCCATGAGCAGCGATCCGAAGGCCATCGCCTCGCCCACGCCCCAGTCGAACTCGCCGCTGCGGAACATCTTGTTGCGCTGCTCGAACTGCCGGGCCAGCTTGGGATGCACGGTGAAGCCCTCGGGCACGGTGTTGAGGGCCTCGTAGATCCGTTCGACGGTTACCGAGTCGATGGCCGTGCGTACGTGGGGCATCACCCCCATCGGCTCGGGCGGGCGCCGGGCGCGGATGTTGTGGCCGGGTGCGGCGTCGCGGGTCTCGTCCAGAGCGGCCTGGAGCTGGTCGCGAAACTCGGCCAGGGATGCGTCGGCGTCCTCGGCGCTAATGTCGCCCCGCTTCAGCAGGGACTCCCGGTACTGGGTGCGCACCGTGGGCTTGGCATTGATGCGGCGGTACATCTCCGGCAGCGTGTAGCTGGGGTCGTCACCCTCGTTGTGCCCGTGGCGCCGGTAGCAGATCATGTCGATCACGGCGTCCTTGTTGAACCGCTGGCGGTAGGCGAAGGCCAGGCGGGCTGCTCGCACGCAGGCCTCGGGGTCGTCGCCGTTGACATGGAAGATCGGCGCGCCGACCATCTTGGCCACGTCGGTGGAGTACTGGGTGGAGCGGGCCGCATCCGGCGTGGTGGTGAACCCCAGTTGGTTGTTGATCACCAGGTGGATGGTCCCGCCGACGCGGTATCCCCTGATGAGGCTCAGGTTGAAGGTCTCGGCCACAACGCCCTGTCCCGCGAAGGCGGCGTCGCCGTGGATCAGCAGCGGCATGACCGGGTATAGGCCGTAGTCGCTGTCGGGCGGGATGTTGTCCATGCGGGCCCGGGCCATGCCCACCACCACCGGGTCGACGGCCTCGAGGTGGGACGGGTTGGCGGCCAGCTCCACCAGCAGGTGCTTGCCCGACGGACTGGTGTAGGCGCCGATCTGGCCGAGGTGGTACTTCACGTCGCCGCTGCCCTGGATCTGGTCCTCGGTTATGGCTCCCTCGAACTCCTTGAACAGTTCGTGGTAGGTCTTGCCCACCAGGTTGACGAGCACGTTCAGCCGCCCGCGGTGGGCCATGCCCATCACCACCTCCGCCAGTGGCGTGTCCGCCGCGCACGTCAGCAGGGCGTCCAGCAGCGGGATGGTCGACTCGGCGCCCTCCAGGCCGAAGCGCTTCTGGCCGACGTACTTGGTGCCCAGGAAGTTGCTGAGGGCCTCAGCCGCGTTGAGCTGGCTGAGGATGCGGTGCTGGTCCTCGGACTTGAGCTCGGTGTCGGCGCCTTCGATCTGCTCCTGGATCCACCGCTTCTCCTCGGGCTCCTGGATGTGCATGTACTCCACGCCGACGGTGCGGCAGTAGGCGTCGCGCAGCACGCCCAGCAGGTCGCCGAGCTTCATCCGGCGGTCGGGGCCGACCGTGGCGTAGATGCCCGTCTCGCTGCCGGTCAGGAACTCCCGGTCCAGGTCCCAGATGGTGAGCCCGTAGGTGGCCGGATCGAGCTCGGAGTGCATTACGGGCGCCTCGTCGCGCAGCGGGTTGAGGTCGGCGATCAGATGACCCCGCACCCTGTACTGGTTGATGAGCTGGTTGACTTTGGCCTGCTTCTCCAGCATGGCCGCCTCGCGGTCCACAGGGTTGAAGTCGCGCCGCCACTTCACTGCCTCGTACGGGATGTGCAGCGACCGGAAGGCGTGGCCGTAGAAGTCGTCGGCGCCCAGCAGCAGGTCGTGCACCCTCTGCAGGAACAGTCCCGACTCCGCCCCCTGGATGACCCGGTGGTCGTACGTGCTGCTGATCGTCACCAGCTTGCTCACGCCCAGGTCGGCCAGCAGGGACGGGTCGGCGGCCTCGTACTCGGTGGGGAACGCCAGCGCCCCGACGCCCACGATCGTTCCCTGTCCGGTCATCAGCCTGGGCACCGACTGCTGGGTGCCGATCGTGCCGGGGTTGGTGATAGTGACGGTCACGCCCCGCATGTCGTCGGCACTGAGCCGGTTCTCGCGGATCTTGGCGATCTGCTCGTCGTATCGCTCCACGAAGGTGGCGAAGTCGAGGGTGTCGGCGTCGCGGATGCACGGCACCATCAGCGACCGCGTGCCGTCGTCGCGGGCGATGTCGACCGCGATCCCGAGACCGATGTGCTCGGGCCGCACGATCCTCGGCTTGCCCGCCGCGTCGGTGGCGTAGATGTTGTTCATGGCCGGGACCGTTTCGGTGATGGCCCGCACCACCGCGTAGCCGATCAGGTGGGTGAACGAGACCTTCCGGACCATCTTGCGGCTGAGGTGGCCGTTGACGATCTTGCGGTTGACCTCCAGGAGCTTGGCGGGGACGTCGCGGAAGCTCGTGGCGGTGGGCACGGCCAGGCTGGCCTCCATGTTGGAGACGATGCGGGCGCCGATGCCCTTGATCGGCTCGCCGATGGGCGCGTCGGCCGCCGGTTCCTTCTTCGCCTCCTTCGGTGCGGGCGGCGGCGGTGGCTCTCCTGCGAGCGGCACCGACATGGCGGCCGGGTCGACCTCCGGCTCCGTCACGTCCGTGGCAGTGGTCTCGATGGTGGTGCGGGCGGCGGTCGACGCCGGTGGGGGAGCCGGCGTGATCGGAGCGTCCGGAGTCTCGCCCTCGAACAGGGCCCGCCAGGCCGCGTCCACCGAGGCCGGATCGGCAGCCCACAGGTCGCGCATCTCGTCGATGACCCAGGCATTGGCTCCCGGAGAGTCACCGGGCTCGGAGCGGGTCCGGTCGTTCATGGCCACGATCCTAGTTTGCTGCTTTCTGGCCCGGATAGGGTCGTCCCGTGCGGGTCGTCACCTGGAACGTGAACTCTCTGAAGGCGCGCCTCGGCCGGGTGCATCGCTGGATCGAGTCCTTCTCACCGGATGTGGTGTGCCTTCAGGAGACCAAACTCGCCGATGACGCCTTCCCCGCGCTGGCGTTCCAGTCGCTGGGCTACGACTGCTTCCACAACGGAGAGGGACGCTGGAACGGCGTCGCGGTGCTGAGCAGAGTGGGTCTCACCGATCCGGTGGCCGGGTTCGGCGACGGCATCGAGCCCGACCCGGATGCCCGCCTGGCCTGGGCCACGTGCGGCGGGGTGCGGGTGGCGTCGTGCTACGTGCCCAACGGCCGGGCCGTCGGCCACGACCACTACCACTACAAGCTCGACTGGCTGAGCCGCCTGCGAGCCTCGCTCGACACACAGGCTGATCCCGGCCGGCCCGTGCTGGTGTGCGGCGACTTCAACATCGCCCCCGACGATCGCGACGTGTACGACCCGGCCGCCTTCACCGGCACCACCCACACAAGCGCGGCCGAGAGGGAGCGCCTCGCCGGCCTGCTCGAGTGGGGACTGGTCGACCTGTTCCGCGAGCACTATCACGACGATGGGCTGTTCACATGGTGGGACTACCGGGGCGGCGACTTCCACAAGCGCAAGGGCATGCGCATCGACCTCGCGCTGGCGACCCGCCCGGTTGCCGACGCGGCCGGCTTCGTGCTCATCGACCGCAACGAGCGCAAGGGTCCCAAGGACGACCCGCCCAGCGACCACGCGCCCATGTACGTCGACCTGGACGAGGGCGCCTTGCCATGCTGACCCCGCTCGACGAGCACGCCCTGCTCGTCTTCTGGACGCAGCTGCTGGTGCTGGTCGTGGCGGCTCGGGCGGTGGGATACGCCATGCGGAGGGTCGGGCTGCCGTCGGTAGTCGGCCAGCTGGCTGCCGGCGTCGTCCTCGGGCCCTCGGTGTTCGGAGCGGTGTGGCCGAGCGGGTTCGAGTGGTTCATCCCCCAGGAGGAGATCTCCTCGGGCGCGCTGTTCGCGGTGACTTGGATCGGGGTGGCGCTGCTGCTGGTCACGGCCGGGTTCGAGACCGACCTGGCACTGATACGGCGCTTGGGGCGCGCCGCCGCGCTGGTCACCGGATTCAGCCTCCTCGTGCCGCTGGCGGGAGGCCTCGCGACCGGTCTCCTGCTGCCGGCGGATTTCGTTGGCGGGGGTGCCGACCGCACCGTGTTCGCGCTGTTCGTGGCGCTGGCGCTGTCGGTGTCGGCGCTGGCCGTGATCGCCCGGATCCTGTCGGAGCTCGGGCTGATGAGGCGCGACTTCGGCCAGATCACGGTGGCCGCCGGGATGGCCAACGACGTGGTCGGCTGGGTGATGCTGGCCGTGTTCACGGGCTTCGCCACCGCAGGCCAGGTGTCGGTGACCGGAACGCTGCGGACGGTGATCGGCCTGGCCGCGTTCCTGGCGCTGGCCATGACTCTCGGCCAGCGCGCCGTCGACGCCGGCCTGCGGCGCGTCAGGCGCGACGGCCCCAACCTGCACGGCGCGCTCGGCGTCGCGGTGTTCACGATGCTCGCCTTCGGCGTGGCCACCCAGGCGCTGGGCATCGAGGCGGTGCTCGGGGCTTTCGTGGCCGGGGTGGTGCTGAACCGGTCGCGCTTCCAGCAGCACGAGGTCGTCCATCACATCGAGTCGCTCACCAACGCCTTCCTCGCCCCGGTCTTCTTCGCCATGGCCGGACTGCGCGTCGACCTCGCCCTGCTCGGCGAGGGCGATGCACTGGCCTGGGCGGGCGTTGTGATGGTGGTGGCCATCGTGGCCAAGTTCGCGGGCGCCTTCGTGGGCGCGAGGCTGGCCGGGCAGTCCCAGCGGGCCGCGGTGGCCCTGGGGGCAGGCCTGAACGCCAGGGGCGCCCTGGAGATCGTCATCGCCTCGGTGGGGCTGTCGCTGGGCGTTTTCAGCGAGACGGCCTACACCGTCATCGTGATAGTGCCCCTGGTGACTTCGGTGTTCGCCGCGGCGAGCCTGCGGCTGGCGGTGCGCGACTGGATGGGGTCGCCGGACGAGCAGGAGCGCCTCGAGCGCGAGGAGGCCCTAAGCCGCAACCTCGTGGTGCGCTCGTCGCGGCTGCTTCTCGCCTCGCGGGCCGAGCCGGCGTCCATCGCGGCCGCGCAGCTCATGCACTTCGCGTGGCCGGTGCAGGTGCCCGCCACTGTGATCTCGGTGGCGCCCGAGAGCCTCGGCGACGGCTACCACTCCGACGGCGCAACCAGGGGCCAGTGGTCCGACATCACGATCATCCGCAACGTGTTGGACGGCCGGGATGTCGATCATCGCCAGGTGAGAGCCTCGAGTTCGGCGGGCGCGGTCGTCGCGGAGGCCATCGTGGCCGAGGCCCGCCTGGGCTACGGCGCCATATGCGTGGGGGTGGCCGGCCGTCACGAGGGGCAGCTGTACTCGCCGATGGTGGACGAGCTGCTGCTGCACTCGCCCCTGCCGCTGGTGATCGTCAGGCGGGCGGCCGGTTTGGAGACGCCGCTGCCGGGGGCCTTCACCCGCGCCGTCGTGCCGGTGACGGGCACCCGGTCCTCCCAGGCGGCGCAGGAGGTGGCCTTCGGGGTGAGCAGCCAGCTGGGCACCGAGGTGGTGTTGACCCACGTGGTTCAGCGGCACTGGCAGGACATGCGGATGCTGCCCAGGCGGCTGACCAGCAGAAGGCTGGCGACCCGCGTGCTCGGCGAGGCCCATCCCGAAGCGGCTCAGCCGGTGGTCGATGCGCTCATGGACGCGGCCAGGGCACGGGGCGCGGAGATGGGCGTGGAGGCCCGCACGCTGGTGCAGCCGGGCTCGTCGCCGGCCTCGACGCTGGTGTCGGTGGCCGAGGAGCAGGAGGCGGACCTGGTGGTTCTGGGCGCCTCGCTGCGCAACGTGGACGGCCGCCCCTTCCTGGGCCACACCGTCGAGACGGTGCTGGAGCGCTGCACCGCCAACGTGGCGGTTGTGGCCATGCCCCGCGCCGACTCCGGCTAGTCCGAGCCCATCTTCGCCCTGCGGGCCCGTTTGACGCCTTCGAGGTTCCGAAGTCGCCGTACTTCGGCGTCGTCGAGACTCTTCGAACCCCCGATCGCCTCCAGCCACGGCGACGGCTCTCGCTCGACGGTCTTTCCCCCCAGGTCGCGGCGGTCGCACCACAGGACGTGCAGCTCCTGTTCGGCTCGGGTGACGGCCACATGGAGCAGGCGGCGCTCCTCGGCCCGGGCTGCGGCGGTGCGGGCGTGGGCGATGGGCACGAGCCCGTCCTCCAGGCCCACGAGATGGACGACGGGCCACTCCAGTCCCTTGGCGGCGTGGAAGGTCATCAGGTCGACGCCGTCCGACGACGGAGCCAAGCGGCTGTCGGCCCTCAGCGCGGTGATGAAGGCGCCCACCGTGGAGTCGGGGTCGAGCGACAGGTGGTCCTCGGCGAAATCCAGGAAGGCCTCGACGCTGGCCCGGGCCTCGGGCGTGTCCGGGGCGGCCGGCTTCTGTGGATCCCCCCCGGCGTCCGCCGGCTCGCGCAGCCGCTGGCGAGCATCGGCCGCGCAGGAGGCGAGGCTGGCGCCGGGGGCCCAGGCCTCGCGCAGAGCCGCTATCTCGGGCCGGCGGAGCAGGCTGCCTTCGGAGACGGTGGCCACCGGGATGTTCTGGCGCACCAGCGCCTTGCGGAGCGGATCGAGCTGAGCGTTGGTGCGGGCCAGCACGGCCTGCCGGCGCCACGTTGAGCCGGGCCGGTGGCGTTGCCGCACCGCTCGGGCCAGCACCGCGGCTTCGCCGGCTCCGTCGCACACCGTGACCGTCGGGTCCTCCCCCGAGGGCCGCACCGCGGGCTGGGACGCCCGGCCGAGGATCCGTCCCGCCGCGGCGAGGATTTCGGGCGTTGACCGGAAGTTGGCGCGCATGTGCAGAACCGCGCAGCCGGGCAGATGGCTGCCGACGGTGTTGATCAGCTCGGGATCGGCGCCGTTCCACCCGTAGATCGCCTGGTCGGGGTCGCCCACCACCACCAGCGTCGAGTCCGGGCCCAGCCAGGACTTGAGCAGGGCGAACTGCAGCGGGTTGATGTCCTGGAACTCGTCGACGAGCAGGTGCTGGTGGAGCCAGCGATGGGCGGCCGCGTGCTTGGGCTCGGTCTCCATCACCTCCAGCGACCGGGCCAGCACGTCGTCGAAGTCGAGCAGGCGGCGTTTGCGTTTGGCCGATTCGTAGTCGGCGTAGAGCTGGACGAAGCGTTCGGCGCGTCCCACGGGGGGCCGCCGACCCGCGGCCCGCGCCGCCGGCGGGTAGTCCTCGGGCGACACGAGCCGGGCCCGGCACCAGCCGATCTCGTTGGCGATGCCGGCCACCGTGGCCCGATCGGTCCTGGGCCGCAGCTCGGAGACCAGCCCGCCGGTGTTCTCGAGGATCCGGGGCGGGCGCCTGCCGGAGTCGGCCGCGTGGCGGCGCAACTGGGCCAGAGCCACGGCATGGAAGGTCCCGGCCCGGACCGCGTCGTTGAGGCCGAGCCTCCGCAGCCTCCACCGCAGCTCTCGGGCGGCCCGGCGGGTGAAGGTCACGGCCAGGGTGCGCCGCGGGTCGGCGTGGCCCTCGCCGGCCTGCCAGGCGATGCGTCTAGTCAGGACGCGGGTCTTGCCGGAGCCGGCTCCGGCGATGACGCACAGCGGCGAGGCCCGGGTCGTCACCGCGTCGCGCTGCTCGGGCGTCAGGCCCTCCAGCAGCGGATGCTCGGGTTCAGCCACGATCCGACCCTAGAGGCCGAGCGGACTGCCCCATAGTTCGATACGGCCTCGCGCCACACGTAGCGAGGCCGTGGCCCGAGCGGCCCGTGAGCGGAGCGAACAAGAGCGGGAGACAGCGGCTGTGCACCCCTCACGGCGGGCGCCGTTCGGCGCGCACCCGGCCGGTACTGTTGGCCGGTGTTCCTTATCGAGGAAGTCCGCTTCGAGCAGTTGGTGGGCGATGCCCTCGATTCTCTGCCGCCGGCGCTGGGCGAGATGATGGAGAACATCGTGGTCGTGGTGGAGGACGCCCACCCGGAGGAGGATCTGCTCGGCCTCTACGAGGGGGTGCCGTTGACCGAGCGGGACGACTACGGCGGGATGACCATGCCCGACCGGGTGACCCTCTACCGGCTGCCGATCTGCGGTGTCTGCGACAACGAGGACGAGCTGCTCGACGAGATTATGGTCACGGTGGTGCATGAGGTGGCCCATCACTTCGGAATCGACGACGACACCCTGCACCAACTCGGCTGGGACTGACCGCTCCGGCTGCGCTGCCGGTTGCCCGGGCCCCGTCCCCTCAGGCGAAGCGGGGGAACCGGCTTCGGGGGCCCGCCTCGGCCCAGTCCAGGTGGTTGCGGACGTATTCGTTGGCCGCGTCGCGCGCCGGGCTGTAGTCCCACGAGTGGGGGCCGCATGCCTGGGTCGCAGCGTGGAGGACTCGCCGGGAGCGCTGCGAGTGCAACACACGCTCTCGGATCGCATCGCTGTCCCAGCGCTGGGCGGTCTCGGCCGCGAGGTCGTCGGCCAGGGCTGCGCAACTTGGGTCGTCGGCCAGGTTGGTCCGCTCCTGCGGATCGGCCTCGACGTCGTAGAGCAGCGGGGGGTCGGTGTCGCAGTGTATGTACTTGTGACGGCCCCGCCGGATCATGAACATCGGATGTGAAGTCATCTCGGCCATGTACTCGCCGGTGGCCTCGTCGGCGGGGTCGCGGCCGCCGGTCGCGGCCTCCCAAAGGCTGCGACCGGCGATGGGCGCGCCGAGCTCGGGCCAGGTCCCGCCGCCGGTGGCCACGTCGAGCAAGGTGGGCAGAAGATCCAATAGTGAGCAGACGTTGGCCACCGGCCGATTGACCACGCCCGGCCCGGCCATGATCAAAGGCACCCGGACCGACCGCTCGAAGAACGAGAACTTGAAGAAGGAGCCCCGGTCGCCGAGCATGTCGCCGTGGTCGCTGGTCACGACGACCAGCGTGTTGTCGGCACAGCCGGTTTCCTCCAGGACTTGCACCAGCCGGCCGACCCACGAGTCGAAGTAGCTCGTGTTGGCGAAATAGCCGTGGCGGGCGTTGCGGCACTGGTTATCGGTGTAGCCGACCGTGTCGGCCTCGATGCCGCGGCGGATGCGCCGTGTGTGGGGGTCGAGCGCATCTTCGGGCATCGGTTCGGGCAGATCGATGTCGTCGTGGTCGTACAGATCCCACCACTCGGGACGGGCCACGTAGGGGTCGTGGGGATGGATGAACGAGGCCACCAGGAAGAACGGGCGCTGGTCCGGGTCGCGGGCCAGGTCGTAGAGGCGGCGCACCGACGCGAACCCGACCTCCTCGTCGTAGTCGATCTGGTAGGTGGCCAGCGCCCGACCCGCCTCTGCCAGGCTCTCCATGTTGTGGTACCACTTGCCGATCCTGGTGTCGGCCTCGTCCCAGCTGGGGGTCCAGGCGAAGTCGGCCGGGTAGATGTCGGTGGTGAGACGCTCCTCGAACCCGTGGAGCTGATCCGGACCCACGAAGTGCATCTTTCCCGAGAGGACGGTGCGGTAGCCGGTCATGGCCAGGTAGTGGGCAAGGGTTGGGACCGACGCCGGGAACTCGGCGGCGTTGTCCCATGCCCCGATGGCCGACACCGGCTGGCCCGACAGCATCGTGAAGCGGGCCGGGGCGCATATGGGCGAATGGCAGTAGGCCGCGTCGAAGCGGGCCCCGCGCTCGGCCAGCCCGTCCATCGCGGGCGTGCGCACCAACGGATGGCCGTAAGCCCCGGTGAAGTGGGGCGCGAGCTGGTCGGCCATGACCACCAGGATGTTGGGCCGGCTCATGGGCAGATCCTAACGGCGGCGGGACCCGGGGGGCGTGAGAGTCTGCGGGTGGTCGCGCCCGGACGTGCACGTCTCGGCTTGCCTCGCCCGCCCCGGATGATCGGAATCCACGGAGTGGGAGTCGCTCGACACCCTGGCCGACGATCTCGACACGTTGGGCCTGGAGTTATGCGCCGTCCCCTCGTAGCCGGGCGTGGCCCCTCGCCGTTCATGGACGTAGAGGCCCCGCGGATAGGCGGGCGACCCGGCCCATACGGGGCGGGGCCGTGG
>VYBO01000053.1 GCA_009844405.1 Acidimicrobiaceae bacterium
GACTCCGGTGCTGCGCTGGTGGCCGAACTGGACGGACGCATCACCGCGGTGGGCCTCGCCTGGGGGGCCTCCCGGCGCGGGGGAGGGGGGGTCGCCTACGCCACCCGCTCGAGCGCGGTGGAGGAGCTCCTAGCCACCTCGGACCTGCACGAGCCGGCCCTGCTGCCCGACTGCGCCTGATCCTGCTTCGGAGCCGTGCTGACCTCCACCCGTACTCCGCGCTGAGGGAGCCTGAGGCGACCGCTACAGGCGTTGTGTCGTACCCCTGCGCGAAGATGTTTCGGTGCGGAGTTCTCGACGGGCGGATCGACGGTCGCCCAGCGTTGTGTCGTACCCCTGCGCGAAGATGTTTCGGTGGCTCCGGCGTCGCTGGTGAGTCACTGAAGAAGGGAGGGCCTCATGGCCGAACTGACAATTGGACATCTCACCGATGCGGTGGAGGGCGGAGCAGTCGCGCTGCGTTCGATCATGTCACTGCAACCCGCGGACGGGCCGGGGGGCAAGGTGTTCCCACCGACCTACGCGGTTGCGGAGAGGGCGGAGCACAAGTACGCCGTCGAGGAACGGCACGTTGACGGCCGTGTCGTCACGACCGTGCTGCTGGACTCGGTTGCGTCTCAGGCGAATCGAGCCGAACTCGCTCTCCTCGAGGGTTGGGAGGCCGGCGAGTTGAACTTCCCGGTGCCGTACGTGGATTTCACCACGGCACCGGACGTCGAGGATCTCGGCCGGATCACAGTGCTGGAGGCGCCCCACCGGCTCGCCGACGCGATCTTCCGCGACAGCCTGCTCGACGGCACGCTGTTCCGGCTAAGCGATGTGGGTCGGGCGATAACCGAGGCCCGACCCGGCAACGCGACGGACCTCTTCCGCTACGCGCCGACGGCGCTGCTGTTCGGCCAGTGGGATTCCACCGGCCCCAAGGGTGGTCTCGGCGCGAAGTTCCAGCGTGCGTACGTCTCGGAGATAGTCGGATTGGATGCCAAGATCGGTCGTAAGGTGAGCAGTCGGATCGATCCGCTTCAGATCGAGAGGCTCGCTCCAGACAAGGTCGCATACAATCATCAGGATCCGGCTGAGGTCTGGACCTTCGATGAAGGGGAGTCTGAGACCGGCAAGGGCGGAAAGCCCGAGCCTGCTTCGCGCGGCAGTGCGAGCGGCACCGCTGGGCAGCCCTCGAAGATCAACCACGGCAACATCGCTCCGTCGATCGATTCCCAGGCTGGAGGCGTGACCATCTCGGAGGCGAGGCAGACGGCAGTGCTGTCGCTGGCTGCGCTGCGGCGGCTGAGGTTCGCAGGGAAGAGCCGCGAAGCCGAGGCCGCCGCCCGGACCGCGGTGGCCGCGCTCGGCGTGGCAGCCATCGCCTACGGCTACGAGGCCGACCACGACCTGCGATCCAGGTGTCTGCTGATCCCTCAGCACGCTCCAAAGCTGGAGATCGTCGGCCGGGACGGCGGGTCGCCCGAGTCGGTCAGCATCGGTCGCGAGTCGGCAGCGCAGCTGCTGTCCGAGGCCTCAGCCCGAGCCGAGCGGTCCGGCATCGCCTGGGAGGTCGAAGAGGTAGCGTTGACGCCCGCCCCCAAGCTGGTCGAACTCCTTCGTCGAAGCCGCGAGGTGTCCGCACAAGAGCCCGCAGGCGAGTGATCGATGACCGTCATAGAGGTCAACTTCCTCACCGGGCGCTGCGTCGCGACAGCGCATCACGACCGAACCGAGCCGGAGTGGCCTCCGCACGGCGCGCGGCTGTTCTCGGCCATGGTTGCGGCCTGGGCCGATGCCGACGAGCCCGATGAGTCTGAACGGGCCGCGCTCGAGTGGTTGGAGACACTGCCGCCGCCGCGCATCAACGCCCCCGAGGAGGTCGAGCGCCGGGTCGTCAGTCATTTCGTTCCCGTGAACGACGTCTCGGTCCTGAGCGGCGCTCGATACGCCAAGCTTGCCGGCGACCTTGAGGAGCTGCTTGAGCAATACGACGACGAGCTTCAGAGGTCGGGAGGGATGTCGCGGAAGGTTGAGAGGCTTGAAGCGCGGATAGCGAAGGTGCGCGATGTCTCGTCGCTCACGGACCACGCTGGGAAGACCAGCCGCGATTCCGCGGTGGCAATGCTGCCGGATCGTGTGGGGGCGAAGAAGGAGCGCTACTTCCCGTCAGTCACGCTGGTAGGGACCGAGACCTCGGAATACTCCGCTGACCAGGGGCCACTATCACCGCCCACACGGCTCGTGCCTCCGGTCACGTTCGCTTGGGACGAGAGTGCGCCGCCTGATACAGCTGCGTCTCTCGACGGGCTCCTGGGGCGGGTAACCCGGCTCGGGCATTCATCGTCACTCGTGTCGTGCCGGTTGCGCGACGACGAACCTCCGGCGACACACACGCCCGGCGAAGGTGTCTTGATGCTTCGCTGGGTGCGTCCCAGACAACTGGCGGCGCTTGAACATGAGCACCAACGGCACCGGGCCATAAGGACCCGCAGCCTGCCGTTTCGGGGCGCGCGATACCGGGCCGTGGAGGACGACGAAGCTGTTGCGGTCCATGCGTCTCGCCCTTCGACCGCCGGTGACTGGATCGTCTTCGAGTTGGAGCCGCGTCACCGGCGCCTGCCCATGACGCGCGCCGTGGAACTCACCAGGGTGCTGCGCGAGTCCATCCTGAAGCACGTTCCCGACCCTCTGCCCGAGGGAGTCAGCGGGCACCTTGCCAACGGGAAACCGACGACTGCCCCTCACATCTCCTTCCTCGCGTTGCCCAATGTCGCCCACGAGCACGGGGACGGCCGGATCATGGGCCTTGCCCTCTCGCTTCCGGATGGTCTGGATGAGACGGCACGTCGAGCCACGCTGCGCGGCGTCGGCTTGTGGGAGCGCGAGCGGGGCGAGCAGCCGCTGCAGTTGACGATGGGTCGAGGCGGAGTCGTCGAGATGAGAAGGCGACAGCCGCCCTTCGCTCTCGCCAGCTTGCGGCCGCCAGTCTGGGCCGGGGCGTCGCGATGGTGGGCCTCGGTGACGCCGGTGGCACTGCCCACCCATCCCGGCGACCTGCGCCGGGGGAGTCCATCTGCGAGGGCCAAGGCCTGGGCGCGAGCCGAGGCCGCGGTCGCGAGGTCCTGCGAACATGTCGGCCTGCCGAGTCCCACAAGCGTGCAGGTGTCGCTCGCTCCTCATTGGCTCGGTGCCCGACCAGCGACGGACTACCCGACCTTCCGGCAGGGCCGCGGCGCCGGCACGGTCCGACGGCTGGTCCACACGATCGTCGAGTTCGCGGAGCCGATCCGCGGACCGCTCGTATTGGGCAGTGGGCGCTTCCTGGGCTTGGGGCTCATGCGCCTTGTCGGCGAGCCCGCCATGGGCGACCGCGGTGAAGGAGGAGGTGCACGATGAGTGAACTGGCCGCAGCGCAATTCGACGATTTCTTCTCCGCCGTCCACGGACACCAGCCTTACCCGTGGCAGAGCCGACTGACTCGCGAGGTGCTCGAAGGTGACGGCTGGCCCGACGTGATCGACCTGCCGACGGGCACCGGCAAGACCGCCGTGCTCGACACCGCCGTCTTCGCGCTCGCGCTCCGGCCCGACGTATCGCCGCGCCGGATCGTCTTCGTCATCGACAGACGCATCGTCGTGGATCAGGTCTACGAGCGGGCCCGCCGGATCCGCGACAGGATCAGCGCCGCCGACGCCGGAGTGCTCGCCGAGGTCAGGAGCCTCCTCGGAGACTTGACAGGCGACGAGCAGCTTCTCGGAGTCGCGGCACTTCGCGGCGGCCGCGGGGGGATCCCGCTGGACGCCGAATGGGCGCGGCGACCGGACCAGCCGTGGGTGATGGTGTCCACCGTCGATCAGTTCGGCTCGCGCCTGCTGTTCAGGGGCTACGGGGCCAGTCCCCGCAAGCGACCGATCCTCGCCGGGTTGGCGGGCAACGACTGTCTCGTGTTCCTCGACGAGGTGCATCTCAGTCGGCCTTTCGCAGCCACCTTGCGGGACGCCACGTCGGATGGCCAGGTACCCCTGATTCGCTCCGTCAACCCGAAGTTGCTGCCTCGCCGGTTCAAGGTCGTGGAGATGTCGGCCACACCTACAAGCAAGAGCGCCCGGCGTTTCGAGTTGCAGCACGGCGACCTAGAGCAGTCTGAGCGCCTCAGTCGGATCGCTATGGCACCCAAGCGAGCGACACTCGTGACCGTCGGCGGCAGCCGCCCGCCGCATGAGTCGGTCCCCAGGCAGGTTCTGGACCTGATCAAGAACGAACTTCACGAGGAAGACAAGAGCGTCGGGGTCATCGTGAACCGGGTCCGGACCGCCCGCGAGACCCAGCAATTGTTGTGTCAGAACGACATCGCGGCCCGCCTGTTGACAGGCCGCATGCGACCCATCGACAAGGCGCGAGCCCTCGACGACATCCAGACCTGTGTGGACCCTGACAGAGAATCCCCGCTGGAGGGCCTGAGCGTTGTCGTTGCGACGCAGGCGATCGAGGTCGGAGCCGACTTCAGCTTCGACGCGCTCATCACCGAGGCCGCTCCAGTCGACAGCCTGTGCCAGCGGCTGGGACGGCTCGACCGCCGCGGCAGCGTTGCCGAGCAGCGTCAGGCCCCGGCGCGGTGCTGGATCCTCGGCGTCAGGTCGGAGTTGAAGGCGAAGCGGAGCGATCCGGTGTACGGCGACGCGATCCGGCACACCTGGGACGCGCTGCAATCGCTGGGGGCCGACGGAGAGGTCGATGTCGGTCCTGGCTCGGCGTTGATCGACCGTCTGGGCGCCGGCGCCATCGCGCCGAATGCGGAGGAGCCGCTGCTGCTGCACACCTATGTGGATGCGTGGACCCAGACCAGCCCGGTGCCAGTAGTCGATCCTCCTATCGCCGAGTTCCTTCATGGGAAGGACAGCCAGAGCGAGCCGGATGTCTCGGTCGTGTGGCGTTGGGACTGGTCGAAGGAGGCACTAGATTTGGTGCCGGTGCGGCCAGCTGAGAGCCTCTCGGTTCCGGCATCCGCAGTCCGCAGCTGGCTCCGGGACACGGCGGAGGTCTTGATCTCGGACGCGGGATCGGCATCGCACCTCGACGCGGCAGCGAAGCACGGCCAAGCTGACGGAGAACTAGAGCTCGAGCGCTTGGGCCGCGTGCGCAGATGGAACGGCGACGAGACGCAACCCACTGAGGCGATAGAGCGAGTCATCGACATCAGACCCGGTGACCTGCTCATCGTCGACCCGGTTCTGGGCGGGCTGCGCGGGTCCACATGGGATCCCTCGGCTAGCCCGTCTTTTAGCCCGTCTTTGCAGTCGAGTCAGGCGGCCGACGACGGCCCGACCGAGCCGGTTGAGGATCTGGGCGATCAGGCCCAGCTTGCCTACGAGGCGCGAGCGACTCTCCGACTGGACTCGCGGCTGCTTGCAGCCTTGCGCCTGCCGTCGGAGCTTCGGGCACCTAGTCCCCAGGATGAGCTCGATGCAACGTTGACGCCACGGGAGGCGGTCGATAACTGGCTCGCGCGGCTGTCACCCGGCACCCTTCCAGAGTGGATCCTCGGGGTGGCTGACCGCCTTCAGGACACCGGTTTCGACGTTGAGACAGTCGGCCTTGGAACGCATTCCTCCTACTACGTTCTCGTCGAACGCGCCGTCGATCCCGCCGTGCTTGACGAGTTCGACGACAGGCCGTCGCTGACGGGTCGAGCGACGACGCTGCGAGAGCATCTCCAAGGTGTGGGTGACAAGGCCGAGGACTACGGCCGCCGTTTGGGGCTGAACGAGCGGGTTGTCGCCGATCTGCGGCTGGCCGGACAGCTTCACGATCTCGGCAAGATCGACTCGCGATTCCAGGCTCAAATGCACGGCCATGACCAAGTGGCCATCGCGGCGGCCGAAGCGCCCTTGGCGAAGTCGGTGCCCGGCGCGAGGACCCGTCGGAACCGGTGGCCACCGGTGCGCCACGAGTTCGGCAGCGTCGCGCTTGCGCAGAGCAATTCGGCGATCCTCGACCGAGCCCACGATAGCGACCTGGTGCTTCACCTCATGGGGAGTCACCACGGCTACGGCCGGCCTCTGCCTCCGATCAGGTTCGATGACGCACCGCAGGACCTGACGGCCGAGGGCCGCGTCTCTGAGGACGGGTTCCGCCTCGGCCCGGGTGGCGCTGACGGACCTGACGCATCAGCAGACGGCGCCGTCCGCATGAGCGTGTCTTCGAACCTTGCGGAGACGCCGCTCGCCCTCGACATGGCCGACCGCTTCTGGCGTCTACAGGAGCGATACGGCCACCACGGGCTGGCCTGGCTGGAAGCGCTCTTCCGGCTGGCCGATCAGCAGCGAAGCGCAGAGGAGGCTCGATGACTGCGTCTGACTCCACCCTGCTGCCCGGCCTGCCGGGCGATAACCCGCTGGGGTTCCTCGCCGCGCTGGGCGTCCAGGTAGCCCTGACTGAGCAAGGGAACGACTACCGCCTGCATTGGACCGACGATCCGATCCCGTACCCAGTGCTCACTCCGGCTCGAAGCTTGGACGCAATCGCTGATGCCGTCATTGACGCCGCCACGGCCCGGCTTCACGATCCAGTGCTTGACGAGTCGTTCGATCCGACCCTCAAGCTCAAGCTCAAGCCCAACGCCTTGCGCGAGTGTCTCCTTCGAGGCCGTACTTCCAATGCGCCGGGAGGGCTGTCGGCGTGCCTGCTAGCCGAGAACAGCCTTGACAGAAACGGCAAGGCGAAGCCCTCCGACCTGTACTTCACAGCGGGACAGCAGAAGTTCGTCGCGATCGCGCGAACGCTTCTCGGCGAGGTCAACCATGACGAGATTGTCGCCGATCTGACCACACCATGGCGCTACCGCAGCAATCGCGAGTCGCTCATGTGGGATGCCGTGGACGACCGATCGCATGCGCTTAGCCACTCCGATCCCACTGGTTCGCTGAACCCTAAGCGGACTAACCCCGGAGCAGAGGCGTTGGCGGTGCTGGGCCTCATCAGGTACCCGTGTTTCGCCTCGCCCCAGCGCACCTTGACCCAGGGCTGCTCGGGCACCTGGAAGCGCGGCCGGTTCGTGTGGCCACTATGGAGTAATCCCGCTACGCCCTACGCGGTGCGATCGCTGCTTGCGCAAGTGGAAGCTCCCACGCCGACGGAGGGCACCGCTCGTCGCGTCCAGTGGTATCAGTCATGGGGCGTGAGCCGTGTGATGCAGTCGCAGATTCGCCGCAGCGACCAGGGAGGCTACGGAACGTTCGGTCCGTCACGCGTGGTTTGGCAGCGTGACTGACGCGCCGTGTCCCGCGTCCCGTGGTCTGCGTGCGCCGAGAGCACGGAGGGCTCCGTCGCCGGCGTGACTGCGGTTCCGGAACTCGTTCCCGCGCGGATGATCAACGAGTTCGAATACTGCCCCCGTCTGTTCTACCTGGAATGGGTGCAGTCACGCTTCGAGCACAATCAAGACACCGTGGAGGGGCTATACGTCCATCGCAACGTCGATGTCGGCGGAGGTCGGATGGGCGCGGCCGACGATCCGCCGTTCAGGAGGGCGAAGTCGGTGGAGCTGAGTTCGCATCGTCTCGGGCTGATCGCGAAGACCGACATCATCGAGCAGAAGGACGGCAAGGTCGTGCCGGTCGAGGTGAAGCGCGGTCGGCCACCGGCACACGGACCCGCCTGGATGCCTGAGAAGGTGCAGCTCGCCACGATCGGTTTGCTGTTGCGCGAAAACGGGTACGAGTGCTCGGAGGGGCAAATCTATTTCGCCGAGACCCGCAAGCGGGCCACGATCCCCCTCGACGACGTGCTGGTGTCGCACACGCTGAAGCTCGTCTCGGAACTTCGCGGGGTGGCGGCCTTGCCGACTGCGCCTCCGCCTCTCATCGACAGCCCCAAGTGTCCGAGGTGCTCGCTGGTGGGCATCTGCCTGCCGGACGAGACGAACCTCCACGTCGGCCGCAGCGCAGCCGCGCCCCGACGGCTGACCCCGCGCGACTCGGCGGCGCGGCCCCTGTACGTCACCGAGCAGGGCGCACGCATCGGGATCCGTTCCGGGCGGGTGGTGGTCAGCAAGGATCGCGAGGAGCTCCAGCAACTCCGCCTCCTCGACGTGTCGCAGATCTCGGTGTACGGCAACGTCCAGGTCAGCAGCCAGATGATGCGGGCCGCGTTCCGCGAGTCGATCCCCGTCTGCTGGTTCTCCTACGGCGGATGGTTCCAGGGGATCGCGGAGGGTCTGCCGTCGAAGCACGTCGACCTGCGCAGGCGCCAGGTCGCCATCGCCGCGCAGGCCGGGCTGCCGATCGCCCAGGCCATGATCGAGGGCAAGCTGCGGAACTCGCGAACGTTCCTGCGGCGCAACGCCCGTTCCGACGTCAAGCCTGTGCTCCACCAGATCAAGTCTCTCGCCGACGCTGTGGGCGACAGCGAGTCGATTGAGAGCCTGCTGGGAATGGAGGGCACTGGCGCCCGCCTCTACTTCTCGCGGTTCTCGTCGATGATTCGTGATGCGAGCCTCGGCGCGTTCGACTTCAACGGGCGCAACCGGCGCCCGCCGCGCGACCCCATCAACTGCCTCCTCTCCTACGTCTACGCGCTTCTGACGAAGGACCTGACCGCCGTCTCGCTGGCAGTCGGGTTCGACCCGTACCTTGGAGTCTTCCACCGCCCGCGCTTCGGCAGGCCGGCGCTCGCTCTTGACCTCGCAGAGGAGTTCCGACCGCTGGTGGCCGAGTCAGTGGTGATCAACGTGGTCAACAACGGCGAGGTGGGGGAGCGGGACTTCCTGGTCCGCGCCGGAGGGGTGGCGCTGACCCAGGAGGGACGCCGGTCGGTGCTGTCCGCCTACGAGAGGAGGCTCGACACGGAGGTGACCCATCCCACCTACGGCTACCGGATCACCTATCGGCGGGTGTTCGAGGTGCAGGCCCGGGTGCTCGCCGCCCACCTGCTCGGCGAGATTCCGGCCTACACGCCGTTCATGACGAGGTAGCGGGATGGCAGCAGGACGGACGCGCTACCTTGTGAGCTACGACATCAGCGACGCCAAGCGCCTCAGGCAGGTGCACAGGACCGTCAAGGACTACG
The DNA here is from genome assembly GCA_009844405.1 of Acidimicrobiaceae bacterium. Classification (GTDB taxonomy): domain Bacteria; phylum Actinomycetota; class Acidimicrobiia; order Acidimicrobiales; family Aldehydirespiratoraceae; genus Aldehydirespirator. Next base: position 9,052 of record VYBO01000053.1, read on the forward strand.
GCTGGTCGATGCAGTACAGCGTCTTCATCTGCGACCTGGACCCCGTCGAGCTGCTTCTGCTGAAGCGGGACGTAGGTGAAGTAATCCACCATGGCGAGGATTCGGTGGCGTTCGTGAACCTGGGCCCGCCCGCAAACCGTGGCCGCGAGTGCTTCGAGTTCATGGGCGCGAGGACGGCCCTACCCACGTCAGGTCCTACCGTCATCTGATGCGAGCGCTATGGTGAGCGCGCGAACCCATGGGACCGCTCGAAGCCTTGTGGTGCAAGGCGAAACGCAGCTTGACAATCCACGACCTACACACCTTCGAACCTCATGGTTCATCCACCGCTCGCAGGTGCCCGCGAAAGCTCACTTCATGGTCACCAAATCACGCGAGCGGTTTGGCCGGGCACGTGCCCGGCCCTCCATTGAAGG
>VYBO01000058.1 GCA_009844405.1 Acidimicrobiaceae bacterium
GGGCGTACCAGAGCGGGCGGCGCAGGCCTCCGGGACCGGGCGCGGGACGGGTCATGGCCAGCCACTCGCGGTAGGCCTCGCGGGCCTTGGCCGTGTCGACCACCACGTCGCCGTAGGTGTCGCCCTCCTCGGCGGGGCCGACCCTCACCCGCTGGTGCCAGCACTGCATGCCCGACACCGGATCGGGTTGCACGCAGAACGCGAGGTTCTGATGCACTCCGGTGTCGCTCCACCAGATGCGCTCGGTGTCCGGATCCTCGCTGGTGTGGCTCTCAGGCCGGCCCTTGCGCTGGAGCCGCCACACCGATCCGGTGCTGGTGATGTCGGCGTCGCCGCCCGCCCACGAGCCGCCGGCGTTGGCGTCGAGCCGCCACCGGCCCATGTGATGCGACGCGGCCACCACGCCGGGGCGGATCCCCTCAGTGCGCCAAGCGCCGATCACGAAGTGTCCGATGCGGGTGGTCACCCGCACCAGGCCGTTGACCTCTATGCCGAGCGCCTCGGCGTCCTCGGGGTGGATCCACAGCGGATGCCGGTGACTGAGCTCCGACAGCCACTTGCTGTTGGCCGAGCGGGTGTGGATGAGCGTCGGGATGCGGAAGGTGGGCAGCAGGATGCGCTCATCGGCTTCGAGGTCCAAGTCCTCCCAGTGCACGTGCGAGGGGATCCACGCCGGAGTGGCGTACTCGGGCCAGCCCCAGTCGGCCAGGGTCTGCGAGTACAGCTCGAGCTTGCGAGACGGGGTGGGGAATCCCTCCCGGGCGATGCCGTCCACTTCCACCGCGGGCGAGCCGTCGCCGAGCCCGGCCAGCATCAGGGCACTCAACTCGTCAGGCGCGCCCGACCAGGTTCCCGGTGTGCCCGGGCGGCGGAAGACGCCCGCCTCGTCCACCTCGCAGCCCTCCAGCGCGGCGGCGTCCACCGTGCGCTCATACGGCAGGTACATGTCGCCGTCCAGGGCGTAGGCGCCCCGGTCGCGCATGAACTCCAGCGGGGTCTGCCCGGCCGCGGCCGCGTCGGCGGCCAGGCCGGGGACGCCCTCGAACATGGTCGAGTAGTACTCGTCCACCGACATTGGAGTTCCGGGGTGCGCGGTGCTCTCGAACCACCGGCGTATGCCCATCGAGCCGTCGGGGTCGATGCGCCACGACAGCTCGATCCAGAACTCGTTCTCCTCCCATACCTCGCCCGGGTTGAACTCGTGGGTGCGGGAGGCGTGACCGACGGCTTCGCCCCGGATCTCGGCGTAGCGGCGCAGCACCGGCTGGCGGAAGCCGATCCAGCGGCCGGCGTGCGTCTCGAAGCTGGCCACGTCGTGGCGCTCGGCGCCCACCCCCATCGGCAGCACGTAGTCGGCGAAGACGGCCGTCTCAGACCAGGTGGGCGTGAGAGCCACATGGCACCCCACCTTGTCGGGATCCTTGAGGGCCTCCAGCCAGCTGAACCCGTCGGGGTTGGTCCACACCGGGTTGTACACCCGGCTGAAGTACACGTCGAGGCGTCCCCGGCCCGCGAGCAGGAAATGCGGCAGCAGGATCGACATCTCGTGGTAGGCCAGCGGGTACTCGCGGGGCCAGTTGAGCTCGTTCCACTGCTCGACCGGCGGAGCCCCCGGCGGGTGGGGCGCCTTGTACTTGTTCCAGCCGTTGCCGGTGGTGCCGCCCACCGTGCCGACCGAGCCGGTGAGCACGTTGAGGAAGAACAGGCACCGGGCCGTCTGCCAGCCGCCCAGGTTGCCGGCGCCCGCGGCCCGCCAGTTGTGGGAGGCGAACTTCGTCGGGTGGGCGCCGATTATCCGTGCGATCTCGGTGATCTGGGCCGCGGGCACGCCGCAGACCCGCTCGGCCTCCTCCGGCGTGTAGGCCGCGTAGTCCTCCAGCAGGGCCGGTCCCACAGAGTCGAACTCGACGGCCCGCTGCGGATGGCGCTGGCGCAGGTAGGTCTCCCAATTGGTCCAGCGCCGCACGAAGTCTCTCTCCCAGGCGCCGTCGGCCACCAGCAGGCGGGCGATCGTCAGCAGCAGGAACGGCTCGGTGCCCGGCCACGCCGGCAGCCAGAAGTCAGCCTTGGCGCCGGTGTTGGACAGCCGGGGATCGACGCAGATCACGGTGGCGCCCTGGCCCTGAGCCTCGATGATGCGCTGGGCGTGGGGGTTGAAGTAGTGCCCTGCCTCGAGGTGCGACGAGATCAGGAAGATCACCTCGGCGTGGGCGAAGTCGGCCGACGGGCGGTCGTGGCCCATCCAGCTCTGGTAGCCGATCCGGGCGTTGGAGCTGCAGATGTTGGTGTGGCTGTTGTGGCCGTCCACCCCCCAGCACTGCAGGACCCGCTCGGCGTAGCCGTCCTCGCCGGGACGGCCCACGTGGTACATCACCTCGTTGCGGCGGCCCTCGGCGATGGCGGAGCGGACGCGGCCGCCGACGTCGTCGAGAGCCTCGGCCCAGCTCACCCGCTCCCATTGGCCGCCGCCTCGCTCCCCTGCCCGGCGGAGCGGGTGGAGGATGCGCTCGTGGTCGTCGATCTGGTTGAGAGTGGCGGGACCCTTGGCGCAGTTGCGGCCGCGGCTGGCCGGGTGCAGCGGGTTGCCCTCGACGCGGTCGATGCGGCCGGTGGCGTGGTTGACATGGCACAGCAGGCCGCAGGCCGCCTCGCAGTTGAAGCACGCGGTGGGCACCAGCGTATGATGGTGCTCGACCCGCCGGGGCCAAGCCTTGGCGTCGAGGGTCACGGCGTCATGCCACGTCTCGTGCGGGGGATAGCTGTGCAGTTCGGCCACGACGCGATTTCCCCTACGACAGCGGGACGGACTGGCCGGCCCGCACGAAGGCGTCCTCGTAGAACCACATGCCGGCCACCGCCGCCAGGCCCGCCAACGCAGGCAGTACCGGACCCGTGCCGGCCGCGAGGGCGGCTGTGGTCAGGACGGCGGGCAGGAGCAGGCCCAGCACGATCCCGCCGGCCCAGAAGCGGCGGGCATAGCGGCCGCGGGTCATGGCCTTCACTGCGGCTTCGACGTGACTGGTGCCCTGAGACGTCACCTCGGCCCCGATGAGCACCCCGGCAGCCAGGAGACCACCCAGCATCGTCCAGCGCACCGCGGTCACCCCCGGGACCTCCATGGCGAGGTCGACGATCGAGTAGGCCGCACCCCCGGCCGCCGAGGCCTGAGCCAGCAGCGTCGGCAGCAGCAGCGGCGTCTGCCACAGATCCCGGCCCTCGCACTGGCCGAACAGGAAGGCGGTATAGCCGGCGGTGGCCGCGGCCAGCAGGACGGCGGGGACGGCCAAGCCGGCAAGAGCACCCGGCGAGCCGGCGGCGCCGGCCACGAACCAGGCCGCGCAGACTGCCGTGAAGGCGCCCAGAACCCATGCGCCCTTGACCAGCCAGGACCGCCGGTTGCTCCGGGTGAGGAGGAAGTAGAAGCGCTCCGGCCTCCGCAGGTCTCCGACGAGCAGCCCGCCTGTGACCGCGAGGAATATGCCCGCGACCACCGGCGGCATGACTCCCACCGCGGCCTGCGAGTCACCGTGGCCCAGCAGCGTCAGCAGGGCGGCCACCGCCATCACGCCGGCGGCGACCGCCTTGGTGACGAGATAGCTGGACACCTTGGCCTTCCAGGTCATCTGGTGGGCGGTGGTGTAGGCGGTCCGGGCCACCACACCATGCCCGCCAGGCTGGGCCGTCGGATGCCGGGGCGTGGTGTCGGCCCAGATCATGCCGTCGGCCGCGATGGCGGTCCGCAGCGGGTCCAGCGACGCCTGGTCGGCGCCGCGGTAGTACACCTTGGGCAGGGTCTGCTGCTGGGGGGCCCGCACCGCGGTGTCGCTGCGGGCGATGATCCTGGTGGTCTCGTCGTTCGGGTCGTCGAGGTCGGCCACCTTGATGGCATGGGTGGGGCACACCACCACGCAGCTCGGCTCGAGGCCCACCTCGATCCGGTGGTTGCAGAAGTTGCACTTGTTGGCGGTGTTGGTGGCCGGATTGATGTAGATGGCGTCGTAGGGGCAGGCGTTCATGCATCCCTTGCAGCCGATGCAGCTGCCGTCGTCGAAGTCGACCACCCCGTTGGCGGCCCGGAACAGCGCGCCGGTGGGGCAGATGGTGATGCACGGCGCGTTGTCGCAGTGGTTGCAGCGCATCACCGAGAAGTGCCGGCTGGCGTTGGGGAACGTGCCGGTCTCGATGTACTTGACCCAGGTGCGGTTCACGCCGAGAGGCACGTCGTGCTCGCTCTTGCACGCGACCGTGCAAGCGTGACAGCCGATGCAGCTGTCGCTGTCGAGCAGGAACCCGAGCCGGGTCACATCACAACCCCGTCAATGCCGGGCATGAAACCCACCCGACCGGCTCACCGTCCAGAGCCGACACGGTAGATCAGGTCCGGAGTCAGTTCGGCCACGCTCGCCGCGCCGCACAGGGCCATGTCGCGCCTCATGCCCGTGTGCAGGTGCTCGATGACCCAGTCCACGCCTTCTTCCCCGGCCGAGGCCAGCCCGTACAGGTACGGCCGTCCGATCATGCACGACGTCGCTCCGAGGGCCAGCGCCTTGACGATGTCGCCGCCACGGCGGACGCCACCGTCGCAGACGATGTCGAGGTCGCCGCCGACCGCTTCAGCCACTGGTTGAACGAGCTCGATGATGGACGGGGCAGAGTCGAGCTGGCGTCCGCCGTGGTTGGACAGCACGATGCCGTCGAGGCCCCGGTCGCGAGCGATCACCGCATCGGCCACACTCTGGACGCCCTTGATCAGCACCGGCCCATCCCACAGCGAGCGCATCCACTCCACGTCCTCCCAAGACAGCGTCGGATCGAATTGCTCGTTCATGAACGCGGCCAGGTCCACCGCGGTCGATCCGTCGATGTCGGTGTTGCCCGCGACGTTGGCGAACTCGATCGGCTCGGAGAACGCGAACCGCAGACTCCAACTTGGACGGATCATGCCCTCCACGACGATGTCGAGCCCCATCTTGGGCGGCAGGGTGAACCCTCGGCGCACATCGCGCTCGCGCCGGCCCAGCATGGCCGCGTCCACCGTGATGCACAGCACTTCGAAGCCGGCCTCGGCAGCCCGCAGGATCATGTCCTTGAGCAGGCCCTTGTCGCGCCAGACGTACACCTGGAACCACTTCGAGCCCCTGCTGACCGCGGCCACCTCCTCCACCGACCGCGTGCCCATGGTCGACAGCGAATAGGGAAGCCCGGCTCGCTCCGCCGACCGGGCCACGGCCAGCTCGCCGGCCGGGTGGGCTATCCGGGTGAAGCCCGTCGGCGCCAGTATCAACGGAAAGGGCACCTCTCGTCCGAGGATGGTGCCGGTGGTGTCCACGCTGCCCATGTCGCGCAGGACGCGGGGCACGAACTCGATCTCCCGGAAGCCACGCGTGTTGCGGTCCATCGCGACCTCGTCCTCGGCTCCCCCGTCGATGTAGTCGAACACCCCGCCGGGAAGGCGGCGGCGGGCGATCCGACGCAGATCTTCGATGCTGGCCGCCCTCTGGAGACGCCGTTGCGTGGCGCTGAACTCGAACCGGCGGAAACGCAGAACCGATCTGAGCGTGTCGATGATCATGATGACGACAATATCCCACCCGCTCTCATGGTCGCTCGGGCTTCGGCGTCGGCCAGGGCTCGAGCCCGGGCGCGCAGCCCGGCCGCTTCCTGCTCGAGCCTGGAGGCTTCGTCGCGCAATGCCCGGCTGGTCGTCGCGAGGTCGAGAGCGAGGGAATACAGTGCCGCGCCGATGACCCGGCGCAGCTTGTGGCGGCTGGCGGTGGCAGCCCGTCCCCTCCAGACCTCCTCGTGGTGGAGAGACGCCACGGGCCGGTGGCGCTCGGCCAGAACGACTCGTCGACGATCGAGCACCTCCGCCACAGAGCTGCATCTCTCGGCCCGCAACGCCTTGAGGGCTGCCTCGTGAAATAACTGAGAACTGCTTGACATAGTATGAACCATATCACGATATATCACAATCATCGGCTGTCGGCATGATCGAGCAGGACCTCGTCGACTTCGCGGTCGCCGCGGCCCGGCGGGCCGGGCGCATCACTCTGGACTGGTACCAGCTGCGAGGCCTGTCGGTGACGGTCAAGAGCGATGGATCGCCGGTCACCGAGGCCGACTATGCGGCCGAGCGGTTCCTGCGATCGGAGATCCTGGCGGCATTTCCCGAAGACACGATCCGCGGGGAGGAGGAAGGTGAGATGGCCGGGCGCACCGGACGCACCTGGGTGATCGATCCGATCGACGGCACCAAGGCCTTCGCACAAGGCGTCCCCCTCTTCGCCACCCTGTTGGCCCTGATCGATGATCGGGGCCCGGCCGTGGGCGTGGTCTGTTTGCCTGCCCTGGACGAATGCGTCTGGGCCGGTCGGGGCCGCGGCGCCCACTGGGACGGCGAGCCGTGCCGGGTCAGCGACCGCTCGGACTTCGAGGGTTCCTACATCTGCACGAGCGGTCTCTCCTACTGGCCGGACCAAGCCCTGCGGAGGGTTCGCGCCGGTGGCGCCCGGGTGCGAACCTGGGGCGACGCCTACGGCTACGCGCTGGTGGCGACCGGGCGGGCGGAGGCCATGGTCGATCCTGAGTGCTTCGACTGGGATGTCGCCCCGATGTCCGTGATCATCGCCGAGGCCGGGGGCCGGTTCTCGGACACGGCCGGCGTGGACGACTGGCGCAGCGGCTCAGCGATGGGAACCAACGGGATCCTGCACGACGATCTGCTGGGCTGCTTCAAACAATCAGACAGCGGCGTCGCGTGAAAGCGCGAAGCCCTCGAACCTGCAGGGCCGCAGCTTCCGGGCCGCCACCTGCATCAGCAGGCCGTCAGGGCTAGGGATCGAGGCCAACCCGGCGGCGCCAGGGTCCGGCCGGTGATCGAGCAGGTGCAGGGCTGTCGAGGCGGCGACAACGGCCGCTCCCTCTGCTGGACGCGCCTGGGCGCCGAGCACAACTACATGGCGGCCAGAATCACGCCGGCCGCGCAGTTCGACACGTACCGCCCCGACCCCGCCCTCGGGGTGGGGGCGACGCATCATGGGCAACGGCGCGGTCAATCGATCGCGGCGGGTGGCAGCCATCCGGGCCGTCACCCGGTCGACGCCGGGGAACGCCGGCACCAGCAGCAGCGCATCCGGGAGCGCTCCCCGGTAGCAGTCCCGTCCGGCCACAGGGTCGGGGAACCAGCACAACTCCCGTCCCGAGCCGCCCGGCCGGCGAGTCCAGCGACCGTCCCTCCAGTCGATGGCGAGACTGCTCAGGGCACGATGGTGCTGGCGGGCGCATGCGGGGCCGCCCGTGCCGGCCTTGGCGACATGAATCTCATCGACCGAATCGAGCTCCGCCGCACCCGCACGGGCCAGCAGGCAGGTGAGGCCGGGCATGAACCCGGCGCCCACCACCAAGGGCACACCATGCTGCCTGGCCCGTTGATCAAGCGCCAGCAGATCGCGGGCCTCGGTGATCTCGTTGGTGGTCGTGACGACCGCCGCGGCCGCTCTCACCGCGCTCAAGGCCACCGCGGCCTGCGTGCCTGCGGTCGTGGCCACCACCACTACGTCCGCCGAGTCGGGTACGTCCTGGCCGTGGCCGAGGACCACGGCGTCGTCTAACGAACTCGAGACCTCCTGCAACCGGGCCGGATCCGTGTCGCGCACTTCGACGGAGCCCACTCGGGTGCTGGCGGCCAGCATGCGAACGATCCGAGCGCCGGTCGCGCCCGCACCGAACACGACCACGCTCGCGCCGTCGCCATCAGCCGCCATCAGTGGCCTTGCCCCTCCCGCTCTTGCTCGCTGCGCTCACGGGCCGCTCGGGCCCGCCTCCCGCTCTTGCTCGCTGCGCTCACGGGCCGCTCGGGCCCCGGGGCCTCGCCCGCATGAGGCGCATCGCTCCCCATTCGCTCGGCCGCTAGCTCGTCGTCCCGCAGCTCGCGCCAGCCTCCTGTCTGGGGAGGCACGCCGCCACGGCCGCGCACCCGGATGGCCGCGGCCACCGCCATCCCGACGATGACGGCAACGAACGTCCGGCGGATCAAGGTGATGAATCCTGCGGCCAAAGACGGCCTCCGGGCTGTGGGGTCTGGAGTGTGGGGCTAGCTGGAGTCGAACCAGCGACCTCACCCTTATCAGGGGTGCGCTCTAACCGGCTGAGCTATAGCCCCCAGCGGCGCCCCACGCTAGCCGCGGCCGGGTCAGTCACCACTGGACGGGTCCGGTGGCGCGGATGCGGGCGCTTCCACATTGGGAGGGGGTGCAGCCACCAGAACCCGCCGACGGGTCCGGCGCGAGCGCGGGCGAGCCGTCTCCTCCTCGATCACGGTCAGGCGCACTCCCCCGGTGACGTCGCTGATCAGGTTGAACAGCACCGCACCGAGCACTGTCAGCCCGCTGCCCGCCAGAACCAGGAGCAGCCCGCCGACGGCCGCGATCCGGAAGATCTGGTCGGCGTTGATCTTGAACGACTCCAACGCGAACAACTCCACCACGAAGTTCTCGATGTTGGCGACCAGCCCGGAGTTCACCGCGAGGTTCCACAGCGTCACCCCCACGAACAACATGACCACCCAGGCACAGAAGTAGAGGATCAACGAGACCTTCAGCACCGACCAGGGCTCGACGTGCCGCACAAGGCGGCGGACCCGGCGGGCGCGCAGGCGTCGATCAGACCGGGCTCTCAGGGCGCGGCCGGCGGCCGAGCGCGGCATCGGCCTCGGGCTCGGGCTCGGGCTCGGACCGGACAGCGCGCCGTCGGCGACACTCGAATCGGCGGCGGAGTCCGGCGGCGGGGCGTCACCGGACGACATACCGTGATTCTGATCACCGGCGCCGGAAGTCGACTCTTCGCTCATATTCGTCCACGGCGTTGCCCGCGGCGTTGTCCACGGCCCCTCCGATGATGCCGCAGCTTAGAGGCCCCGCAGATAGACGGGCGACCCGGCCCATACGGCGCGGGGCCGTGGCCCGAGCGGCCCGTGAGCGAAGCGAACAAGAGCGGGAACGACCACCCCGCGACGCGATCGGCCGCCGATCAATCCGCGCTCGCTCCCAGAGGCCCCGCAGATAGACGGGCGACCCGGCCCATACGGCGCGGGGCCGTGGCCCGAGCGGCCCGTGAGCGAAGCGAACAAGAGCGGGAACGACCACCCCGCGACGCGATCGGCCGCCGATCAATCCGCGCTCGCTCCCAGAGGCCCCGCAGATAGACGGGCGACCCGGCCCATACGGCGCGGGGCCGTGGCCC
>VYBO01000136.1 GCA_009844405.1 Acidimicrobiaceae bacterium
CCGCCTCACGGTTGATCGCCGCCAACGGCAACGCCACCTCGATCAGCTTCGGCCGCGACACGCTCACCGCCCGACAGTAGCCGTCGCCGCCTCCCTGGGAGGAACCCCGCATCGAACACCAGATCGTTCAGCCTGGGAAGCGCCATGGGACAGCGTCCACAGACGGTGGCGGGGCCAAGGATCGTCTCCAGCTTCGAGATCCGCCGTTGGCCACACGAGCGAGCGCGGATTGATCGGCAGCCGATCGCGGCGCAGGGTGGTCATACCCGCTCCTGTTCGCTTCGCTCACGGGCCGCTCGGGCCACGGCCCCGCCCCATATCGGCCGGGTCGCCCATCTATCCGCGGGGCCTCCAGGCAGGTCCTTGCCAGTCGCACGGTTGCTCAGAATGCGGGCGCCTGTGTTGCGCTGGGTGCGGACCTGAGGGGACTCGAACTCCCTGCGAATCCATTTGCAGCCGCTCGCGGCCACCTGGCCAGGCCCGACGAGGCCTCGAGCGCATCCGCGCCCCCAAGCTTCGACGGAGAGCCGCAGGCCAGTCCTCCGGCTCTCTCACGTCGGCACCCATGGCCGCGGCGGCAATTGGGCCGTGCCGGCCCCGACGCCGTGCCCGGCGGAGGCTCAGCTCTTGAGCAGGAACTCGGCCTCGCGGTCGCCGAGCATCAGCTCGATCTCGCCGGCCAGCGCCGGGTTGCGCCGCAGGTCCGGGTCGGCGTCGACCATCTCGACGGCGACCTCGCGGGCGATGGCGACCCACTCCTTGTCGCGGCGCAGCGAAGCCAGCCGGAGATCGTTGCGGCCCTTCTGGCGCTCACCCATGAGGGTGCCCTCGCCCCGCAACTCCAAGTCCGCCTCGGCCAGCTCGAAACCGTCGTTGGAGGCCACCACCGCCTCCAGACGGGCCTCGGCCTCCTCCGTGGCGGCCTCGCCCACCAGGTGGCAGTGCGACGCGAGATGCGACCGCCCCACCCGTCCCCGCAGCTGATGGAGCTGGGCGATGCCGAACCGGCCCGCGTCGACGACGACCATGACGGTCGCGTTGGGGACGTCCACGCCCACCTCGATGACGGTGGTGGACACCAGCACGTCGAGCGCTCCCGAGCGGAACAGCCCCATCGTGGCCTCCTTCTCCCCGGGGGACACTCGCCCGTGCAGGAGGCCGACCCGGAGCCCGGCAAGTTCGCCGCCCTCGCCCGCGAGCTCCTCGTGGGTCTCCGTCACTGAGCGCACGCCGAGCACCTCCGACTCGTCTATAACGGGACACACCACATAGGCCTGCCGTCCCTCCGAGACCGCGGCGCGCACCGCCGCCCAGACCCGACCCTCCTCCAGCGGGCCGCGAGCCCATGAGGTGGCCACGGGGGTGCGCCCCGCCGGGAGCTCGTCGAGAACGGAGACGTCCAGGTCGCCGTAGACGGTCATGGCCGCGGTGCGCGGGATGGGCGTGGCCGTCATCACCAGGAGGTCGGGCATGACCGAACCCGGCCCCCGATCGCGCAGCACCGCCCGCTGCTCCACCCCGAAGCGATGCTGCTCGTCGATCACCACCACGCCCAGAGCCCGGTACTCCAGGCCCTCGGAGATCAGGGCGTGAGTGCCCACAACGACGTCGACTTCGCCGGATGCCAGTCCCGCGACCGCGCGCCGCCGGTCCGCCGCGCCTCGACTCCCCGTGAGGAGCTCCACCCGCAGCGGTCGCTCGCCGTCGAGCCGCGACTCGTCGGCCACCGACAGGTCGCCGAGGAGGGAGACCATCGTGTGGTGGTGCTGCTCGGCCAGCACCTCCGTGGGCGCCATCAGCGCTCCCTGGAAGCGCCCCTGCACCGCGGTGAGCAGGGCGCACAGGGCCACGACCGTCTTGCCCGCGCCCACGTCTCCCTGCATCAGCCGGTGCATGGGGTGCGGCTCGGCCAGATCGGCGGCGATCTCGTCGATCACCCGCCGCTGGGCCCCGGTCAACGGAAACGGCAGCCGCGAGAGGAACCGGTCGACCATCTCGCCGCCGGTGGCGTGGGACAGGCCGGCCGTATTGCGCTCGAGCCAGCGCTTGCGCCTCACCATCTCGAGCTGCACCCGCAGGAGCTCGTCGAACATGAGACGGCGGCGGGCCTCGCTCGACTCCCGCAGGGTCGCCGGCCGGTGGATCCCGTTGAGCGCGGCGTGCCGGCCCACGAAGTCGAACCTCCGGAGCACCTCGCCGGGCACCGGGTCGGCGATTCCCCTGGCCTCGCACCGGTCGAGGGCGTTGGCGACGTGATCGGCTATCTGCCAGGTCCTGACGCCGGCCTTCTCCGACTGCGGGTACACCGGGATGATCCGACCCGTGCGGTCGCCCACGAGGTCGACGACGGGATTGGTCATCTGCAACGCTCCCTGGTAGCGCGTCGGGCGGCCGTGGACGACCACCGTCCGTCCGGCGCGCAGGCTCTGCTCCTGCCAGGGCTGGTTGAAGAAGACGAGCTTCAGTCTCCCGGTGTCGTCCGTGACGACCACTTCGACCAGTGTCCGGCCGCGCCTGGTCCGCCGGGAGGCGCTCCGCTCGACTCGGCCGACGACGAAGACCTCGTCGTCGGCCTCCAGCTCCGCCATCCGAGCCTGGCGGGTGCGGTCCAGGTACCGGCGGGGATAGTGCTGCAACAGGTCGAGAACGGTGCGGATCTCCATCTCGGCCAGCGCCGAGACTCGCTTCGGGCCCGCATTCTTGAGCCGGTCGACGCCGATGGCGTCCAGGTCCCGGAGGCTCAGGGGCGGGTCGCCTTCGGGCATCGGCGTCGGAGTGCAGGCCCGCCGGCGGCTATTCCAGGCCGAAGAAGTAGGGGTACAGCGGCTGGCCGCCCTCGGTCACCTCGACCTCCACGTCCGGGAAATGCTCGGCCACGTGACCGACGATGGCGTCGGTGGTCGCCGCGTCGGCGTCCGTGCCGGTGAGGACGGTGAGCAGCTCGTGGCCGTCGTCGACGATGAGGCTCAAGAGCGCGGTCGCGGCCGCGGCCATCCCGGAGGCCACCGCGGCGATGCCGTCGGGGCCGATGCCGAGCCAGTCCCCGGCGGCGATGGGACCGGCCGGGCTCGAGGCGTCGCGCCCCGCTTGGGTGACCTCGCCGTGGGTGACCGCTGCGGCTGCGGCCGCCATCGACTCGGAGTTCTGGGCCGCGGAGGCGCCCGGCGAGAAGGCCAGCAGACTGGCAATGCCCTCCACCACGCTGCGAGTGGGCACCACGCCCACCGTGCGCTCCGATTCCCCGTCGACCTGCTCGGCGACCCCGATGATGTTCTTGTTGTTGGGCAGCACCACGACATGCCCGGTGGGCAGCGAGTCGACGGCCGCGAGCAGCTCGGCAGTGGACGGGTTCATCGACTGGCCGCCGGTCACGACGCGGTCGGCGCCCATCGACATGAGGATCTCGACCACGCCGGCGCCGGCGCCCACCGCCACCACCGAGCATCGACCGTCATCGGTGACCTCCACTGCCGGCTGGTCCGGCGCCGCGCCTGCGGCTGCTGCCGGCTGGTCCGGCGCCGCGAACGACTCGGAGTGCTCGGCCGCCTGGTCCAGCAAGTCGGTGACCTGGATGCGGTGGGGCCGGCCCACCGCAATACCGGCCTCGACGGCCGCGCCGATGTCGTCGGTGTGGATGTGGCAGTTCCAGATGCCGTCGCCGCCCACCACCACGATCGAGTCCCCGATCTCCTGCCACGCGGCCTTGAAGCCGTCGACGGAGGGGTCGGGCGCGTCCAGCAGGAACATCACCTCGTACCGCAGGTCAGCGATCGAGGACTCCTCCGCCGGCACGTCGGCGCCGGTCACAGCGGCAGGCGGAGCCGACGGCTCGGGGGCCTCGGGCATGGGCCGGCCGTCGATCTCGGCCAGGCAGGCGTCGAACAGCAGCAGCAGGCCGGCCCCGCCCGCGTCGACCACCCCGGCCTCGGCGAGCACGGCCAGCATCTCGGGAGTTCGTTCCAAAGCGCCGTAGCCGCGCTCGCGGGCCGCGTCGAACACCTCGGTCAGGCCGCCCCCGGCCGCGGCGGCAGCCTGGGCCGACTCCGAGGCCTCGCGGATTACTGTGAGGATGGTGCCCTCCACCGGCCGGGCCACGGCCGAGTAGGCGCCCTCGCTGGCCGCAGCCAGGGCCTGCGCCACCACCGGCGCGTCGGGAACGGCGCCGGCCGCCGCGGCGTCGCGGAACACGCCGGACACGCCTCGAAGGATCTGAGCGAGGATCACTCCGGAGTTGCCCCGGGCGCCCATGAGCGCCCCGTGGGAGAGTGCGGCGCAAAGAGGCTCGAGGTCGTCGGCGACGCCGTCGAGGCTCTCGACGACCGACTTCATGGTGAGCGTCATGTTGGTCCCGGTGTCCCCATCCGGGACCGGATAGACGTTGAGGTTGTCGATCATCTGGCGGTGGTCGGCGAGTCCTCCGTGGAAGCCGACCATCACGCGGCGCAGCGTGGCCGCGTCCAGAACGATCGGTGCCATGGCACCGATGATACCGGCCACCCCTGACGTGGTCCCAGACGCCTGCGATGCTCGCTACGATGCGGCTCCGTGCAGGGCGTCATCAAGAGCTACGACCCCGTGACCGGCGACGGGGTGCTCGTCGACGAAGCCGACCTCGCCGACGTCGACCTCGCCGACGACGCCCTCGAGGGCTCGCTGTTCCGCATGCTCCGTCAGGGTCAGCGAGTGCAGTTCGACCTCGACGACGACGGGAGGGCCACCCGTCTGCGGATCGGCTCGGAGGTCGACATGGGCACGCCCGAACTCTGAGGAAGCCCCAGGCTCGCGGGGCTACATCGCGGCCGCGATCCCCATCCCAGCGTATCCCTGCTCGGTGTACCTGGCCCGGAACATGTCCCTCAGGCGGTGAGCGGCGGCCTCGTAGGCGTCGGGACTCTCCCAGGTGCGGCCGGGATCGAGGATCCGGTCGTCCACTCCGGCGCAGGTCACGGGCATTCGCAGGCCCAGGATGGGGTGGGTGCGGGTCTCCACGTCGTCAAACTCCCCGCCCAGCGCGGCATCGAGCAGCCGGCGGGTGACGGCCAGGGACATCCGCTGGCCGGAACCGTAGGCGCCACCCGACCAGCCCGTGTTCAACAGGACGCAGCGGGCCTGGTGATCGTGCATTCGCTGCTTCAGCAGCCGAGCGTACACGTCGGGCTTGCGGGCCATGAACGGCGCGCCGAAGCAGGGCGAGAACGTGGCCGCCGGTTCGGTCACGTCCACCTCTGTGCCGGCCAGCTTGGCCGTGAAACCCATCACGAAGTGGTACATCACCTCATCCGGGTCCAGGATCGCGACCGGTGGCAGCACGCCGAAGGCGTCGGCGGTCAGCAGCACGATGGTGGCCGGGTGCGGGCCGCGGTGGCCGGGCGCCACATTCGGGTTGCACTCCAGCGGATAGGCGAAGCGGGTGTTCTCGGTGATGGAGCGGTCCCTCAGGTCCAGGTCCTGGGGGTGGGTGTCGCCTAGGCTGCGACCGTTCAGGGCAGGAACGTTCTCGATCAGCGTGCCCTTCATCGACAGCGCGGCGGCGATCAAGGGCTCGGCCTGCTTGTCGAGGTCGATGAGCTTGGCGTAGCACCCGGCCTCGTAGTTGGCGATCCCGGAGTCGGTCCAGATGTGCTCGTCGTCGCCGATGAGATCTCGGTCCGGATCGGCCGAGAGGGTCGTCTTGCCCGTGCCCGACAATCCGAACAGGATGGCGCTGTCGCCGCCGGGGCCGACATTGGCCGAGCAGTGCATCGACATCTCGCCCTTGCCCGGCTTCACGAAGTTCATGACCGTGAACATGGTCTTCTTGTTGACCCCGCAGTAGTCGGCCCGACCCAGCACCAGGGCCAAACGGCGCTCCATGTCGATGATTGCCGCCCGCCCCGAACGCGTGCCGTCGCGCCCGGGGTCGCAGTGGAAGGACGGCACGTTCAACAGGATCCAGCCGTGGTCGCGGTGATCGGGTGCTCCGTCCAAGTGGGCGGGAAGCATGATGTTGCAGAAATAGGCGTGGGAGGCGTACTCGCCGACGAACCGGCACGGCTCGGCGAAGTCGGGGTCCGCGCCGCAGTAGACGTCGGTCACGTACAGCCGGACTCGGCGCTCATTGAGATCGGCGACGACGCGGTCCACCAGAGCGTCGAACGCGCCGGCGTCGAAGGGCGCGAAGCCGTCCTTCCACCACACGTCGTCGCTGACGGAGGGCCGGTCCACGCAGAACGTGTCGTGCACGGGACGCCCGGTGCAGGAGGGGTCGGAGTAGAAGACCAGCGGTCCGTCGTCGCCGAGCGCGGTGGCGTGGGCCTTGTGCTCGTCGTCGGGACCGCCGGGGCGCACCCGACCCAGGTCGCCGGAGACCGCGGCCGCGAACAGCTCGTCCTGAGTAAGTCCGTAGCGAACGTCCACCGCCGCCAGGCCTAGTGACGAGAGGAGTTCCGCGGACACATCGCTAGCCGTGTCGCTGACCGGCGCCGCCATGGCAATAGTCATAGTCGAACGACTCCTTTGTCGCCGTGGCCGACAGTACCCGGACGCTCATGACGGGGCGCGCATGGCCGCGACGTACCCGCCCCGCCGGCCTCATGCAATAGAATCGAGGATCACCGCCCGGATGCCGAGGCCCATCAGGAACAGGCCCGTGCAGCCGTAGAGCAGGTACAAGTGGTCGCGCAACTGCTGCCGGTAGCTGTAGGCGATGCCCACCGCGACCAGCGCCGAGAACCCGTAGAGGGCGTGGAGGTCGGGAGCGTCGCGATCCTGGACGACCATGAGCCATGATCCCAGTCCGGCTTGCACGAAGACGGTGACCTGGGCCGCTGCTGTGGTGAGCCACAGAACACGGGAGCGCAGGGGCGGGCGGCGGTGCGCCGCCAGCGCCCACAGCCCGGCCAGTGCGTTGGAGAAGATCACTACCCACGAGAACCAGTCGTGGACGCCGCCGACAGTCGACGCCGCCACCAGGTTCGGTGTGCTCATTCCGGATCGAGCGCAGCGAAGAGGTCCGTCGACGTCGCATCGCCGCCAGCCGCGCCGCGGCGGATGAACCACTCGGTGCCCAAGACCAGCGCGAAGGCCTCGTCGGGCAGGGCCACGAAGAACGAGTCGGCCGGGATCTGCGAGACGTGGGCCCGTATCGCGGCCCGCTTGGCGTCCAGGGCGGCGCTCACGTCGATGTGATGGGTGATCCGGGCGCTGTCCACACCGATGGTGCCGTCGTCGAGTTCGGCCTCGAACTCTGCCTGGTCCCGCTCCCGGATCGTATCCAGGCCCGCCTCGGCGGCCATGCGCATCAGCTCCTTCATGGTGGAGCGGAAGTGCTCACGGTTCAGCGTGGCCTCGTACACCAAGTCGACACCGGCCAGCTCGGCGGCCAGCACCCCGACGCGGTGGACCTTGATGTGGTCGGGATGCCCGTAGGTGCCGTTGGCGTCGTAGCAGGTGAGCAGATCGGCTTGCTCCTCGCTCAGGACCTCGGCCAAACGCTCCGCCGCCTCGCCGTCATCTGCCTGCCAGAAGCACTCGGGGTCCTCGTTGGCGGGGTCCCCCGCCATGCCCGAGTCGCGGTAGCCGAGCATCACGACCCGGTGCACGCCCAGCAGTCCGGCCGCGGTGTGCAGCTCCGCCTCCCTCATCTCGGCCAGACCCTCTGCCTCGAGCTCCTGGCCGTCGTCGAGTCCGGGCGTCTCGCCCCGCGATCCGTCGGTGGCGCACACCAGCACCACGCGGTGGCCGGCATCCGAGGCCAGCAGCATGGTCCCGCCCGTGGAGAGAGCCTCGTCGTCGGGATGGGCGTGGAAGAAGACGGCGGTCGCCATCAGGCGACGGCCCCCGACTCCCGGCGCGCCGAGATGGCGGCCTCGTCGAGCCCCAGCTCGGCCAGGATCTCGTCGGTGTGCTGGCCGGCATGGGGCGGCGGGCGACGGATGGCCCCCGGGGTCCGGCTCAAGCGGGGAGCGGGGCCGGGCTGGACCACTCCGGCCACTTCGGCGAAGGTCCCCCTCTCGCGGTTGTGGGCGTGCTCGGGGGCCTCGGCCAGCGACAGCACGGGCGCGAAGCAGGTGTCGGTGCCCTCGAGCAGGTCGCACCACTCGTCGCGGGTGCGCTGTGCGATCACCGCCGCCAGCTTCTCCTTGAGTTCGGGCCAGCGCGACCGGTCCATCGGCTGGCCCCACTCCGGACCGTGCAGTCCGAGCCGCTCCCGCAGCTCGGCGTAGAACTGGGGCTCGATCGGTCCCAGCGAGATGTAGCGGCCGTCGGCGGTCTCGTACACGTTGTAGAAGTGGGCGCCGGTGTCGAGCATGTTGGTGCCCCGCTCGTCGCTCCAGAAGCCCGAGCCGGCCATGCCGAAGAAGGCGGTCATCAGCGAGGCGGCCCCGTCGACCATGGCCGCGTCAACAACCTGGCCCCGGCCCGAGGTCCGCGCTTCGAGCATCGCGCACACCATCCCGTAGGCGAGGTACATGCCGCCGCCCCCGAAGTCGCCCACCAGGTTCAGGGGCGGCACCGGGGCCTCGCCCTGCCGGCCGATGCCGTGCAGCGCGCCCGCCAGCGCGATGTAGTTCAGGTCATGGCCGGCGGCCGAGGAGTAGGGGCCGTCCTGGCCCCACCCGGTCATCCGGCCGTAGACCAGGCGCCGGTTGCGGGCCAGGCAGACCTCGGGCCCGATCCCGAGCCGCTCGGCCACGCCGGGCCGGAACCCCTCCAACAGCGCGTCGGCGCCCTCCACGAGCGACAGCACGGCCTCGACGCCCTCGGGAGACTTGAGGTCGATGCCGACCGAGCGCCTGCCCCGGTTGAGAAGGTCCCGCGGCGGGTGATCGGGATCGCCGCCGCGCACCGCGGAGGCCCGATCGACCCGGACGACATCGGCGCCCATGTCGGCCAGCATCATGGCGCAGAACGGCCCCGGCCCGATGCCGGCGATCTCGATCACCCGGATTCCTGTCAACGGCCCCACGGGATCCTCTCGCAGTCGTTGCCCGCTCCCGTCTATCGCCAATCCGGCCGATTCCGCACCCTCGGGAGACCCGACCGCCGCCGCTGCGTCCAGCGGTCCCCTGGATGACGTGGAAGAAAAAGAAGATAGAGGCCCCGCGGATAGGCGGGCGACCCGGCCCATACGGGGCGGGGCCGTGGC
>VYBO01000060.1 GCA_009844405.1 Acidimicrobiaceae bacterium
GCAGGTGGCGGGTGGTCTGGTAGACGGTGCGGATGGCGAAGTTGGAGCGCAGCCGGGCCACGCCGGCGAGCCGGGACAGGTGCTGGTTGTGGATGCGCTCGAAGTCGCGGTGGTCCTGCACGGCGAGGTGCAGCAGGTAGTCGGCGTCGCCCGCCACCAGGTGGCACGACATGACCTCCGGGCAGCCGCGCACCTCCTCCTCGAAACGGCGGAGCGACTCCTCGCTCTGGCTGACCAGGGAGACCTCCACGAACACGTTCAGGTCACGGCCGATGGCCTCGGTGTCGAGGATCATGACGTAGCCGTCGATGACGCCCTCGGCTTCCAGCCGGCGCACCCGCCGGTGGCAGGCCGACGTGGACAGGCCTATGCGCGACGCCAGCTCCGCGTGGGAGACCCGTCCGTCGAGCTGCAGTTCGTTGAGGATGAGACGGTCGGTCGGATCGAATTCGTGCATGAACATATTTTGCGCTGAATCGGTGTTCATGTGCAAACAATAGGCGCAATGGCAGCATTTGAGGGGAATGTTGCTCAGAATATGTCTCATCCACGCGTGTAACATTTCGGGAGTCGCATTCATGAATCGCAGGTGGAGGGGTCCAGCATGCGCATCGGGGTGCCCACGGAGATCAAGAGCGAGGAGCGCCGCGTCGGGCTGACCCCCGACAGCGTGCGCGAAGTCAGCGACCGCGGCCACGAGGTGTACGTGGAGTGCGGCGCCGGCGACGGCGCCGGGTTCGACGACGACGAGTACAAGGACCGCGGCGCCATCCTGGTGCCCACCGCCGACGAGCTCTTCGAGACCGCCGAACTGATCGTGAAGGTCAAGGAGCCCCAGGCGGAGGAGCGGGCCCGCCTGAGGGCCGACCACACCCTGTTCACCTACCTGCATCTCGCTCCCGACCCCGACCAGGCCAACGACCTGCTGGCCAGCGGGGCCACTGCCATCGCCTACGAGTCGGTCACCGACCGCAGGGGCCGGCTCCCGCTGCTCGCCCCCATGTCCCAGGTGGCGGGCCGCCTGGCCATCCAGGCCGGCGCCCGCTGCCTGGAGGCATCCGCGGGCGGCCGGGGAGTGCTGCTGGGCGGGGTGCCCGGCGTGGCCGCCGCCCCGGTGACGGTGATCGGCGGCGGGGTGGTCGGCACCAACGCGGTGGAGATGGCCCTGGGACTCGGCGCCGACGTGACCGTGCTGGATCGTGACATGGCCGTGCTCGAGTCGCTTGCCGCCCGCTTCGGTCCGGCGCTGCGCACGATCTACTCCAGCCCCAGCCGGCTGGCCCAGGCGGTGTTCACCGCCGATCTGGTGATCGGGGCCGTGCTGCTGCCCGGAGCCAGGGCGCCGCGGCTGATCACCAGGCAGATGGTGAAGGTCATGCGGCCCGGCACCGTGATCGTGGACGTGGCCATCGACCAGGGAGGCTGCGCCGAGACGTCAAGGCCGACCACCCACGCCGAGCCGACCTACGCGGTCGACGACGTGGTCCACTACTGCGTGGCCAACATGCCCGGCGCGGTCCCCCGCACCTCCACCCAGGCCCTCAACAACGCGACGCTCCCCTACGTGCACAAACTCGCCGACCAGGGAGTCGTCGAAGCCATCGCAGCCGACAAGGGCCTGCAGGACGGCCTCAGCGTGCGCCACGGCCGGATCACCGAGGCCGCAGTGGCCGATGCCCTAGGCCTGGAATACACCGAGCCCCTCGCCACCCTGGCCTGACCCGGCCGCCCGAACCTAGCTCAATCGCCTACAACCGGCGCAATTCGGCACGTCACCGACGGCATGGGCGAGTCCGCCGCCGCGATGGACGGCCAACGGCTCACCTACCGGCAACTCACCGGATCACGCGGCTGAGGAAATTACGAGTCGCCAGACCTGTACCTGAGACGGCCAACCTGCTCATCCGTCATGCTCTGGCGAGCAGCGAACGGAAGACGGGCCAAGTCCCGATCCGCATCATCCGCCGATTTCTTTGCGAGCGCTTTCATGATCGCGTCATGTCGCATGGTGTTGGGTGCGTCAGGGACGGGCCGGAGGTGCGCCCGGAACCTGGGGGCTTTCATGATCGCGTCATGTCGCATGGCGTTGGGTGGGCTCTTACGGGAGGACGGCCATCCAGCAGACTACTCCTAGGTCGTCCTCGGTGATCTGGGGAGCTGGTGGTGGGGCGTCTACGGCTCGGAGGCCGTGGAACTCGACGACGGCTACCACTTGATGGGCGGCTTCGTCGGCGGTAATGGCGTCGCTGTCCAAGGCGCGCTTGATGGCGGCTAGGTCGTGGCGGACGAGGCTGCTGCGCTCGGCGCCTAGGGCCTCGTAGGCGGCGGCCGCGGATGGTGGGGAGGACACGCTGGCGTCCTCCAGTAGGGCGCGGGCCCATCTCTGGACCGGTCCCACTGAGCGTTCCTCCGACAAGCGGGCGGCCTCGTTGTGCTCCTCGACAATCGAGGTGGACGCAGTCGACCATGCTGCGTCCAGGTCGACAGGCGGGTTGGGTACTCCGGGCGCCTCGCCGGGATCGATGCGGCGCAGGATGGTTGCCGGTGCGGATGCCATGGTGTCGTCCGACATGTAGCGCCAGTAGCGGTCGCCGTTGCGCGTCCGGCAGGCAAGGAACACACCCGGCGGGCCGACATACGGCACGCCCGGACCCTGGGCGAAGGCCGCTCCGATCCCCCAGGGCAGGTTGCGCACTCTTTCGATCTCGCCCTCGGCGGCGGCCCGGCGCAATTCGGCCCGCAAGAGCTCGCCATTCACCGTCCCCGTCTCGGGTGATTCGCCGGCCTCGTCGAGCAGGGTCTCATCCCCCTCGCCGAGGCGGTGAGCGTAGGACTTGATCTCCTCGACGAGGTCGTCCTCCATGATCTCGATCTCCATACCGTAGGGACGGGCGGACACGATCTTGCGGCGAATGGCTGCCTCGAGTTGCAGTATCAGCTCCAGGTTTCCGGGCTCGGGGAGCATTGTGATGAGCGAGACCCGATCATGCGGGCTCTTGAGCCGGAGAACCCGACCGTAGCGCTGAACCACGCGCTGCGGGTTCCAAGGCATGTCGTAGCTGATGACGGCCGCCGCCTGCTGGAGGTTCTGGCCTTCCGAGAGCACGTCGTTACTCAGCAGCAGATCCACCTGGCCGTCGGGGGGCACGTAACCGGGACGCACGACCATCTCTGGGCAGAAGCGGGCCAGCATGGCGGTGCGCTGATCTGGGTCGGTCTCGGCACCGATCACGGTCACTCGCTCTCGTTCGCCGACCCGCTCCGGCAGGTGCACGTCCAGGTAGCGCACGGTGTCGGCGAACGAAGAGAACACGATCACCTTGTCTGAGGGCACATCGGCGAGCATTTGCCGGAGCAGGGCCAGCTTCGGATCCCCCGCGGGGTCGAGCCTCCTCAGGGCATCGGCGCACGCAACCAGCAGGGCTCGGTCGGCGGCAACGTCCTCGCGATAGTGGGGCTCGAAGTCGTCGACGGGCTCGCTGCCGGCGTCGTCGAGATTGTCTTCCAGCCAGCCGGACAAGCCGGACTCGTCCAAGTCGAGCGCGGCCGCCTCCCGCAGCGCGTCGCCGGTCAGAACACGACCATCGTCCCATGCAGCCAGGAAAGTGTCGTGGGCCGCGATCATCCGTTCGATGGTCAGCAGGCAGGCCTGCCAACACGACTCGAACCGCTTGAGAACGGCCGACTGCAGCAGGGCGCCGAGAGCGGCCTCCCGCCCGGCCTCCTCGTCGCCGATCCGGTAGGCGCTGGGACGGTAACGGGCCATCTTCAATTGGGCGAGGTTGGCGGTGATCATCTGCACCAGCCCGGGAAAGGCTGTGTCGAGGTCGTAGCGCTCGGTGGACAGCACCGGAGTCGGGAACGAGACGGGCGTACCGTCGGGGAAGGTCTCGTCGGGGTAGTGGCGCTGGATGAAGCGGCGATCCCGGCGGACGCTCACCATGTCGGCCAGCGGGAACAGCACGTCTGGATCGAGGTTCTCGACATCACGCTCGTTGGCTCCGGCGCGCACGAACAGGCGAGCCAGCGAGGGGATCCCCCAGGGCGCGAAGGCCCGGTCATGGCGGGCGAAGGCCATCACCAGGTGGTAGAGGTCCCACAAGCCGTTGTTGACGGGAGTGGCAGTGAGCAGGGCCAGATCCTTCTGCACACCGCCGAGCAGGCGGGAGACGGCGCGGTACCAGGTGGTGCCGGGAGTGCGCAAGGCGTGGCCCTCGTCCACCACGACCAAGCGGTAGGCATCCTTGTCGCTGTGCAGGTGCCTCCTCGGATTCCAGGCATCGGGCCCGGCCAGCTGCTCGTCGGCGGCCAGCTGGTGGAAGCTCAAGACCTCGGCGGGAAGCCGGGCTTGCGACAACCGCTCCCGCCAGTACTCCACCAGCTGCGCAGGAGCCACGACCAGTGCGTGCAGACCCCGGCGCAGCGAGTACTCCTCGACGAGGGCTAGGCCGATCTCGGTCTTGCCGGTGCCGACACCGTCGGCGTATATCACACCGTGATGACGCTGGAGGATCCGCAGAGCGCGGTTGAAGCCGTCCAGCTGGAACGATGCCAACTCCACCGAGCCGGGCGGTGGTCCCGATGGATCGTCCAACTCGGCGTCGAGCAATTCCAGCAGCGCTCGCAGATACACAGTTCGGGGGGCTGACCAGCCCGATGTCGGGGAACAGCAGCTCACGCAGTTCGGCCTTGAAATCCTCGCCGTTACCCCAGAGCCCGTCGAACCAGGCGAGTGCCTGGCTGGCAACCGGAGGGTTGTACTCGACGAGCCCGAGCTCCAGGTTGGAGAACAGGCCCGCGCCGGTGAGGTTGGCCGAGGTGACCAGAGCGGCTCGGGCATCGCTGGTATTGCCGAACAGGTAGGCCTTGCCGTGCAGGAACCGCTTGGTGTACCGCCGAACCTCGACCTCATCACGGTCGAGCCACGTATCGAGCGCGATGAGCTTGGCCGCGGCCCGGCTCGGCGGGAAGCGGGACAGGTCTCGGTCGTTGCGCAGGCCGACCAGAGTCATCTCGAACAGCGAGTCAGGGAGCTGTGCTCCCAGGCCGGGGGCCGGGGCCGTTCCGATCAGCAGCCGGACCCGCCGGCCTCCCGAGACCGCGACCGCGACGTGATGCAGGCCGCCGAGATTGACGTAGCCGCTCGCGATGGAGAGGCCGTGGTCACTCTCTATGTCATTGAGCAGGTATGCAAGCGCGTCGGCGTGGCGGCCGTCGTCGCTGAGGTTGTCGAGGAGAAAGGGACGTCCAGCCACGGGCTCAGCCCAGCTCTCGGAGTCGATCGATGACTTGGGCGCGATATCCGGATGGCACTGCGTCGTAAGTGAAGTCCATGAACATCGTCTCAAGGTCGGCGTCGGTGAGTTGCCACGCTCGGGCCACTCGGGCGTCGATCTCGACCCGCAGCGACTGCCGTTCGGCCCTCGGCAGTCGACCGGGCTCGACCCCGACCGCGGCGGCGAAAGCAGCAAAGCGATTGTCAACGGCCGACAGCCGGGCTGCGGCCCTGGCGATATGGGTGTAGTTCTCCTCATCGAGATCGGGAATCTTGAGCGCCTCAAGGATGAAGAAATTGAGGTTGATCTCAACGTAGCGGCGGGCCTGCCAGTCGAAGGGCAAGCTGTTCATCACGCCGAGACAGGCCGCCTGGGCGATCTCGTCGCCGTCCACGAATGCCAGGTACGGCGCCTTGTTCGTCAGGAACAGCTTGGACGGGACCAAGCACGCTCTAACGGTGCGGCTGTCGTCGGAGCGAGCCACATCTCTAAACGCCACCCTCGCCTGGTCCAACGCGGTGAGCACCGCCTGCTGGCGCTCGGACTTCTTCGTGGACTCGGCGAGGACCGAGTCCTGACCAGGGCGCGGCTTGCGGACCTTCTTCCGCAGCTTGGCACTGGTTGGGCAGGGTCGGGCAGCCGCGCCGTGGGGGTCGTACTGGTCGAAGCTCTTGCCCTTCCAGAGCGGTCGCCCCCGCTGCTTTTTCTCCCAGAAACGCTTGTCCGCGGTCTCGTGCAGCTCAGCGACCGCAAAGCACCTCCATCTCCCGCCCGGACCCATCGGGAAGCGCGGCCCGGCGCGCAGCTTGGTCAGCAACTCGGCCTCCTGCTGGGACCGCAGTCTGGGAGTCAGCCAGCCCTCAGCCAGGGACGACACTTCCACCGGCACGCCATGCGAAGCCGCCTGCTCCTCCCATGCCTCCGCTGACGCTGCGGTGCCCAGCAGGGACACGCAGTAGGCGGATTCCGGTTGACGGCGGTCCGCCACAACCAGTGACACTCCGTAACGAGGTTCGCTGTCGAACATCCAACAGCCTCTGTTCAACAATGTGTCTACTCTCCGGGCGGTCATCTCGGTGTAGAGCCACTCCCGGAAGCCCTCCGAGCCCTTCGTCACGAACGCGGATCGGGGCAACACCACTCCGATCGCGCCTTCGGGCCGCACCAAGGTCCGGTAGCGCTGGCAGAAGTACTTGTACAGGTCCGGGTCCCCCTTGGTCGATTGGTACTCGCCCGTGGCCAGGGCGGCCCGCTCGACCTCTGCTCGCCGACGCTCGCTTCGTAGTTGCTCAGGCAACTCCGGTCGCTCCTCGACGAGTTCGGCAATGGCAACCTTGCGCTCCTTGACGCCCATGCCGTGCAGCCCCGGCTGGTGCAGCCCGTAGAAGGAGAGCTCCTCCACGGTTACCTCCTCCCAGGGGGGATTTCCTACCACTGCATCGAAGCCCTGCCGCTCGCCGGAGAACACCCGCGGGAACTCCAGGGGCCAGTGCAGGAAGCGGTGCTCGCTGGCCAGCACGGCGGCTGCGTCTACCAGGCTCTGGCCGTTCTCGCTGTTGTCGCCCGCGATGACGTCCGGGCCGTGCTCCTCGGCGTGAACACGGGCACCCGCGACCCCGAACCCCTCGGCTGTCCACAGATCGAACAGCCGTCTCAGTCCCTCCGTGGCGACACGGGCCTCCTCGTCGGCAGCACGGCTGTCCTCAACCTGGCCGGGCGTGAGGTCATCGATCTCAGCTACCCGGGCCGCGGCCCGTGACGCCTCATCAAGAGCCAGCCGAAGCGAAGTCTCCTGGAAGGTGCCTTCGCGGACGACGGTCCCGGCCGAGGCCACTCCGATCAGCGAGTTGCCCACTACCACGTTCCGTCCCAGATAGGCAAGCGAAAGGCCAGGCACGAAGGAGGCCAGCCACAACGACAGGGTGGCGACCTCGGCGCCCATCGGGCTCACATCCACCCCGAACACGCAGTGCTTGAGGACCAGCCGCCGCAGCAGGGTCACGTCGGTGGCGTCGGCACCGGGGGCGGCCTGGCCGCGCAGCCGGTCGAGGGCTGCCTTGATGGCCGGCAGAGGGGTCGCGGCCAGGAACTCGACAGTTCGCTCGGCCAACTGCTCCGTTACCTGCACCAGGAAGTGGGCGCTGCCGCAGGCCGGATCAAGCACCGCGAACTCCAGCAGTCTTGTCGCGGCCCGCACCGGATCCGTCGCCGCGATCCCCCGGACCTCGTCTAGATGGCGCTCGAACGCAGGCATGACCGCTTGGCGCACCAGATGCTGCACCAGCGACACCGGCGTGTAGTAGACGCCTCCGGCCTTGCGCCCGCCCGCGTGCGTCTGCCACAGGAGCGACCCCGTCCCTGCATCGGGGTTGTCGGAGTCAGCGACATACCGGTCGGTTGCGGCGTCGTAGCGCAACGGACGGTCGGCTACAACGAGCTGAAGGCTGAGAAGCGTCTCGTAGATGTGGCCGAGGTGGCCGATCTCCAGCGACGAGTAGTCCACGCCCGTCCCGGACTCGGAGTCCAAGCCCACCGCCGTCAGCACGTTGGCGAAGTTGGGGTCATCCAGTTCGAGACTCTCGAGCAGTTCGGCCCCCTCGAAGTCGGAGTCAGCGAAGAGCGCCCCGTTGTAGGCGGGTACCCCCCAGGCCGGATTGCCGGTTCGCAGCGCTCCCACCAACGTCGCAAAGTTCGACCACAGGCTTGTCGAAGCCTCGCTCAGGCGCTCTCTGGTCGTGTGGGCCTCGGCTACCAGCGTCGACAGCGACCGGCGCTTGTAGGTGGCATTGTCGGTCGGAAGGAAGCGAGAACTCTCGGCGTAGAGCACGAACAGCAGCCGGAACAGCAATGTCAACGCGGCCCGTTGCAACTCCAGGCGCTCCGAGTCCTCGTCGAGATCCACTCCCCGCCGGCGGGCCCAGCGTTGCAGGCCGGCGGCCAAAGCGGGAAGGGCCTCTTGGCGGATGGTGTGATCAAGCCGGCGTCTGAGCCTGGAGCCGAAGACCCTGGCGTCGTCCTGCAGTTCAGCCAAGCGACCCTCGGCCAGGTAGCTCGGGGCTAGGAGCGCCAGATACGGGCGACGGGCCTCGCCGAGCAGCTCCGCGTCGAGATCCAGCCACTCCGCCGCCGATGCGGACGGGTCGCAGTCGAACAGACGGTAGCGGTTCTGGCAGACGAGGATCCCGTAGCGGGCGCCGCGAGCCCGGCAGTCGGCCGCCAACACGCCCTCGGCAGGACGGCCGGCTTCGTCGAGGCGCATGAAGTCGCGCGGGTCTGCCTTCGGGTGCACCACAGCGGCGGGTCGTCCGTCGAATCGAGCCAGGTAGCCGCGGGGCTCCAGGCGTTCGATCTGATAGCCGAGCCCGTTCAGCACCGTGCGCCAGTCCCCATCGACACGCAGGCCCTCCAAAGTCTGGGCTGCGAAGACCTGAAAGCCGGGCTCCCCGAGCAGCCGGGACTCCAGAGTGTGCCGTGTGAGCAGCCCGTGAACGACCATGCCCCCATCGGCCAGCCGCACAACCTCGCCGCCGATGTGGCGCACGGCGTAGAGGCCGTCGAAGGCGGCGGCCTCCTCGATCACCGCGGCCAAGCCTGTGCAGTCCACCGAGCGGATCGGCTCGTCAGCGGTACTCGGGCCGAGCGCCAGCACACTTCCGGAGTTCTCAGAGTCGTCGGCGATGAGCAGGTAGCTGATATCGGAATTGCGCACTCGCGCCCGCCAGCGGGCTCGCATGTGGCGTTCGGCCGGCTCCGCCGCGGCCGCGACTTCAATGTGCTTGAAGCGCACCGCCCGCCGGATATCCGATCCCGGCTGCACATCCTGGGCCACACCGCGCGCTACTAGCCGGCTGAGCAATTCCTCAGCATTCACCAGCCTGAACCCTACGCGTACGGCCTTGACGACGGAAGCATTCGATGGCATGGCTTTCCCCGCGGTTGAGCCAATACATGAAGGTTCCCGGAATATCTTATTATATCACAGAATATGTCAATATGGGCACGCTATTGGCCGGCAACGTGATCGTCGGCGCTGATAATGCCGCCGCCTCGGCTATTCGTTCAGGTGCATGGCCACGGCCAGGTTCGACCCGATCACCGCGACCCCAACTGCGATCGCCACCACCAGCAGGTTGACCTGCAGCATGGCGGCGTCGTCGACCTTGAACCCGGCCAGCAGTTGCAGACCGTCGGCATCGCTGAACTGGTCGATCACGTAGTTCCGCAAGAGCGAGTTGCTGATCATGGCCACTATGGCGCCGAGCAGACCCTGCACCAGCCCCTCGAGCATGAAGGGCACGCGTATGAACCACTTCGTGGCCCCCACCAGGCGCATGATCTCAATCTCGGGACGCCGGTTGCCGATGGCCACCGCCAGCGTGTTGAGAATCAACAGCGTCGAGGCGCCGAGCAGGACGATCGAGCCGATGAACAGCACGCGCCCGGCCCGGTTCGACAGGTTCTGCACGTCGCGGATAACGTCACCCGCGAAGGTGACCGTGCGAACGCCGGGCTTCCCCTTGAACTGGCTGCCCAGCTCCTCCACCACGTCGGGGTCGGGATCGGTCGGCACCACCCGGTAGTACGGGGGCACACCCTCGGCGGTGAAGATCTCCAGCACCTCGGGCGTGTCCTCGAAGAACTCCTTGAACTCCTCGTAGGACTGCGCCCGGTCGACGTACTCCCACCTGTCCACGCCCGGGCTCTCACCGAGTTGGTTACGGACGCTGGAGTCCTCGTCCGTTCCGGCGTCGGTGTTCATCCACACGATGAACTCGACGCCGTCCTGCCATCGGGCCGTGGCGCTCTCGACGGCCACCTGGAACAGCATGAAGCCGCCGAACATGGCCAGCGAGACCCCCACCGTGACCACGGTGGCCACGGCCAGCAGGATGTTGCGCCACAGGTTCTGACCCGTCTCGCGCAGCACGTAGCGGAAGCTGAACACCGGGGCCTACTCGCGACTGGGGGCGACGCTGAACATCGATAGGGGCTTACTCGTAGACGCCTCGGGCCTGGTCGCGCACGACCATCCCCCGGTCGAGTTCGACCACCCGCTGCCGCATGCTGTCCACGATGCTGCTGTCGTGGGTGGCCATCACCACGGTCGTGCCTGTCTCGTTGATCCGCTCCAGCAGGCGCATGATGCCCACCGACGTCGTGGGGTCGAGGTTCCCGGTGGGCTCGTCGGCCAGCAGGATCAGCGGCCGGTTGACGAAGGCCCGGGCGATCGACACCCGCTGCTGCTCGCCCCCTGAGAGCTCGCGGGGGAAGCGGTCCATCTTGCGGGACAGCCCGACCAGTTCCAGGATGGCGGGCACCTGGCGGTTGATCACCTGGGGGCCCTTGCCGATCACCTCCAGCGCGAAGGCAACGTTCTCGGCCACCGTCTTCTTCTGGAGGAGCTTGAAGTCCTGGAACACATAGCCGATGTTGCGCCGGAGGTAGGGCACCCTCCATCCGCTGAGCCCGCCGATGTCGCGGCCGGCCACGAATATCCGGCCGTGCTCGGGCACGTCCTCGCGGTTGAGCAGGCGGATGAACGTGGACTTGCCGGAGCCGGACGGACCCACCAGGAAGACGAACTCCCCCTTGCCGATGTCGATGGTCACGTCGCGCAGGGCCACCACGTCGCCCTTGAACACCTTCGTGACCTTCTCCATCTTGATCATCAGGCGTTCTCCATCTTGCTCACGGGGTGCTCTGGTGGAGGATCATCAGGCGTCGCCTCCAGGGGCCTCCGGTGACGTGGCGACAGTACCAGCCCCCTCGATCGAGCCCGCGGCACCGGAGGCCCGGCTCCAACGGAGCCACGACTCCATGAACGGATCGAGGTCCCCGCCCAGCACGGCGTCGACGTTGGGGGTCTCATGGCGGGTGCGCTGGTCCCGCACCATCTGGTAGGGCTGCATCACATAGCTGCGTATCTGGCTGCCGAAACCCACCTTCCGCTGCTCGCCCTTGATGCCCGCGATCTCGTCGGCGAGCCTCTTGCGCTCCAGGTTGAGCAGCTTGGCGGCCAGCATCTGCATGGCGCGCTCCTTGTTCTGGTGCTGGCTGCGCTCGTTCTGGCAGCTGGTGACGATCCCGGTGGGCAGGTGCGTGATCCGCACCGCCGAGTCGGTGACGTTGACATGCTGGCCGCCGGCCCCCGAGGAGCGGTAGGTGTCGACCCGCAGGTCCTTCTCGTCGATGGCCACCTCGTCGGAGACCTCCTCGAAGAAGGGGGCCACGTCGACCGCGGTGAACGCCGTCTGGCGCTTGCCCTCGTTGTTGAACGGGGAGATGCGCACCAGGCGGTGCACGCCGTGCTCGGAGCGCATCCAGCCGTAGGCGCAGCGGCCCTTCACCAGGAAGTCCACGCTGGAGTACCCGGCCTCGGTGCCCTCCGAGAGGGCGGTCACCTCCAGATCGAAGCCGCGGCGCTCGGCCCAGCGGCGGTACATCCGCAGCAGCATCTCGGCCCAGTCCTGCGAGTCGGTCCCGCCCTCGCCCGACTTGATCTGGCAGACGGCGTCCCGCTGGTCGAACTCGCCGGTGAACAGCGACCGCAGCTCGAGCTCGTCGAAGCGGGCGGCAATGTCGGCCACCAGCCGCGCGATCTCGGCCTCCTCGGAGGCGTCCCCCTCCTCCACCGCCAGCTGGTTGAGGGTCTCGGCGTCGGAGATCCCGTCGGCCAGACGCTCGAACATGGCCAGGTCGTCGCTGATCGAGGCCAGCTCGGAGGTCACGGCCCGGGCCCGTTCGGGCTGATCCCACAGATCGGGGCGCGACGACTCAGCCTCGAGCTGGGGGAGCCGGACCCGCAGCGCGTCGATGCGAAGGTAGGCCTCGGCCTCCTCGAGGCGACCGCGCAGCCGGCGCAGATCGTCGCTGAAGTCCTGCACGGTTGCCTAGCCCGCGCCGGGGCGGCCGTGACACATCTTGTACTTCTTGCCGCTTCCGCAGGGGCACGGCTCGTTGCGCCCGACCTTCTCCAGCTCGCTCTTGACGACCGGCACCCGGTTCCGCGGCCGGTTCGGCACCGCCGCTCGGTTTGTGCCCGATGAAGCCGCTGCGGCCGCGGCCGGCTGCACAGCCGAGGCGCCGACCCCCGCCGGCGCCGGCGAGGCGGCCTCGCTCTTGCCGGCGGTCACGCCCACCAGGCGGGCGTCGTCCTCGGGCGCCTGCTCGGCCAGCTGGACGTGCATCACGTAGCGCACGAAGTCCAGGGCGATGCCGTCCATCATCTGCCCGAACATCTCGAAGCCCTCGCGCTGCCATTCGGTGGCGGGGTCCTTCTGCCCCATGGCCCGCAGGTGGATGCCCTCCCGCAGCAGGTCCATCTCGCGCAGGTGGGACCGCCACCTCTGGTCGATCAGGCGGAGCATCACCTGGCGCTCCACCTGGCGCATCACGTCTTCGCTGAGCTGCTCCTCCCGCTCGCCGTAGTGGTCCAGGGCAGCCCGGTTGACGACCTCGTACAACTCGTCGTGCGTGGCAACCGCCTCCAGCCGAGTCGTCTCCACCCCGCCGGGCCACAGCCCGGCCAGCTCCGTGGCCAACCCCTCACGGTCCCACTCCTCGGCGTGCTCGGATTCGCAGTGGGTGGCAATGGCGGAGGCGACCGCCGCCTCCAGGTGCTCCAGAGCCTCCGA
This sequence comes from Acidimicrobiaceae bacterium, assembly GCA_009844405.1. Taxonomy (GTDB): domain Bacteria; phylum Actinomycetota; class Acidimicrobiia; order Acidimicrobiales; family Aldehydirespiratoraceae; genus Aldehydirespirator. The sequence continues at coordinate 12,911 of VYBO01000060.1, forward strand.
CCGGAGGTCCGTCCCGTCGAGGATCTGGGAGCGGCGCTGGTAGATGACCTTGCGCTGCTCGTTCATCACCTCGTCGTACTTGAGGACGTTCTTGCGGGTCTCGGCGTTGCGCTGCTCCACAGTGTTCTGGGCCCGCTCGATGGCCTTGGTGACCATGCCCGCCTCGATCGGCACATCCTCGGGCAGGGCCTTGTCCATCACCCAGTTCATGGCGCCGGTGGCGAACCGGCTCATGAGATCGTCCTCCAGCGACAGGTAGAAGCGGCTCTCGCCAGGGTCGCCCTGGCGCCCTGAGCGGCCTCTGAGCTGGTTGTCTATCCGCCGGCTCTCATGGCGCTCGGTGCCGAGCACGTACAGCCCTCCGAGCTCGAGCACCTCCTCGCGCTCGGCGTCGGTGGCGGCCCGATGCTTGGCCGTCAGCTCGGCCAGGCGCTGGTCGCCCTCGGGCGTGGCCTCCTCGAGAGCCTCGGCCCTGAGGTCGCGGCGGGCCAGACCCTCGGGATTGCCTCCCAGGAGGATGTCGACGCCGCGCCCGGCCATGTTGGTGGCCACCGTGACCGCGCCCAGCCGGCCGGCCTGGGTGACGATCTCGGCCTCGCGGTGGTGCTGTTTGGCGTTGAGCACCTCATGGGCGATGTCCTGCTTGTCGAGCAGGCGGGACAGCTTCTCGGACTTCTCCACCGAGACGGTGCCCACCAGCACCGGCTGGCCCCGCTCGTTGCGCTCCAGTATGTCGGTGGCGCAGGCCGCGAACTTGGCGTCCTCGGTCTTGTAGATCAGGTCGGCCCGGTCGCCGCGGATCATCGGCCGGTGGGTGGGCACGCCCACCACGTGCAGTCCGTAGGTGGAGGCGAACTCGCTGGCCTCGGTCTCGGCCGTGCCGGTCATGCCGGCCAGGCGCTCGTACATCCGGTAGTAGTTCTGCAGCGTGATGGTGGCCAGCGTCTGGTTCTCCTCCTTGATGGCCACCCCCTCCTTGGCCTCGACCGCCTGGTGCAGCCCGTCGGACCAGCGCCTTCCCTCCAGGACCCGGCCGGTGAACTCGTCGACGATCTTCACCTGGTTGTGCTGCACGATGTACTCGTGGTCGCGCCGGTACAGCTCCTTGGCCCTCAGCGCGGCCTGCAGCTGGTGCACCAGGTTCTGGGCCACCATGTCGTAGAGGTTGTCCACGCCGAGCATCCGCTCGACGGCGTGGACGCCCTCTTCGAGGGGCGCGACCGAGCGCTTCTCCTCGTCCACCTCGTAGTGGACGTCGCGCTGAAGGCCGCGTGCGATCCCCGCGAAGCGGGTGTACAGCTTGGCCGCGTCGGCCACCTGGCCGCTGATGATCAGCGGGGTGCGCGCCTCGTCGATGAGGATCGAGTCGATCTCGTCCACGATGCAGTAGTGGTGGCCGCGCTGCACCTGCTCGGTGCGCGACATGGCCATGTTGTCTCGCAGGTAGTCGAAGCCGAGCTCGTTGTTGGTCCCGTAGGTCACGTCGCAGGCGTACTGGCGCCGCTTGTGCTCCCATCGGTGGCTGCCGGGGACGATCAGCCCGACGGTGAGGCCGAGCCACTTGTAGAGCCGGCCCATCCACTCCGCGTCCCGGCCGGCCAGGTAGTCGTTGACCGTCACGACATGGATGCCCCGGCCAGTCAGTCCGGTGAGGTAGACCGGCAGCGTGGAGGTGAGGGTCTTGCCCTCGCCGGTGCGCATCTCCGCCACCGCGCCCCAGTGCAGCGCCGCGCCTCCGACGAGCTGCACGTCGAAATGGCGTTGGCCGAGAACCCTCACCGACGCCTCCCGCACCACCGCGAAAGCCTCCAGCAGCAGCTCGTCGGTGGACTCGCCCCTCTCGAGCCGGCCGCGGAACTCGCCGGTGCGGGCCCGCAGCCCGTCGTCGTCGAGACGCTGCATGTCCTTCTCGAGCGCGTTGATGTCAGGGACGAGGGCCTGGAGATCCCTGAGCTTGCGTCCCTCGCCCGAGCGCAGGACCCTCCCAAGCAGCGACATCGGCGGTGACCGCGCTTCCCTCAATCGGCCTCGTCGATGAGGCCCACGGCACCATCGTCGCGCCGGTACACCACCGCGGAGCGCCCCGTGGCCGAGTTGATGAAGAAGAAGAAGCCGTGGCCCATCAGGTCCATCTTCAGCGCGGCCTCCTCCGGATTGATCGGGCCGAGGTGGAACCGCTTGGTCTTGACGATCTTCAACTCCGGCTCGGTGTCGGCACCGTCGACCGCGCCGGACTCCTCGGTCGCTTCGGTGACCGGCTGCACCTCGCCGTCGCTGCTGGTTCGTATCGTGTCGCCGCGGCCCCGGTGGCGGTTCTGGAGCTTGGTTCGCAGCTTGCGGATCTGGCGCTCCAGCTTGGCCTCGGCGAGGTCTACGGCGGTGAAGGCGTCGGGGGCGTTCACCTTGCAGCGCAGATGGTGGCCGTGCCCCGTCAGGGTCACCTCACAGGTCTCGCGGTCGACGATGCGGGGATTTCGGGCCTCATCGAAGTGCACCTCGGCGGTGTCCAGGTCGTCAAGGTAACGGTCGAGCTGCCCGATCTTGGATCTCACGGCCTCCTCGAGGCCCGGCGTGACGGTTGTGTGGCGGCTGCTGATCGATATCTCCACGTCCAACCTCCCTGTGGCCTCCTGTGGCTTCGATGCGCCCTCATGGTAGAGGTAGCGCGACGGGCTGCCGCGGCGCCGCGGGTGCCACCGTAGCCACCAAAGCCACCACCGCCGCCGCGCCGCCGGCCCTGAGCGCAGTGGCCGCCACCCGCAGCGTCGAGCCGGTGGTGCACACGTCGTCGACGACCAGGATCAGCCCGCCCAGCCGGCCGCGCCGGACCGCCATCCTGGGGCCGGCCAGGCGCCCTTGGAGAGACCGGGAAGTCTGGGGCTCGTCGTCCAGACGGCGCAGCAACCGGCGAGCCCGCAGCCCCAGGCGCCGGGCGTAGGCCCGGGCCAGCAGCTCGGCCGGATCGAATCCGCGCTCTGAGCGGCGCGTCGGGCTGCAGGGAACCCAGGTGACCAGGTCCGGCGCCGGCCCCGCGGACGTTACCGATGCCATCCGGTCGGCGATCAGGGTGACGACGGCGGTCTTGCGTCCGTACTTGAGGGAGCGCACCAACTCGGCCGCGGCACCCTCGTGGCACCAGCCGGCCCACAGCGCGTCCACGCCGTCGATCCGCACATCCTGCATCCGGGCAGCCTAGCGGTGCTGGATCAAGAAATCTTGAAACATATGCACATTTATTGACAGATATGAGACTGCGAAGGCGTCGCACCACGGCACCGGCATCGGCGGCGGTGATGTGCCCCTGATCGCGCATCCAGGCAATGGAGTCGGCCAGGGAGTCTGCCGTGGTGCGGAGGGTCACGCCGGTGTCCTGCTCGGTGAAGGAGTTGTCGCCCGCGCAGGTGTTGTACATGTACTCCACGCCCTCGGAGGTGAGGATCAGGTCGACGCCGAATCCGCGGGTGAGGTCGCCCATCCGGCCCCACGCTGAGGAACATCGCCTTGGGCATCGACACCGACCACGCCGTGCCCCGAGTCCTGGAGCCGCCGGGCCAGGCGCTCGCTGTCGGCCTTGGACCGCGCGTAGGGCATGCGAGAGCTCCCCACCGGATGGTCGCCGGTCACGGGGTCGGTGCTGAACGGGAACAGCGCGGCGGTGCTGGGCACGTGCATGATCGGGTCGGAGCCGGCGTCGGCGGCGGAGCCCAGCACGTTGAGGGTGCCCGCGAAGTTGCTGGCCTCGATGTCGGCCTCGGAGCTCGGGTCAGTCCCTACCACCGCGGCCGCGTGCACCACCGCGTCGCAGCCGTCGACCGCGTCCGCCACGGCTGCCGCGTCGGCGATGTCCCCCTCGATCGTCTCCAGCGGGGTGAGATCCACTCCCACCCGGGCAGTCACCGTCTCGAGTTTGGCCGGCGTGCGCACCAGGGCCCGCACGCTGTGGCCCGCGTCCTGGAGCGCCTTGGCCGCGTAGGACTCCACGAAGCCGGTGGCGCCGATGACCAGGACCCCCCGAGCCGATTCCTCCCCGATGAGACAGGCATGGGCCTCAACCGCGGTCGTCGAGGAGGGCGGAGGCCAGAGAAGCGGAACTCGATGGCGTGTGTTTGGACTCGATATCGCGGTGGCGGGCCGCGATGGCAGCGTCGAAGTCGCCGTCGGTGAACAGCCAGAGCTGATCGGCCCGGATCGCATCGACCACCATGTCGGCAACCGCCGAGGGGCGCAGCGCCTGGGCGTAGAGATCGCGGACCGCGGCCCTGGTCTCGGATTCGGGGCCGCCGGCGGCCATGTCGGAGTCCCACGTGCCATCGACTCCTGGGTGGTCCTGCAGGCGTTCGGGCCGGTTGCGCTCGGAGTCCAGGATGTTGGTGGAGACCAGACCGGGGCACAGGCAGGTGACGCCCACGCCGGTGCCCCCGGACAGCATCTCGGCGTGCAGGGTCTCGCTCAGGGCGACCACGCCGTGCTTGGAGACGTTGTAGGGGCCGATCCCGGCCGAGGACAGGTGGCCCAGGATCGACGCTGTGTTGACGATGTGTCCCGAGCCCCGCTCGATCATCGGGCCCAGGAAGGCCTGGCAGCCGTGGATCACGCCCCATAGGTTGACCCCCAGGCACCACTCCCACGACTTGAGGGACAGTTCCGCCATCGACCCGGTGGCGGCCACGCCGGCGTTGTTGCACAGCACGTCGGCCGGGCCGTAGGCGTCGACGCAGGCGTCGCGCAGCGCCTCGACCGACGGCCACGACGACACGTCGCAGACGACTCCGATCGCCTCTCCCCCGCTGCCGGTGATCGACTGCACCGTCTCGTTCAGGGGCGGCTCCTCGATATCGGCCACCACCACCCTCATCGATTCGGCCGCGAAGCGCTCGGCCATCCCCCGGCCGATGCCGCTGGCACCCCCGGTGACCACCGCCACCCGGCCGGCGAGATCCTTCATGCTTCCTCCTGCGGCTCCGCCGCCCCGTCCGGTGCCAGGGCGGCCAGCGCGTCGTAGTCGACGGCGGCCGCGCCGGCTGAGGGGTGCAGAACCTGGATGCACACCTGGGTGGCCCCGGCGTCAGCGTGCTCGGCCAGCCGGCGTTCGATGGCGTCGGCGTCGCCCCAGGCCACCATGGCGTCCACGAAGCGGTCCGAGAGCCCGTCGATGTCGTCGTCGTCGAAGCCGAGGCTCTTCCAGCAGTTCCGGTAGCCGGGGGCCCGGGTGTAGAACTTCATCACGTTGCCGCCCGTCGCCCGGGCCTGCTCGGCGTCGCTGGTGAGCATCACCTTCTGCTCGACACAGAGTTGCGCACCGGGTCCCATCACCGAGCGGGCGAAGGCGGTGTGCTCCGGCGTCGTGTTGTACGGGTGGGCGCCAGCGGTGCGTTCGGCGGCGAACTCGAGCATCCGGGGTCCGAGGGCGGCCAGCACCACCGGCACCTCCTCCGGGGGCGGCACCGCGGTGTAGCGGGCCTCGTCCATGGCGTCGAGGTAGGACCGCATGAACGACAGCGGCTTGTCGTAGGGGATGCCGCGGATCTTGCTCACGATCACCGGACTCGACACGCCGAGGCCCAGCGTGAACCGGCCGCCGGTCTGCTCCGCGACCGTGCACGCCCCCTGCTTCATCACACCCGGATGCCGGTTGTAGACGTTGGCGATCCCGCTGGCCAGTCTGAGAGTCGACGTGACCGCGCCCCAATGCGCAGTCAGCGCGAACGGGTCGCGCCCGAGCGTCTCCGCCACCCAGAGCCGCGAGTAGCCGAGCTCCTCGACTCTCCTGGCGAAGTCGGCCACATCGGCTGCGTCCAGTGTGTCAGGCATGATCCAGCACGCCCGTTCAACCGCCATCTGCTCTCCCTTCGACCAGCTAGCGGCCCCAACGTATCGGAGACCGCGAACTGCGTCACCGCCCGGAACCGGGGCCGCTAGCCGTCAGCCGGCGGGCCGGGATCGCCCAGCCTGAAGCCCCCGGGCCCCATCAGAAAGTCCTCCACCCGAGCCAGACTCTCGCGGATCTTCTGCGTCTCGCCCTGATGGTCGTCCAGTCGACCGTCCATCCGGTCCAAGCGACCGTCCATCCGGTCGAACCGCCGACTGTGGTCCTCCAACTTGGCGCTGTTCTTGATGATCTGAGCGCGGTTCTCCTTGATCGCGGCGCGATTCTCCTGGATCGCGGCACGGTTCTCCTTGATCTGATCGGTGAGTCTGATCTCTATCTGATTCATCTGGTGCAGCAGTATGCGTATGGTCGCCAGCGACGAACCCAACCCCGACACCACGATCGTCACCACCAGCGCTACCGTCTCGGCTTGCATTGTGCGGTTGCCTCCGTTCCATGAGAGATGATCGAGGCGAGCCCGTGATCCGAGGCTGGCAACGGATGCACTGACAATACCAAACTTTATGTCAAATTATCAACACTCATTTGAATGCGCCCAAACATCTGGCAATGCTCTACTTCTGGACTGCGAGTGGCGCCCGCCCTCGTGACGGTCGCATTCCGATCTGCCGGTGTCTCAAGTCGGCGGGGACTGCGGCCAGGCGCCGACGATCGGGTGATCAGCCTCGACAGGGTCGACCCGGGCCGCACCGCCGGGCGCATAGAGCCCGGTGATCTGGAAGAAGTCCGCGTTGACCTCTGTGAATGCCTGGTGCTCGGCTGGCAGGAACGTCTCGGGGTAGATGGCCTCGACGGGGCAGACCGGCTCGCATGCGCCGCAGTCGATGCACTCCTCGGGGTGTATGTACAGCATCCGGCCGCCGGTGTAGATGCAGTCCACCGGGCACTCGGCCACGCAGGCCGCGTCCTTGACGTCGATGCAGGCGGGGCCGATGACGTAAGTCACGAGCGCTCCCGGTAGCCGGGGTGCCGGTCGTATACCCGCTCCAGCATGTCCAGATAGTCGGATTCGACCGCCACCGACAGCGGGCTGGGCTGCTGGCCGGGATAGCCGACCAGCCGGCGCACCTCGGCGCTGAGGTAGTAGGCGCCCACGACCGTCGTGGTCAGGACGGCGAAGTCGTCGGGGCGCTGCGCCTCCAGCCCTCGCACGAAGTCGTCGAGGTCGTCAGCGGGTGCCTCGTCGAGCAGAGCCAGCAGCGGCTCGGCCAGGGCCGGAGCGGCGTCGAGGCATCGGTCCAGCAGCCCGTCCGCCACGCCGACCGCCGACGCAGCCGGCATGCCCAGCCCCTCTGCCACGAGGACGTCGGCCAGTCGCGCCAGCGTCAGGCGCTGTTCCGGCGTCGGCCCGGGACCGTTCATGCCGGCACCTGCTGTGAAGCGCGCTCCTCGATCATGCGGTCGACGACCCGCAGCGCGTTGGCCATGATCGTGGCCGTCGGGTTGGCCGACCCGCCCGTCACGAACACACCGCCGTCGATCACGTAGAGATTGGCCACGTCGTGGGCGCGGCACCAGCGGTCCACCACCGAGCATCGAGGATCGTCACCCATCCGGGTCGTGCCCAGGACATGACCGATGCCGGTCGGCCAGATGTCACGCACATAGGTTGACACCGCTCCGGCGGCCTCAGCCGCCTCGACGGCGCGAGCGACGTTGAAGTCGAGCATCCTCCGGGTGTTCTCCGACACCCGGTACTCGATGCGAGCCGCCGGCAGGCCCGAGGAGTCGCACACCGCAGGGTCGAGCACGACCCGGTTGGCGTCCTCGGGCAGGTCCTCCGCTTGGATGCCCCAGGTGAAGGCGCGTCCGAACACCTCGGCGGCCGCCCGATGGAAGGCCGGACCCCACACCGCATCGAAGCCCTCATCGCGGTGCGCCTCCTGATATTCCGCCGAGGCGAACATCGGCCCGCCGTGGGGCATGACCATCCACTTCGCGCCCCGGACGAAGTCGCGGTCCGGATGGGTCTCGGCGAACTCCAACGAGTAGATGCTCTGACCCCAGGGACCCTGCCAGCTGTCGAGGAAATCCTCGCAGACGGCCGTGACCGTCCGGTAGGGATGTTGCATGAGCCGTCGCCCTACCAGTCCTGAGGAATTGGCCAAGCCGTCCGGGAACCGCGGCGACGCCGACAGCAGCAGCAGACGGGCGGTTCCCACGGCGTTGGCTGCCAGGATCACCACCTGCGCCGGCTGCAGGCGCTCGACCCCGTCGCGGTCCAGGTACACGGCGCCGCGCGCCCGGCCTCGCTCATCGATGGGGATCTGCGCCACGCGGGCTCCGGTCACCAGGCGGGCACCCGCGGCCAGCGCCGAGGGCCAGTGCGTGAGCGATGGAGTGGCCTTGGCGTTCTCGGGGCAGCCCATCATGCATGTGCCGCGCCGCTGGCAGGCCTGGAGCGAACGGTGGCGCCGCGAGGCGATGGCATTGGAGCCCGGCCACCAGTGCCAGCCGAGGCGGTCCATGCCCCGGGCGGCGGCCATCCCGATCCGGCCGATCGGAATCGGCGGGTTGGGATAGGGCTCCGACTCGGGCAGGGCCGGGTCGCCGCCCAGGCCCGACACCGACATCTCTCGGGCCACCTGCGCGTACGGCTCGGCCAGATCCGACCAGCCGATCGGCCAATCGTCGGCTACGCCGTCGAGGGTTCGCGCCCTGAAGTCCGACGCCAGCAGCGGCTGCCACATGGCCGCCCACTGCACCAGTCCCCCGCCGACGCCGTTGTACATGACCGGCCGCACGTCTGCCTCGCCCGTGAGCGGGTAGTCCGCCGGCCCCCGTCGGGTGTTGGGGTCGGGGCTCCACTTCTCTATCCACGCCAGTTCGGCCTCGGGTGAACCGCTCATGTAGTCCGCCGGGCCGGTCCAGTCGCCCTGTTCCAGACAGACCACCTCGAAGCCGGCGGCGGCCAGACAAGCGGCGGCTACGGCACCGGAGGCGCCTGAGCCCACGATCACGACATCGGCTGCGACGCCCGGCTGCGGCCGCCGCATCAGCCCTCGGTCCGCGTCATCACTTCGGCAGGCTCGCGTGGCCGCCTTGCGCGGTTGTCCTCACCACGCCGCATCGCCACCTTGAGAGCCTCAGCATATTGAAGTACTATACTGTAGTGAAGGCAGATGGTACTTTGGCGGTCGTTACATTGGCGAGGGTGACTGACATGTACTCAACCGCGCACAACGTCGCCTCGAACTGGCACGCGCCCGCCTCCGAGGTGGGACGCCGCAGCGCCGAGCGGCCTCCCCTCACCGTGCACACGGTCGGCAAGGAGATCAAGCGGCTGCGAAAGCTCCGAGAACTGACGCTGGAACAGCTGGCCTCGGACTCGGGGGTCAGCGCCGGGTTGCTCTCGCAGGTGGAGCGTGGGCAAGGCAACCCCTCGTTCAACACCTTGGTGCAGGTGGCCCACGCGCTGGGGATCCCGGTGGCGCGGCTCGTGGCCGGCGAGCAGATGTCCTCGCCGGTGGTCCGGCGCGAGGAGCGTCGCCGGCTCAGTCTCGGCGACGGCAAGCTCGTCCTGGCCGAGATGCTCACCCCGAGGCTCGACAGCGCCCTCGAGGCCATCCGGATCGTCACAGAGCCTGGGTACTCCAGCAAAGACACGCCGTTCGTGCACGACGGCGAGGAGTTCGGCATCGTCCTTGAGGGAACCCACGCCGTCAATGTCGGCGGCACCCACTACGTGCTGCGGGCCGGCGACTCGATCTCCTACAGCTCCACGATCCCGCACTGGTACGAGAACCCCGGCGACGTCACCTCGGTGTCACTGTGGGTGGTGACTCCGCCGAGCTTCTAGGGCGATGGACTGCGCCGTCACCCGACCGGCCGCCGATGCGCCCGTGGCGGCCCGCAGCGACGTGGTCGTCGTGGGTGGCGGCCCGGCCGGCCTGGCGGCGGCGGTCTCGGCCGCCCGCGGTGGGGCGAGTGTCACCCTCCTGGAACGTTACGCCCACCTGGGCGGCCTGGCCGCAGGCGGAATGGTCCTCGTGCTCGACGACTTCGCCGACGGACCCGACGAGATCACCGTGCGCGGCCTCGCCCAAGAGATGGTGGATCGCCTGCATGTTCTCGGACTTGCGGTGTACCCGCCGCCCGGCGACCGCCTCCTCAGCAGCGAGATGTGGCAGCGATGGTCCCGCTGGGGTCTGTTCGACCTCTACGCCAAGGGACCGGAGAAGTCCATCGTCTACGCAGTGGCCTTCGATCCCGACGGCTGGAAGCGGGTCTCCAACGACCTCGTGGAAGAGGCGGGGGTCGACGTCCGGCTCCACTCCTGGTACTCGGCGCCCATCATGTCCGGCGACACCGTCGGCGGCGTGATCTGCGAGACCAAGACCGGCCCCCAGGCCGTGCTCGGCGACGTGGTGATCGATGCCAGCGGCGACGCCGACGTGGCCGCCGGGGCGGGCGCGCCCCATGTGGAGGGCTCGTACATGGTGACCACGGTCTTCCGCCTCGGAAACGTCGACACCGACACCGCGGAGCGGTTCGAGCACTCCCAGCCCGCCGAATGCCACGCGTTGAACCGCCGGGCCCGGCGCATCCTCGGCGGCTCCTGGGCCATGTGGTGGCTGAAGACGCCGCTGCGGGGGGTGGTGTGGTGCAACTGCCCGCACATGAACGGCTACGACGGCCTGAGCGTGGAGGACCTCACCGCCGCCGACCGGGAGGGACGCAAGAAGATCGCCGACCTCGTCGAATACGTGCGGGAGCACTATCCGGGGTTCGAGAATGCCGTCGTGATCGATGTGGCCCCCCAGATCGGAGTGCGCCAGTCGCGTCTGATCGAGGGCGAGTATGTGGTGACCAAGGACGACGTGGTCAACCGGGTCCACTTCACCGACAGCGTGGCCCGGGGCCGCGGCTACTACACCCCCTACCGGGCGATGCTCCCCCAGCGCGTGGAGCAGCTGCTGGTGGCGGGCCGGCACTACTCGGTGACTCCCGAGGCCCAGAAGCTGTCCAGGGAGATCCCGCCGTGCATGTCGATGGGCGAGGCCGCTGGAACGGCCGCCGTCGAGGCGTTGGACTGCGGCGTCACCGTTCGCAAGGTCGACGTTGCGGCCGTGCAGCGGCGCCTGCGTCGCCAGGGCGCCGACCCGGGCGACATCCCGTCGCTGCGGGCGCGTCGGGCCCGCAGCACCCCGGAGGCGAACTCGTGAGCGCCCCGGCCGCCCAGCCGCTCGCGGGGATCAGAGTTCTGGACTTCTCGCAGATCATGATGGGTCCGGTCGCCACCCAGCTGCTGGCCGACCACGGCGCCGATGTGCTCAAGATCGAGCGCCCCGGCAGCGGGGACATCTTCCGTCAGGCCCTCGTCGACCCGGACGGTGCCGAGCATCCGGCGTTCGGCGCCCTGAACCGCAACAAGCGCAGCATGGTCGTCGATGTCCGCTCGCCCGAGGGTCTGGGGTTGATCGACGACCTCGTCGCCGCCGCCGATGTGGTGGTCAACAACTACCGGCCGGAGGTGATGGACCGTCTGGGCCTGGGGTACGAGCGCCTGTCGGGGATCAATCCCCGCATTGTCTACGCCCAGGGAACCGGATTCGGCACGGGCGGCGTCTACGCCCGCAAGGGCGGCCAGGACATACTGGCGCAGGCCCTCACCGGTGCGATGTCGCACAAGGCCGACCCCGGCCACCCGACCGCCATCTACCCCGTCTCTCTGGCCGACTACACCGCGGGCATGCACATGGTTCAGGGAATCCTGATGGCTCTGCTCCATCGGACCCGGACCGGCCGGGGCCAGAGAGTCGAGGTCTCGCTCTACGACTCCCTGCTCGCCATGCAGATCCTGGAGGCCACCATGGCGCTGATGGGCCGCGACCCGCTGAACTGGGCCCGAATGCCCCTCGTGGGCACGTTCGCCGCCGCCGACGGCGAGGTCGTGCTCGTGGGCGCCTTCAAGCCGAACCCCCTGCGCGACATCTGCGAGGCGCTCGATCTGGAGGACCTCTCGGCCGACCCCTCCTTCGCCACGATGGCCGACCAGGCCGCCAACCGGCCCCGCCTCCAGGCCCTGATCGCGGAGGCCATCGGCGGCTTCGCCTCCACAGAGGTGATCGAGCGGCTCGAGGCGCAGGACGTTCTCTGCGCCCCGGTGCGGACGCTCGACGAGGCCCTGCAGGACCCGCACACCGCATCCATGATCGTGGAGATGCCCCGCCCGGGCCGCGCGCCGCTGCGGTCGGTGGCTTCGCCGGTGCATCTGCCCGACACGCCGGCTGCATCGCACAGCCCGCCGCCCCCGCTGGGCGCGGGCGCCGCCGCGGCTCTGGAGGAATACGGGATCGCGCCCGAGCGTGTCGGCGCGCTGGTCGAGGCGGGCGTACTGGCATGAGCATCGATCTGGACGTCAGCGATCACGTCGCCCGGCTGACGATCAACCGTCCCGAGCGGCTCAACGCCATCGACAAGGCCCATCAGGACGATCTCAGGAGGGCCTGGGAGGCCATCGAGGCCGACCGCGCGGTGCGGGTCGTGGTGCTCACCGGCGCCGGGGACCGGGCCTTCTGCGCCGGCGACGACATGCGCGCCGAAGGTCCGACCGGCCTCGACTACTGGCTGCACGCCCGCGAGCACGGCTTCGGCCACCTGCCGCTGCGCGACTCGCTGGACGTGCCGGTGCTGGCCCGGGTCAACGGCTACGCGCTCGGAGGCGGCCTCGAGCTGGTGGTGGGATGCGACTTGGCGGTGGCGTCCGAGGATGCCGTGCTGGGGTTCGTCGAGCCCCGGCTCGGCCGCCTGCCCCTCGACGGGGGGATCGTGTCGCTGGCTCGGCAGCTCCCGACCAAGTGGGCCATGGAAGTCCTGTTGACGGGCAGGCGCTTCAGCGCGGCCGAGGCGCTCGCCCTGGGGTTGCTGAACGAGGTCGTCCCCGCCTCCGAACTCGACGCCGCCACCGACCGCTGGCTCGAGAACCTCTTGGCGTGCGCACCGCTGGCGTTGCGGGCCATCAAGCAGATCGTCCGCCGCACCGCCCACATGACCGCGGCCGACGCCCGCATGGCCAATCTTCCGGCCCTCGTGGAGGTGCTGGCGTCGTCCGACGGCGACGAGGGAGTCCGCGCCTTCAGCGAGAAGCGCGCCCCCCGCTGGGAGGGCCGCTGAGCCAACTCCGAAGACCGGGCGCTGGAGCCCGCGGGCAGAAGCAATTGACTTCAATTTACTGATGATCTATATTGTAGTGAAGTTGCTCGATGTCCAGGGAGGATTCAGATGAGAAGCCGAGTTTGTGCAGCCCTTCTGCTGGCCGGTGCCCTTGTGGCGACCGCCTGTGGAAGCGACGACAACGGCGGTGCTGCCGCTCCGGAGCCTGCACCGGCCGAGGCGCCGGCAACCACCGCCGCGCCCGAACCCGAACCCACCGAGGCACCAGCCACCACCGCCGCGGAGCCCGAACCGACCGAGGCGCCGGCAACCACCGCCGCGCCCGAACCCGAACCGGCCGAGGCGCCGACTGTCGCCCTCGTGGTGAACCAGAGCGCGGGCGACCTCGGGCCCATCGACGACCTCGTGCGGGGCCTCGAGAGGGTGGAGGCCGACTACGGCGCCGACACCACCTTCATTGAGGCGACCGATCCGTCGACCTTCGAGACCACTCTCCGCAACCTGGCCAACCAGGGCACCGACATCATCGCGGTGACCTTCCCGCCCATGCAGGATGCCGTCGTCGCCGTGGCACCGGACTTCCCCGACGCCCGCTTCATCCACGTCTTCGGCTTCGAGGGAGGCCTCGACAACCTCGTCTCTATCGGATTCGACTACTACAAGGGCACCTACCTGGCCGGTATTCTTGCGGGCGCGCTGAACACCACCGGCAAGGTGGGATTCGTGGGCGGGGTGTCCATCCCGCCGCTCAACGCCGACTACAACGCCTTCGTGGCCGGGAGTCAAGAGCAGGATCCCGGCATCACCGGAGAAGCCGCCTTCGCTGACTCCTTCGAGGATCCGGCCAAGGGCCGGGAACTCGGGGCCGCGCTCTACGACGGCGGAGTGGACATCATCATGACCGACGCCGCGGCGACCGACCTCGGCGTCATCCAGGCCGCGGAGGAGAAGGGCGGCTACGTGATCGGCGGGTCGGTGAATTACTTCGACAGCCCGGCCGTGATCGGAAGTGTCCTGCTGTACTGGGCGGAAGTGCTCCACACCCAGGTCGGGCACGCCCTGAGCGACGACTACACGCCCGGCTACGTCGGCGCGGGCGTGGCCGAGGGCGGAGTGGACCTGGTCGTCAACCCCGACTTCCTCGCCAACGGCCCCGCGGAGATGGTCGAGATCATCAACGCCACGCTCGACGAGATCGACGACGCTCGCTCCCAGATCAAGGACGGGTCTCTCGAGGTTCCCTTCGATCCCGAACTCTGACAACGGTAATCTCGCATCGATGACGGTGCCGAGCGGACCGGCACCCGCCGCAGTCCCGGCGGTTCGCTGCCGGTCGCTCGGTGTCTCCTTCGGCGCTGTCCGGGCCCTCCACGACGTCAGCCTCGATCTCGGCCCCGGAAGGATCCATGCTCTGGTCGGCCAGAACGGGGCCGGCAAGACCACTCTGGCCAAGGTCCTGGGCGGCCTCCAAGCCCCCGACTCGGGGGACGTCCACGTCGCAGGGCGAAAGCTCCCCTCCGGCGATGTGCGCGCCGCCAGAGCCGCCGGGCTTGCCATGGTTCACCAGCACTTCTCGCTGCCTCCCTCGTTCACGGTCGCGGAGGCTCTGGAGCTGAGCGCCTTTCGCCCTACGGGCCGACCGGTCTACCGGCGAGCCGAACTGCGCCGGCGCTGGCAGAGCGCCGCGGCCGAGATGGGCGGCGAGGCGGTGCTGTCGACGCGCGTCCGGGACCTTCCCGTCGAGACCCGCCAGTCGCTGGAGATCGTGCGAGCACTGGCCACCGACGCACGCATCGTGATCCTGGACGAACCCACTGCCCTGCTCACGCCTGCGGCCATCGACACGCTGTTCGAGCGCCTGCGGCGTCTTCGCGACGACGGGGTCACTGTTCTCGTCGTGCTGCACAAGTTGCGTGAGGTGGCCGCCGTCGCGGACACCGTGAGCGTGCTCCGCGACGGTGAACTGGTGCTGGGCCCGAGCGAGATGTCCGAGGTGTCCCAGGGCCGGCTGAGCGACGCCATCGTCGGGCCAGCCTCAGAAGCGGACCGAGCCGTCGGTGTGGAAACGACCGCCGACGGTGGCCGACGGACCCTGCTGGAGTTGGTGCGCGTCTCGAGCCGGGAGTCGGCCTTCGAGCCGGGCCTGCGCAGCATCGACCTCAGCGTCGAGACCCGCGAGATCGTGGGCGTCGCCGGCGTGGAGGGCAACGGGCAGCGCAGCCTCGTCTCGGTCATCGCCGGCCTCGGCGCCGTCGTCGAGGGCTCGGTGGTTCTCGGCGGAACCGAGATGACCCGCGCTCCCCCCGCCCGGCGACGGCAGCGGGGGCTGCGCCTCGTGCCCTTCGACCGCAACAGCGAGGGGATCAGCCGCGTTGCACCCGTCTGGTTGAACCAGTCGGCGCTGCGCCTCATCGGCTGGCGCCAGCGACGGCTCCCGCTCATCTCTCTGCGCTATTACAAGCGGCAGGCGGCCGAGGCGATGGACCATTGGCAGGTCCGCTACGACTCGGTCACCCAGCCGGCCGAGAGCCTCTCCGGCGGCAACGTGCAGCGCCTGATCCTGTCGCGGGAGATGGCCCCCGGACTGGAGGTGCTGGTAGCGGCCCAGCCGACCCGCGGCCTGGACTTCTCCGCCACCAACTTCGTGCGTCGGTCATTGCGACGGCTGCGCGACTCGGGGGCGGGCGTACTGCTGGTGTCCTCGGACCTCGACGAGCTGTTCGAACTGTCCGATCGCCTGCTGGTGATGTACGGGGGGAGCATCGTGGCACGCTTCGAGGCGCCCTACGACCGGCGCGCGGTGGGCGACGCCATGACGGGGGCCCTCCGGTGACCGGCGGACTGCAGCGCCTGGCTTCGACCATCGTTCTGGTCGGTTTCTCGTTCCTGCTGACGGCGCTGGTCCTTTGGACCAGCGGCTACGGCGTGGGCGACGTCTTCTCCGGCACCATCCAGGGGGCGATAACCGCGACGGGCGCAGCCACCTCCACGGTCCGTTGGGCGATTCCTCTGCTGCTGATCGGCCTGGGAGTGGTGATCGGCTTCCGGGCGGGGTTCTTCAACATCGGCGGCCAGGGACAGTTCTATATGGGCGCCTGCGCTGCGCTGGTCGTCTCGCTGGGCTGGCGCGGGGGCCCGGCGACCCTGGTGATCCTGTGCGGGACGGCGGCGGCGATCATTGCCGGATCGGCCTGGTCACTGCTGCCCGGCTACCTGCGCGTGCGCTTCGGCACCGACGAGGTGCTGACCACGCTGATGATGAACTTCATCGGCGCACTCGTGCTCCAGTACCTGACCGCCGGCCCCATGCGCAACCCGTCGGGCACCGGCCAGACCGCGGCCAGCGAGCGCATTCCCGAGGCGTTCCGCATCACCGACAGCTCCGGCGTCTCGGCCACCGTCCTGCTGCTGGTCGGAGGCGTGGCCGTGCTCGTCTGGCTGCTGCTGGAGCGCACCCGCTTCGGTCTGACCATGACCCTGGTCGGACGCAACCCGACTATGGCCCGATGGCAAGGCATAGACGTGCGCCGGGTGGGCCTCGTCACTTTCGGACTCTCCGGGGCACTGGCCGGCCTTGCCGGCGCGGTGGAGCTGCACGGACCGGGGGCACGACTGGTCACCGGGTTCTCGCCCGAGGTGGGCTTCACTGCGGTGGTGGTGGCGCTCGTCGGCCTGCTGAGCGTCTGGGGCACCGTCGTGGCCGCGATCTTCTTCGGCGGCCTGCAGTCGGCCATCCTGTTCCTGCCGATCGTCACGGATCTTCCGCCACCTGCGCTGGTGCTCCTGCACGGCATGGTGGCGTTCCTGGTCACAGTCAAGTTCCGGTCGGCGCGCCGGCGGCGGGCGCCTCTCGTCCCGGAGGCCCTGGCGGACTGATGGAACAGATCCTCGCCACCACGCTTCGCTCGGCCGCGCCGCTGGTGCTGGTCGCTACGGCGGGCGTCTTCGCCTTCCGGGCCGGGATCTTCCATCTGGGCCTCGAAGGGCTGATGATCACCGGCGCGTTCACCACCGTGGCCGTCGGCGAGGCCACCGGATCGGTGGAACTCGGGATCCTCGCAGCCGTCGGCGCGTGCATGGCCCTCTCTGCGGTGTACTGGTGGGTGATCGGCCCCCTCGGCGCCAACGTGATCATCGCCGGGCTGGGGCTCACCTCGATCGGTCTGGGTGGCACGGCGTTCGCACTGGGAGCGATCTTCGACTTGCGCGGCTCCATGTTCACCGACGTCGTGCTGCCGCGGCCCGTGCGCGGGATCACGTCGGGGCCAGGCGTCATCATTGCGGAACACTCAATCCTCGTCTGGCTCACGCCCCTGATCGTGCTGGCTGCCTGGGTAGTTCTTCGCCGCAGCCGTTTCGGGCTGCGCCTCGCCGCGGTGGGCGAGTACCCGTTCGCGGCGCGCACCGCGGGTGTGAACCCGTCAGTCATGAGGCTTAAAGCGCTGCTCATCGCCGGAGCGCTGTGCGCTCTCGGGGGCGCGGAGCTGTCGGTCGGAGCGCTTCACAACTTCACCGAGAACATGACCAACGGCCGCGGGTTCATCGCCTTCGTGGCGGTCATCTTCGGAGCGTGGCATCCCATCGGAGCGGCTCTCGCCGGACTGTTCTTCGGGCTCGCCGACGCCATCGGCATCCAGTCGCAGATCAACATCACGGAGCGGGTGCCCAGGGAGTTCGTCCTGATGATTCCCTTCGTGCTCACGATCTTCGCGGTCTGGGTGGGCGGCCTCTGGAGACGCCGTTCCCTGGAAGCCGAAGCGGGCTATGCAGAACTGAGGGAGCCGGACTATTGAGGCCGATCAGTAGCGGTAGTGGTCGGGCTTGTAGGGCCCGTCGACGTCCACGCCGATGTAGTCGGCCTGATCGGGGGTGAGCCTGGTGAGGCGGACGCCGAGCGCGTCGAGGTGCAGCCGGGCCACCTCCTCGTCCAGCCGCCGGGGCAGGGTGGTCACGTCGATCGGCATCGACCCGGCGTTGGCGTGCAGCTCGATCTGGGCCAGCACCTGGTTGGTGAAGCTGCACGACATCACGAAGCTGGGGTGCCCGGTGGCGTTGCCCAGATTCAGCAGGCGGCCCTCCGAGAGCAGGATCACCGAGTGGCCGTCGCCGAAGACGTACTCGTCCACCTGAGGCTTGATGTTGACCCTCTGCACGTCCGACATCCGGTTCAGCCCGGCGACGTCCACCTCGTTGTCGAAATGGCCGATGTTGCCCACAACAGCCTGGTGCTTCATGCGGGCCATGTGCCCGGCGCTGATGACGCCCGCGTTACCAGTGGCGGTGACGAAGATGTCGGCGATGGACACCACGGCCTCCAGGGTGTTGACCTCGTAGCCCTCCATGGCCGCCTGAAGGGCGCAGATCGGGTCGATCTCGGCGATGATCACCCGGGCCCCCTGGCCCCGCAGGGCCGCCGCGCATCCCTTGCCCACGTCGCCGAAGCCGCACACCACCGCCACCTTGCCGCCGATCATCACGTCGGTGGCCCGGTTGATGCCGTCGAGCAGCGAGTGGCGGCAGCCGTAGTGGTTGTCGAACTTGGACTTGGTGACCGAGTCGTTCACGTTGATGGCCGGGAACAGCAGCTCGCCCCGCTCCAGCATCTGCTGGAGCCGCATCACGCCGGTGGTGGTCTCCTCGGACACGCCGGTGATGGACGGCACGATGCGCGAGAAGAAACCGGGATCGTCGCCGGCGATGGTGCGGAGCCGGTCCAGGATGACCGACCACTCCTCGGGGTCGTCCCCGGCGGCCTCGGGCACCTCGCCGGCCCGTTCGAACTCGAGCCCCTTGTGGACCAGCAGGGTGGCGTCGCCGCCGTCGTCGAGGATGAGACTCGGCCCGGCGCCGTCGGGCCAGCGGAAGATCTGCTCGGTCGCCCACCAGTACTCCTCCAGCGTCTCGCCCTTCCAAGCGAACACCGGTACCCCCCTGGGCTCGTCGGCGGTGCCGTCGGGTCCTACCGCGACGGCCGCGGCGGCGTGGTCCTGGGTTGAGAAGATGTTGCAGCTCGCCCACCGGACGTGGGCGCCCAGCGCGACGAGCGTCTCGATCAACACGGCCGTCTGCACGGTCATGTGCAGCGACCCGGCGATGCGGGCGCCGGCCAGGGGCTGGTCGTCCAGGTAGCGGCCCCGCAGCGCCATCAGTCCGGGCATCTCGTGCTCGGCCAGACGGATCTCGGCCCGCCCGAGCGAAGCTAGCGACAGGTCAGCGACTCGCATGTCCATAGAAGCCTGAAGCTATCGGTGCCGAACGTACGAGCGAGACCGACGGCTAGTCGGTGTTGAACCACTCGTCACGACTGATCCCAGCCTCGTTGAGGATGACGCGCAACAGACCGGCGTCGATCTCCTTGTCATTCGGAATGTGCACCTTGCGGCGCCCGAGCGCCATGTAGTCATGCCGGCTCGGGATCGGGCCACGCCAGCCAAGCCTCTTCAGCCTGGCTATTAGTTCTCGCCGCTTGACGGGCCCCAACCGGCGGTTCATGGCCCACGGACGAGATTGATGCCTCCCATCTCCGGGATGTCGGTGTCGCCATCGGCCAGTTTGACATCAGCCCATCCGACAAGCACCGACTCCAAGTAGGCGACCGCGTCCGCGGCGGTGGTTCCGTACGCCCACGCGCCGGGGCAGCCCTCGACGGTCGCGATCAGATACTCGGTGTCCTCCGCCTCAGCGACGTTCGCGTGCCGGACAGCCGCGGCCGCCCATTGGCGCAGGCGTGCTGCCGTAGCGTCCTTCGAACGTGCCGTTACCGCCATATCCCGCATCCCGCCGTCGGGGTTCGCGTGCCTGCCGGGCAAGTCTACTGGACCGACCGCCGAACGCTCGGCTCACCGTTTCCGAGGTTCTAGGCGGCACCAACCTCAGCGCAGAACACCGTGCCCCGGCCATGGAAGACAACCGAGCGCTCGCCAGCGGCCACCCAGGCCGCGGCGCCGCGGTCCAAGGTCAGCCCGTTGCCCTCGACGCAGCCGTCCGTGCACAGCAGTACCGCTGGTCCCGCAGCCACGGTGGCGGAGCCGTCCACCTCCAGCCGCTTCAAGCAGAACTCCTCCGCGGGCGAATCCCGCTTCCGCGTGCTCGGCCGAGGGGTGGGCCTGGAGCGACAGCGGCGCAGCCGCGGCCAGCACCTTGAGCAAGAACGGCAGCCGGCCGAAGCGCGACGCCACGGCCGGGCCGAGAGCCGCTACCGGATCGGCCGCTATCAGTTGGTCGAGGAGCTCGGCTCGGGCCCCCACCGTGGCCGGTGAGGCCGGATGGGCCCCGAACCAGAGCTCGGCCCATGGCTCGCCGGTTGGGGGACGTCCGAGCAGGTCTGGGATGGCTGTGAGCGACCCCCAGTCGTATTTCTTGACCGCTCCCTCAATCAGCTCCATGCCTCGACCGTTCCTGGGCTGGCTCAGTCAGGATCCGAGATGTCACGGCCTCGCCGGGCCGCCACCGCGGCCACTGCGTCGCCCACCAGCACCAGGTCCAGCAACTGGGCCAGGGCTCCCTCACCCTGGGCCCGCACCTCGTGGAGGGCCGTCACGGCCGAGCCGAGCAGATCGACGCGGTCGGCCAGTCCCGGAGGCTCGAAGTCGTGGCGCAGCACTACCGCGACGACCCCGGCCGGGATGCCCCTGGCCAGCGTGGCCCACGTCGCAGCCTCGGCCTCGTCGGCCGGGAGGTTGCGACGCACCGACGCCACGTCGCCGATCCGGTTGAGGCGGTTGACCCAGCGGCGGGCGGCGTGCTTGCCCACCCCGCCCGAGCCGCAGACCACAGCCATGCGGCCCGCAACCCCGTCGGCCAGCGCCTGCACCGGCCCCGGGTCGTCGTCGAGGAGCCTTCGCCGGACCTCGATCTGCTCGGCGCTGTCGGAGATCAGCCGGTTCATGCCGGACAGCGCACCGACCCGCTCCAGCAGCACGAGCACCGGCACGATGACCACTCCGAGCCCGGCCGCCGGCCCCGCGAAGGGATCCACCCTCGTGACCGGCACGCCCCACTCGGCACAGAGCCCCATCAGCTCCCCGCCCGACGTGACCGCCACCATGCGGGCGCCGCCAGCGTGCGCCATCCGGGCCGCGGCCACCGTCGGTTGGTCGTCGCCCGACTGCGACACGGCCACCACCAGGGACGACTCCGAGAGCCAGGCCGGGCTGATACCGCCCGTGGCCAGCACCGGTACCGAGCCCTGCAGGTGAGCGACCGACTCGACCACGTCGCCGGCCACCCCTCCCCCGCCCGCTCCCACGATGACCACCTCGGAGATCTCGCCGCGAGCGGGAAGTCCCTCGACGTCGGCGGCCGCTACTGCGGCGTCGCGCACCTGGCCGGGAAGGTGCCGGAGGGCCTCCAGGAGATCGACGGCGACCACGGCGGCTTGCCTCAGCTCTCGGGCCCGCCGGCGCGGTCGGCCTCGAAGGTGGGGCCGACTCCGTCGGCCTCCGCCTTGGCCAGCAGGCGTTCGTGCTCGGGATCGTCCACCGGAACGGCCTCGTCCAGCAGCATCACGGGAATCCCGTCCTCCACCCTGTAGAGGAGACGCAGCCGGGGGTTGTACAGGCCCCCCTCGTCGGGGAAGTACAGCAGCGGTCCCTTGTCGCTAGGGCAGGCGAGAATCTCCAGCAGGCGGGCTTCGAGTGTCACGGCAGGGCCATCTCCTCCAAGAGCGAGCCGACGGTAACCAGATGCTACGGGCGAGTGCGGGTGATCAGGGCGAGAACCTCAGCGACTCGGGCTCGGACCTCGGCGGGGTCGCCGGCCTCGACGTTCAGCCGCAGCAGGGGCTCGGTGTTGGAGGGCCTCAGGTTGAACCACCAGTCGCCGCAGTCGACGGTCAGGCCGTCGAGCCGGTCCTGCGCGCAGCCCGCGAACGCGGCCGCCACCCGCTCGATCATCGCAGCCTGGTCGGGCACCTCGGTGTTGATCTCGCCCGACGCGGCGTAGCGCTCCAGCGGAGCGACCAGGTCGCTGAGGCTTCCGTCGTGCCGGCCGAGCGCCTCCAGCAGGACCAGCACCGCGATCATGGCGCTGTCGGCGCCGTAGTTGTCCCGGAAGTAGTAGTGGCCGGAATGCTCGCCTCCGAACAGCGCTCCGCTGGAGGCCATGGCCTGCTTCATGAACGAGTGCCCCACCCGCGTCCTCATCGTTCGACCGCCCTGCTCCTCAACGATCTCGGGCAGGGCTCTGGAGCAGATCACGTTGTGCACGATCGTCGCGCCGGGCTCGCGCTCGAGCATCACGGTCGCGATGAGCGAGGTGCTCAGGGAGCCCGAGAGCGGCCGGGACAGCTCGTCGACCACGAACACCCGGTCGGCGTCGCCGTCGAAGGCCAGTCCCGCATCGGCCGGGACGGCGCTCACCCTGCGCTGGACGTCCTCCAGGTTCTCGGGTCGGAGCGGGTCGGCCGGGTGGTTGGGGAACGTGCCGTCGAGCTCAGGATGGAGGTAATCGACCTCGAAGGGCAGCGGATCGAAGACCGCCGGAGCCACCAGGCCGCCCATGCCGTTGGCGGTGTCGACCGCCAGTCGCAGCGGCTGCAGCCCGCCGGCATCCACGAAGGACAGAACATGTTCGACGTAACGGGCCAGGATGTCGTGTCGAGTGATCGCTCCTGCGGCGGCCGTCCGCGGCGGCCGGTCGGAGGCGCGGGCCTTGATCGCCTCCAGTCCCGTGCCGGTCCCGATGGGGGTCGCGCCCGGGCCGCAGAGCTTGATGCCGTTGTGGCCCACCGGGTTGTGCGAGGCGGTGAACATCGCCCCCGGTACGTCGAAGAGCCCGGACGCGAAGTAAACCATCTCGGTAGCGCACAGGCCGACGTCCATCACGTCGACGCCGGCCGCAGCCGCGCCCCGGCAGAAGGCCGCGGACAGCTCGGGGCCGTCGGGGCGCATGTCGCGGCCGACCACCACGCGGGCCGAGCCCCGATCGCGCCCGTGGCCGCCGAAGGCCGCTCCGATGGCGAAGCACGCTTCGGCGTCGATCTCGGATCCCACGATCCCACGGATGTCGTAGGCCTTGAAGATGGCGTCGAGATCGGCCACCGCCGCCTACCCGCCGTGCTTGTTCGGGTAACGGCCCAGCAGGGCCCGCATCCGGATGCGGCACATGTCGAGCACCAGCTCCCAACCGTCGCTGACGACCCGGACCGAGGACGACTGCCGGTTGACGACCTCGACCGGCAGCTCCCGCACATCCAGACCCAGGCGGTCGGCGAGCCAGAGCATCTCCACGTCCATCGAGAACCGGTCCATCACCGAGGCCCCGGCCAGCGACAGGGCGGCCTCCCGGGAGAAGGCCTTGAGGCCGCACTGCGTGTCACGGCCCGGACTCAGCCTCAGCAGCCACCGGACCCCGGCCACGGTCCGGCTCCCGGCGCTGCGCAGCCAGGACGGGTCGGTGACGGCCAGCGAGTCCGGGTGGCGACGGTCGCCAACCACCACATCGGCGCCCCGCTCCACCTCCTCCAGCAGTGTTACGAGCTGGTTGGGAGCGTAGGCGAGGTCGGCATCCGTGAAGGCGACGACCTGTCCCGAAGCGGCCCGCATGCCTGCCCTTACCGCCTCGCCCTTGCCCCGGTTCACGCCGAGTTCAACCACCACGTCGGCACCGGCGACTCGGGCGGCATCGGAGGTGCCGTCGTCGGAGCCGTCGTCGACCACCACGATCTCCGCGCCGCCGTCGGCCTCCACGCCGTCCAGGGCGATGCGCAGCGCGGCGACCGTGTCGCCAATCCGGCCGGCCTCTCGGTAGGCCGGAACGATCACCGAGAACCTCACGGGTCGTTCGGCTCGGAGGACGGGCCGAGCTCTCCCGTCGTGTCGGTCGCACCGGTTCCGGCCCCCGGAGCCCTCCTAGAGCGCGTCAGGAGCCACACGACGGCCGCCAGTCCCACCAGGGTGACGGCCATCGAGAACCACTCCACCGGGCTGCGGCCGTAGGTCAGGCGGACCTCGGTAGCGGTCGGCACCACCACCATGAAGTTGGGCGTCGCGCGGTAGGGCCCCTGGGCGCCCGACACCGACCAGTTCGGGAAATACGAGGTTCGCACCAGAACCGGCGACCCCACCCGATCCACCGAGAACGAGATCGAATGGTCGCCGCGGACGAGGCCGCTGACCTCTGCCGGCTCGATGTTCTCGACAGGAGCGACATCGCCGAGGACCTCCGACAGCCGCCGCATCACATGCCGGCGGCCCAAGTCGGAGCCGGACGGGTCGTCGCGGCGCTCACCCCGGATGTCGGGCAGAGTCATCCGGGGCCAAGCGTCGGGACCGTCGGCCGCGAGCACGGGCCCGTCCCGGCCGGCAGCCAGGAAAGCCCCTACCGACGCCTCAAGCCACCGCTCGTCCGAGTCGTCGAGGCCGTCGGCCACCACCGGCAGCCTCGACAGCCCGACCGCCGGAGCGTGGCCGGACACCTCGAACACGACCCACGGGCCCAGCGGCGCCTCGCCGACCTCGGTGAGGTCCGCCGCGGCTCGGGCCTGGCGCACCGCGTCCTCTGAGAAGGCCATGTAGTAGCGCACACCCATGGCCCGCAGGTGCTCGGTCCCCCGGGCGACATCGAGTCCCGAATAGGGCAGGTCCCGCTGGGCCCTCGACGGGGCAGACGACAGCTCCGACTGCATCAGGAAATGGTACGGGACGGTGGCCGAAGCCTCGAAGTAGAGGCCCTCCATCGACGCGATGCAGCGGTCGGTCCAGTACGGCAGCAGCATCGGCGCCATCGGAGTGCCGTAGGAGCCGAGCCGGCCGGATTCGTACTCCCAGAGGGCGGGGCCGCAGCCGTGGCTCTCACCGATCCGGTCCATCGTCGCGACGAGGTCCCAATACTCCGAGCTGCCCCCGCCGTCGGCCGTCGGTCCCCTGCCCTCGTAGCCCTCGAAGTTGTACTCGACCCAGTACGGCCCGAGGTTGGACTCGCTGGAGCTGAACGGTCCCCAATGGTAGACGTCGTCGCCGCCGACGCTTCCGCCCGGCAGCGACCGCAGCGGCAGTCCCACCATCACCAACACCGCGGCCGCCAACACCACGACCGAGCCGCCGGCCACGATAGCTCCCGCCGATGCCCTGAATCGGCCGGCTCCGGCAGCCCCGGCGGCCTCGGCGGCCCCGGCTGGCTCCCCGGTCTCTCCAGGCTCCGCGGCCGGGGCGGTCGCAGCGCCCCGGGCCGCATGCCGGCGGTCGAGGGCCGACCGCGCCAGCCGGACCGCCTCGCCTATGCCGAGAGCTGCGGTCAGGTAGACGGTGAGGTAGTAGAAGGGCAGGATCCGGACGTTCCACAGGCGCCCCTCGGGCAGGATCAGGAAGCCCGCGGCCACGATCGCCCCGGTCAGCGCCAGGGCCATGCCGAGCCGCCCCCGCCGGAAGAACAGCAGCACCGCTCCGGCCGCCGCCAGCACCACGAACAGCTGCAACGGCGGATCGTTCGCAAGGAAGCTGTAGTCGAAGGAGCTGCGCGACCAGAGCGAGGACAGGTAGCGGCGCTCCTTGCCCCAACCCATGTCGTTCAGCAGGCCCCGGTTCCACCAGAACGGCAGCACCCACCACGCGCTGAGGGCCGCGGCCAGCGCCCCACTGGAGACGGTCCACACCAGCCGGCGTCGCCATTCGGCGGCCCGCCACGGCAGGACGAGCAGCAGGGCGGCCACCGCCGCCAGCGCGAAGAACGCAGAGAACAGGTGCATCAGCCCGGTGAGGGCCAGCAGCGCGCCGGCCAGGATCCTGTGCCGGTCGGTCTGCATGCCGCGGACGGCGACCCCGATGTAGAGGACGGCGACGGCCAGGCCCAGCGAGTAGGCGAACTCGCCCGCCATGGTGGACATCAGGTTCCCGCCGTAGATGTTGAACGAGCGGTCGAAGAGGAACAGCAGGGTGGCCACGGCGGCCAGCGCCCGACCCTCGGCGCCGATCCCGCCCAGGCGGGCCATCGCCCACACCGCCACCGGCAGCGCCACGACCCCCGCGATCGTCACCAGCTTCAGTGACACGCCGTACGGCATGGGGACCACGACCAGCGTCAGAACGGCCGCGGCCACCGACGCTCCCGCCCGCCCGCGGGGTCTGCGGCGCAAGCCGTACCAGGCGCACCAGGCCGCGGCGGCCGGCAGCAGCAGCCCGGCCAGGGCGCGGTCGGCCGCCGGGGCGTCGACGAACAGCTTGGCCGCACCGGCTGTCGCGGCGACGGCCGACGCGACCGCCCAGCACTGGCCGGCGGGCCGTCCCGCCCGCCGGGCCACCACCAGCGCGGCCGCACCGGCCGCGAGAGCCACCGCGAGGTGGGCGAACACCGCCTCGTGAAGCCCGAGGCCCACGTTGATCATCACGACGAGCAGCGACGGGACCACCATGTAGAACGTGAAAGCGGGAAAGCCGGCGTACCAGTCGTGGGTCCATCCCGTCAGCCTCAGCTCGCCGATGAGAACATCGCGCAGGTAGGCCGGCGCCCACACGTGGGCTCCGAGATCGCCTCCGGTGGGCGTCGTGTCCGTGAACCAGAGCCACGGCCTCAGGTTGGCTACCAAGAACGCGGTCACCAGCACCACCACCGCGCCGACGAGTACCGACGTGAGTACGGAAGTGGTTCGCTCGCTGGGTTCCGACACGCCGTCCGGCAGCCTCACGACAGCAGGACCACCACTGTGGCGGCGTTGAAGGCGACGTGCGACCACAGGGCCGCTCCCAGACGTCGGGTGGCCAGCACCAGCAGGGCGTGCACCACCCCGATCACGAGCAGCGCCGGGAACTGCACCACCTGGAAGTGAACCACCGCGAACGCCAGCGAGGAGATCACCACCGCACGAACCGGGCCGAACCGATCGCGCAGCGCTCCCTGCAGCAGGCCCCGGAAGAACACCTCCTCCGTGAGGGGAGCCGCGATCACTGTCATGAACACCAGCATCGCGACCTCCGGCGCCGCCTCGGCCATCTCGGTCAGATCCCGGGCCGGTCCCTCCACGTCGAGGTCCTCGAAGACCTCGAGGATCGGGAGATAGAGCAGCGGGAGCAGCACGAACTGCAGCAGCAGGCCGGCGGCGACGCCGACGGGCACATCGGAGGGCCGCATTCGCCATCCCATCTGCTCGCGCCAGTTCAGACCGCGCCTTCTGGCCAGCAGCGGCGTGCCCACCAGACCGATCCACAGAGGAACCTGCAGCAGGAACAGCGGGCCCAGTGTCAACTCCGAGGACGCGCCCTCGCCGCCAAGATCCAGCCCGAACAGGGCCACAACCAACACCACGGCGGCCAGACTCCCCAAGAACCCCAGAGTCCATCCGGCCACCGCCCACTTCAGCCGGGTCGTGGCCGGCATCATCGTCGGCATGCAGCCCTCCGGCATCGGTCGTCGGAAAGCATGGTCGTGACCACGATCACGGCCGACGGTCCGGCGACATGCAGGAGGGGCTTGTTCAGAATGCTCCGCTGCAGTCGCATCGTCGCTGAGGCTACATCCGGACCGTAGACGACTAGCCTGAGTCCCGTGGCCGACAGCACGCCGCCGCCGCCGCCTCCGCCCATGCAGGACGGCAAGGGGTCCCGGTCGCCGTTGCGGCCGTCGCCGGAATCGCAGCGCCGCTCGCGCCTGGTGGTTTGGCTGATGATCGGCGCCGTCGTCGCCGTCGTCCTAGCCACCACCATGCTCCCTGATGACTCCGGGGACGGGATCTCCTATCCGGACTTCCTGGACCGGGTCACCGGCGGCAGCATCGTCCAGGGCACCTACAACAACAACAGCGGGAGCATCAAGGCGACGGCCGTCGACGGCACCGAGTACTCATCCAACGGACCGCTGCCGCTGCCCGATGCCGACACTGCGCTGATCAACGAGCATGTCCCGGAGTTCCGCTACGAGACTCCCCAGACCAACTTCTTCCTGTCGATAATTCCGCTGCTGCTGCCCATCGGCCTGCTCATCCTGTTCTTCTGGTGGATGCAGCGCCGGGCCCAGGGCCAGATGGGCAGCATCATGTCTATAGGGCGGAGCCGGGCCAAGACCTACACCACCGAGCGGCCCGGCACGACCTTCGACGATGTGGCCGGCTATGAGGGCGTCAAGCAGGAGATCACCGAGATCGTCGACTTCCTCAAGACGCCGGAGCGCTTCGCGGAGATAGGCGCCCGGGTGCCCAAGGGCGTGCTGCTGGTGGGCCCGCCGGGCACGGGCAAGACCCTGATCGCCAAGGCAGTGGCAGGCGAGGCCGGCGTGCCGTTCCTCTCGGTGACGGGATCGGACTTCATGGAGATGTTCGTGGGGGTGGGGGCCAGCCGGGTCCGCGACCTGTTCCAGTCGGCCCGGAAGATGGGCAAGGCGATCATCTTCATCGACGAGATCGACTCGATCGGCCGCAAGCGCGGCGCGGGCCTGGGCGGAGGCCACGACGAGCGCGAGCAGACCCTCAACCAGATGCTCTCGGAGATGGACGGCTTCGAAGGCTCAGAGGGCATCGTGATGATGGCCGCCACCAACCGGCCCGACATCCTCGACCCCGCTCTGCTGCGTCCTGGACGCTTCGACCGCCAAGTGGTCGTGCCGCTGCCGGAGTTGGCGGACCGGTTCGCGATCCTCGAGGTCCACATCAAGGGCAAGCGCACCGCCGGCGACCTCGACCTGAACGTGGTGGCCCGGGGCACGCCGGGGATGAGCGGCGCCGATCTGGCCAACCTGATCAACGAGGCGGCTCTGTACGCGGTGCGCGAGGGCGACGAGGAGATCGCGGCCCGGCATGTCGAGCTGGCCCGCGACCGGGTGATCATGGGCCAGAAGCGCGAGTCGCTGGCCCTCACCGACGACGAGAAGGAGGCCATCGCCTATCACGAGGCTGGCCACGCCGTGTGCGCGGCCGTGCTCCCGACGGCCGACCCGCTCCACAAGGTGACGATCATCCCCAGCGGGATGGCGCTGGGCGTCACCATGCAGCTGCCCGAGGAGGATCGCCACATCTACCGCGCCGACTACATCCGGGACCGTCTCGTAGTGATGTTCGGCGGCCGCATCGCGGAGGAGCTAGTGTTCGGCATCAGCAGCACCGGCGCGGCCGACGACCTGATGCGTGCCACTGCGCTGGCCCGGTCCATGGTCCGGGAATGGGGCATGTCCAGGGAGATCGGACCCATGGCCTGGGGATCGCAGAACCAGGTGTTCCTGGGCGAGGATCTGGTGCAGACCCGCGACTACAGCGATGAGACGGCCCGGGTGATCGACGAGGAGACCGAGCGCATCCTGCGGGAGCAGCAGGAGCGGTGCCGCCAGACCCTGACCGAGTACCGCCACGGACTCGACCTGGTGGCCCGGGCCCTGCTCGAGCATGAGACCATCAGCGGTGACGAAGTGGAGCGCCTCATTGCTGTGTCTCACGGCGGCTCCCCGTCGGGCGACGCCACCGAGAGCGCGCCCAGCACTGACGCGGAGCCCGAGGCCGATCCCCCACCGGCGGCCGGTAACGGCTCAGGCGCTCAGGCCGACGTGCCCACCCCCGCCGCCTGATCAACGACACTCAGCGGGAGTCAGCGAAGCCCGGCGATCGGTACCGGTTGGTCCACGGCCACTCCCAGCGATGCCGATCGGGAGGTGAGCCCGACGACCTCGCGGCCGACGACCACGGGCGCCGACGAATCGACCTCCACCACGAAGTGGCCGGAGCCCAGCCCGGACAGTGGCAGCCTCCGGCTCCGCAGGGGCCCGATCTCGATGGTGCGGGCCAGGCTGCCGGCGACGCTGACGTCGGCCCGTGCGATTCCCGCAGCCGACGGGTTGACGATCACCAGCGACCCCGTGTCGGTCCCCAGCCCGACGGCGCCTTCGGTATCGGGCGCCTCCGCGGGCACCAGCCAGCGGCGAGCAGCCCCGTCGGCGCCGATCGTCGCCGTCGACCCGGCCACCGCGGCGCTGCCGGCGGTGCCGGCGGTGCCGGCGCCGGCAGGACTGCCGGGATCAGAAGGACTGTCAGAATCAGCGAAGGCAGCCGTGACGCTGGTGATCGACGCCGCCACCGGCACCGGCGTCAGGGAGCGGACGGCCAGGCTGAAGTGGCCTATGCCGTTCAGCCGCCCCTGCTGCGACAGGTCGATGAGAGCGGTCCGGCCCGGCCGGACCGTGATCTCGATGGGACCCACCTCGAGTTGCGGATCCTCGGGAATGACCTCCACGTCGACCTCGGCGGTGTCGGTGGCCGACGGGTTGGACACGGCGACGACATCCCGGCGGTCAGCCCCGACTGCGGCAACCGGAAGGTGCCAGAGATCGGCGGCACCGGGAACTGCCGGCGCAGTCCGGATGCCGCGGCCGGCGATGAGGCCGTCCGCGACCTGTATCCACGACGCCGCCACCCGGCCGGACACCACATCGATGAAGGCGGCGACGGTGGACGCCACCGTCACTTCGGATGTGACGTCCACCGCCGCTACCCGCTGGGCGGGCACGACAAGCCCGTCGATCGAGTCGCGTCCCACATCGGCCACCAGTTCGATGTCGACCACCGCCACGTCCGGGAACGGGTTGAGCAGCATCACGACGAAGCGCTCCTGCTCAACCGCCGAGCGGGTCGCGCCGTTGGAGACGATCCAGCTCTCGGCCGTTCGGGTGAGGCAGGGTGAGCGGCCCACTCCCTCGGCGGCGGTGAGAATCTGTTCCACGACCACATCGGCACCCGTCGTCTCGACCATCACTCCCACCCATTCGGCGCCGGGCACTGCCTCGGACGGCTGCAGAAGTACGCGGCCGCGGGGCTCGATGCTCATCTCGCGGTTCGACGGGTCCTGCGGTGCGGACCCGCCTGGCAGCACGGACACAGTGACGGTCCGCGGCTCATCGGATCTGTTCACCATCTGGACCGTCAGCTCCGCTATGCCCGCGACACTGCTGCCGCCCGGACAGAACCAGGTGTTGACGACGCCCGTCGGCGCCACGAGGGCCGATTCGTACTGATCAGCCCGGTGCAGGACGGCGCGATCACCGATGTCGACCAGTACGCCGGCCAGCAAGAGGCCGCCTATCGCGATGATGGCCAGGACTCGCATCGAGCGCATCAGGACCGGTCCATCCGCCGGCGCAGCCACGCGAGCACCAGCACGACGGGCGCCGCCGCGCCGACCAGCTGACCACCGTGACGCCACCACGGTGCCGCGTAGGAGAGCTGCACCTCCCCCGCCTCCGAGGGCTGGTAGGCCCTCGCCCACGACAGCGCCTCCCGCCTGGGCACGGGCTCGCCGTCCACGGTCAGCTCCCAGCCCGGTCGCGGGGTGTGGCTGATGAGGATCTCGGCGTTGTCGGGAATCCTTGCCGTCCAGGGCGGACCGTCGCCGGAGAACATCGGCGAGCCGGCGTTCAACGGGCGGGCCTCGAGGTCCGTGAAGTCCTCGATGCCCTCGTCGAATCCCGGCGGGTAGAGAGCCCGCATGGGCACCCACGCCGTGTTCACGAACATGTCAACCGCGCTGTTGGTGCCTTCCACCAGCTCGAGATCCAGTTGATCGCGCATCACGGCGATCAGGTCCGGTGGCACCGGCCGGGAGTCTTCCTCGGAGACGAACGGCGCCGGCGCAAGCCGGTGCAGCAGCACTACGTAGCGCACGCCCACACCGGCCAGGAGGCGCCCGCCCCGCGCCGTGCGTCCCTGTTCGATCTCTTCGATCGCCGTGGAGAAGAGATCGGCTCGACCCGGATCAAGCGGGATGGCGCGATCGAGGAGTGTCACCGAGTCGCCGACGGTGGACGCCCAGGCCACGCCCGGGGCCAGGCTGTGCCCTTCGGTGGCCAGAAACTCGGGCGCGCCGATCCACAGCACGCGGTAGGCGCCCTCCAGGACCGGGGGCTCGAAGCGCAGAGCCGAACGGTGATCGCTGGCAACCAGGCGCCATCGCCCGTCCTCCAGCCAGCCGATGCTGCCCACCGCCAGCAGCAGCGACGCAGCCGCCGTCACCGGCACTAGCGCCTGCCTCCAGCCGAAGTGGCTGAAACGCAGGTCGTGCTCGATGGACAGCACGGCCATGCCGCACAGCCCGGCTACCGCCACCGCGGCCGGGGCCAGCAGGAGATGCAAGTCGGGGAGCCCGAACGGCAACACTCCCCGCTGGGCCGCCAGGGCGACGGCCCAGGCGACGATGGCCACCATCCAAAGGCGCACAGCCTGCTCCAGGCGCCACCCTCTCCCGAGCAGCAGCGGCACAGCCATAGGAAGCGCGAACAACCAGACGAGCCATCCGGGATCGCTCGCCCCGACCGCGAAGCGCAGGATCTCGCCGAATGACACCACGCCGGCTGACCCGTCGCGCCCGTCGGCCAGGAATCCCCAGTCCGGGCCCGACGCCAGCAGGTCCACCACGGTCGGGAAGGCCAGGAAGGCGGCCGCCGGCACGGCCAGCGCGGTGGCGACCACCAGGCGGGGCACACCTTCGGGCCGGCCCGCGAGAAGGCTGCCCGCCACCAGGCCGGCTGCCAGCAGCACCACGAGTCCGGCAGCGGCCGGGACGATCAGCGCCGCGACGCCTGCAGCCGCTCCCAGCGACATGTACACCGCGGCGCGGCTCGCGAATCCCGGTGGCTCCTGGCGGAACGGCGCGGTCCGCGAGGCCCGCAGCAACTCCCGCAGCATCCACGGAGCGGCCGCGTAACCGACGAGACCGGCCAACGACCCACTCGCCACCGACGCCGGCGCGAGGGGAACCAGGAGGTAGGCGAACAGGGTGCCGGCCTGCGCCCGGCGGGAGCCGGTTGCGGACAGCAGGCGGTAGGACCCGACCAAGCCGGCAACGATCAGCGCGACGATCCCCAGGGTGCGGACCAGGGCCATGCTGCCGAGGACCCAGCCGAGCACGCCGAGGTAGACGAGGACTCCCAGGTTCGAGGACGGCGCGCCGGCGTTGCGTTCGCTCCACCCGCCCCACCACGACTCGAGCATGTCGGAGGCGTCTGCTCCGAACGCGGCGAAGTCCCCGACCGCGGGGACGCCCGAGGACAGGAGCCGGCGCGATCCGAACAGCACGAAGGCCAGAACCACGATCCAGGCGATCCACGCCAGCCGGTTGGTGCCGGTGTGCAGCCCCCCGAAGACTCCCCTGCCGGCGGCGCTGAGCAGCCCGGACGGCTGGGCGCCGGACCGTCTCCTCAGGAAGAACAGCAGGCGGACGCTGCCGAGGTACTGGAGCGCGGTCACGTCGGCCTGGCGCACCCGGCGAACCTGGGCGTTGGCCTTGCGGCGCTGCGACACCACGTCGAGCCGGGAGATGTTCCAGACCCAGGCCGATATCACGTCGCGTACCCGGCCGAGCCGGGCGGTGAAGACGGCCAGCACGACCTCGAACACCGCCATCAGCAGGGCAACCGGCAGGAACACGGTGAGCGAGATGCGGCCGTGGTTGACCAGCATCGCCCGCAGCGCGTGGCGGGTCTCGGTGCGCCTCGTGTCGTCGACGCCCGTACGGGACACGAGCCCTTCCCGGTGCCGGGCCACCGCTCCCCCGACGAACATCACCCGCGCCCCGGCCATCTGCGCCCGCCAGCACAGGTCCACGTCCTCGCCCCGGAAGGTCATGCCCCCGTCGAACCCGCCCAGGCGAACGAACAACTCGCGGCGGATCAGCAGCACCGCGGAGGGAAGGGCGAACACGTCGCTCACGCCGTCCAGCTGCTCCTGGTCGAGCTCGTCCGCACCGACCCGCTCCGCGGGCACGCCGAAGCGGTCGACGTCGTAGCCGGCGTGCTGGATGATCTCGGGCCGGTCCCATTCGACGAGCTTGGGACCGACGATCCCCGCGTTGCTCCTCAGCGCCTCGGCCACCAGCGCCGAGACCGCGTCGGGCGCCAGGGCCACGTCGTCGTGGCACACCAGCAGGAAATCAGCCTCGATCCCTGCATCGAGGACGGTGTTGGCCGCCTGGGAGAACCCGGCGGTCCCGGCGCCGTCGAGGATGGCGGCGTCACCTATGACCTCCGAGACCCGGGCGCCGATCCCGGAGGAGGCCGCGTCGACGACGACCGTGGCCAGGGCCTCGTAGTCCTGCAGGGACAGCGATTCGAGGGTCTCGACGAACCAGCCGCCGGGCTCGTGGGCAACCACGACGGCCAGCACCGTCGGCTGCTGCTGGGCGATGCCGTTCGCGCCCACCACGGGCGCCGCGCTGTCGACGGGAAATGCGATCATCCGAGGCTAACGGCCACCCCTTCTACGGGGTGCCACCCTCGGCGCTTATCGCTACGAGCCGGGTGACCCCCAGGCTTCCAACAACTCGGCTGATGTGACCACCGTGGCAACCATCGCCAGAGGGTGCTCGATCACGGCTTCCTCATACTCGGCGGGGACGCCGGCCACGGCGTCGCGCCCCAGCACCACCTGGTAGCCGAGATCGACGGCGCTGAGGCACAGGCCCATGATTCCCACATTCACCGATACGCCGGTGGCCACCACCGTGGTCACGCCCAGGTTGCGCAGGGTCTGATCGAGGGAGGTGGCCGTGAAGGGCGTCAGGCCGTGGCCGCGCGCCGCGATCAGGTCCCGGCGGTCATCCCCGAGCTCGGGCACGAGTCGCGCCCCGTCGCTTCCGGCAAGGGTCGGAGCGATCCCCTGCTCCCGACGCAGCTTGTCGGCCAACCCCAGGATCCGGCAGTTGACCGCGGTGCCCGCCCCGTCGGAACGGGTGTGCACGACGCAGTGGACGACGGGTGCCCCCACACCTCGGGCCGCGTCGCACACCGCAGCGGCGGCGCGCACCGTCCCGGCGGTCGACACCCGCTCGACGAGGGCCTTCATCATGGCGTCCGGGCCCACGACACCCCTCTGCAGCTCCATGGTCAGCACCGCAGTCGAGGACGGATCGACCAGCGCCGCCAGCCCCTCCGGCCCCCGCCCGCATGCCGCCGTCATCGGGTCACCGTCGTCATGCGATCACCGTCGTCATTGGGTCACCGTCGTCATGCGATCACCGTCGTCATTGGGTCACCGTCGTCATGCGATCAAGTGTGGCACGCCCCGAACACGTATTGTGCGCGGTGATGCGCGGTCCAGGCACCATCCGGTAGGCGCCGGTGCGGGCCCTGGTCACCGGTGCCACGGGTTTCGTGGGTCGCCACCTGGTGGCCCATCTGGCCGCGGCCGGCGACGAGGTGGCCATCAGCGAGGCCGAGATCACCGAGCCCGATGCGCTGGTGGCCGATTTCCAGGGCAGCTTCGAGGGCAGCCGCCCCGACGCGGTGTACCACCTGGCCGCGCAGGCCGACGTGCAGGCGAGCTTCGCCGACCCGGCCGCGACCCTCCGGGTCAATGTGGAGGGCACGTTCAACGTGCTGGCCGCCGCCCGGCGGGCCGGGGCGGGCCGGGTGGTGGTCGTCAGCAGCGCCGACGTCTACGGGAGGGTGGAGCCGGAGTGCCTGCCCGTCGATGAGTCCTGCGCCATGCTGCCGGTGACCCCCTACGGCGCCAGCAAGGCCGCGGCCGAGATGGTGTGCCTGCAGGCAGGCCTGGGCCGCGGGCTCGACGTGATCCGGGCCAGGGCCTTCAACCATCTCGGTCCCGGCCAGAGCGACCGGTTCGTGGCCGCCGCGCTGGCATCGCGGGTTGCGGCCAACGAGCGCGACGGCTCGGAGGTGGTGCCGGCCGGGAACCTGCGGGCCAAGCGGGACTTCACCGACGTGCGCGACGTGGTCCGGGCCTACCGGCTGCTGGCCGCCGGCGGCAAGGCGGGCGAGGTCTACAACGTCTGCAGCGGCGCCGCCCGCGCCGTCTCCGAGTTGGCCGACGCTTTGATCGCTCGGACCCGGCACCCCATGCGCCTGGAGGCCGACGGTGAGCTGCTGCGTCCCGTGGACGTGGCCGAGGTCCGCGGCGATCCTTCCAAGCTGCACGACGCCACCGGATGGCGACCAGAGGTTCCACTGGAGCAGACGCTCGACGACCTCCTCGACTACTGGCGGTGCAGGCTGGCGGAATCGCCGGGTGCGCTCGGCGGCGGCATGGCCGAGGCTGCAGGGTCGGAACTGCCGAGTTGGGGCGATAGCCAGTAGCGCCATGGCCAGACGCGCCCTGATCACCGGCATCACCGGCCAGGACGGCTCGTACCTCGCCGAGCTGCTGCTCGGCAAGGGCTACGAGGTGATCGGCATGGTGCGCCGGTCCAGCATCGTCAACTACGAGCGCATCGCCCACATCCAGGACCGGATCCGCATCGTGACCGGCGACCTGCTCGACCAGGTGTCCATGATCGAGATCCTGCGGACCTACCGGCCCGACGAGGTGTACAACCTGGCCGCCCAGTCCTTCGTGCAGACGTCCTTCAGCCAGCCGGTGCTGACCGGCGAGACCACGGCGCTGGGGGTCACCCGGATCCTCGACGCCATCCGGCTGGTGGACGGCGACATCCGCTTCTACCAGGCCAGCTCATCGGAGATGTTCGGGAAGGTGCGGGAGGTTCCCCAGAACGAGAAGACACCGTTCCATCCCCGCAGCCCCTACGGGGTGGCCAAGGTCTACGGTCATTGGCTCACGGTCAACTACCGGGAGTCCTACGGGCTGCACGCCACCTCGGGGATCCTCTTCAACCACGAGAGCCCCCGCCGGGGCATGGAGTTCGTGACCCGCAAGATCACCCACGCCGCAGCTCGGATCAAGCTTGGCCTCGCCGACGAGCTGCGCCTCGGCAACCTCGACTCGCAGAGGGACTGGGGCTACGCCGCGGACTACGTCGAGGCGATATGGCAGATGCTTCAGCAGGACGAGCCCGACGACTACGTGATCTGCACGGGCAAGACCCATTCGGTGAGAACGCTGTGCGAGCTCGCCTTCGAATACGTGGGCCTCGACTATCGCGACCACGTCGTCACCGATGAGCGGTTCATGCGCCCGGCGGAGGTCGACTTGCTGGTGGGCGACTCGTCCAAGGCGTCGGCCGCTTTCAGGTGGCGTCCGAGAACGTCGTTCGCCGATCTGGTCAGGCTGATGGTCGACGGGGACTTGGCGCTGCTCCAGAGCCGTCCGGACGGCGGCGGGGCGGGGAGCAAGACGGGCCGGTGATAACGGTCCTCGCCGGCGGGGTGGGCGCGGCCCGCTACCTGACCGGCCAGCTGCTGGTGACGCCGGCCGCCGATGTGACGGCGGTCGTGAACGTCGCCGACGACGTCGAGCTGCACGGGCTGCACGTCAGTCCCGACATCGACACCGTCATCTACACCCTGTCGGGGGTCATCGACCGCGACCGGGGATGGGGCCTGGCCGACGAGACGTGGAACGCTCTCGGCGAGCTGAGGGCGCTGGGACTCGACGCCTGGTTCAACCTCGGCGACCGCGACATCGGCAACCATCTGTTCCGCACCACGCTGCTGCACGAGGGGCTGAGCTTCAGCGAGGTGACTGCCCGCCTGGCCTCGGCCCGCGGACTGGGCTGCCGGGTGCTGCCGGTGAGCGACCAGCGGATCGAGACCCGGGTGACGCTGGCCTCCGGCGACGAGATCGGCTTCCAGGAGTACTTCGTGCGCCTCGCCCACGATGTGCCCATATCCGGGGTGCGGTTCGCGGGCGTGGACGACGCCCGTCCCGCCCCCGGGGTGCTGGACGCGATCGCGGCCGCTGACGTCGTGGTGATCGCGCCGTCCAACCCAGTGGTGTCGATCGGCCCGGTGCTGGCCGTGCGGGGGGTGGCCGAGGCTCTTGCCGCCCGCCGGGAGCGCAATGTCGCCGTGTCGCCCATTGTGGCCGGCGCGGCCCGCAAGGGCCCGGCCGATCGGATGCTCCGCGAGCTGGGCGAGGAGTCGAGCGTGGTGGGCGTGGCCCGGCGCTACCGGGAGGTGGTCGGCACCCTGGTGATCGACGAGGCCGACGCTGCGCTGGCCCCTGCGGTGGCCGACGTCGGGGTCCGGGCTGTGGTCGCCCCGACGATCATGTCCTCACCCGAGGCCGCGGCCGAGCTGGCCCGCCGAACGATCGCCGCGGTGGCAGCGTGACTCTGGAGATCCTCGGGATCGAGGGCATCGGAGAGGTGAAGCCCGGGGACGATCTGGCCGCGCTCATCGTCGCCGCGGCCGGGCCTGACAGCCTGCGCGACCGCGACTGCGTGGTCGTCACCCAGAAGGTGGTGTCCAAGGCCGAGGGTCGGCTGGCGGCCGTCGATCCCGACGATCCTCTCAGCCACAAGCCGCTGGTGGAGGCGGAGTCGGTGCGGGTGCTGCGCCGCCGAGGTGACCTCATGATCTCGGAGACCGCTCAGGGCTTCGTGTGCGCCAACGCCGGGGTCGACCTCAGCAACGTCGAGGACGGGTATGCGGCCCTGCTGCCGGTCGATTCGGACCGCTCGGCCCGCTGGGTCCGCGACCGGATCGGGGCCCTGGCCGGCGTCGAGGTCGCGGTGGTGGTCTCCGACACGTTCGGCCGCCCGTGGCGCCGGGGGGTCACCGACACCGCCATCGGCTGCGCCGGCATCGCGGCGGTGGTGGATCTGAGGGGCAGCACCGACGCGCTGGGCCGTGAGCTGAAGGTGACTGAGGTGGCCGTGGCCGACGAGATCGCGGCCGCCGCCGACCTGGTCATGGGCAAGGCCAAGGGCGTGCCCGTGGCGGTGGTGCGCGGCCTGGAGGAATCCTGGTTCCGCACCGGCTCAGTAGTCGACGAGATAGTCCGCTCCCCCGCCGACGACCTCTTCCGCTAACCAACCATGTACGCGCTCAGCAGATTCAGGGCCGAACTTCGATGAATCCGGCGGCGGCGAAGTCGTCGTCGAACGCCAGGGCCTCGCGTAGCCGGCGAGTACGCATCACTTCGAAGCTGGCGGCGTCCACGAAGGAATAGGGCCGCTCGTCGTGGCGGCGCAGCCATCGCCACGCCCTCGACTCCTCGTCACCAGTAACAGCCTGCACAGAGAGCTTGCCCGCGGACACCAGCACATTGATGCGGTCGAGGAAGCCAATCGCGGCAATGTGGTTGGCCCGACGCCGAAGAAGCGTCCATGTCTCGCCCACAACGAGGTTGGTCGTGAGCACGCGCTCACCGCCGCGGATGAGCTTGCGCATCTCCGTAGCGTCGCGGTGACGGCCGTCGGAGGGCAGGACCAGGGCCGCCCACCAACTCGTATCGGCAAACTTCACGATCCGTAGACGATGTCGTCGATCTCACCGGGCTCGACGCTCACACCGGGAGGGCCGAAACCGATCATGAACGTCCACGGGTCATCCACCTCGCGGGAACTCTCGCCGGGCAGCACCGCGGCAAGCCCGCGGCGGATCAGCTCGGACTTGGAGATTCCGAGCCGCCGCGCTTCTGCAGCCGCCTGGGCGTCGAGTTCCTCCGGCATGGTGATGGTCACCGCCTTCATGAGCGCATCATACATAGTGCTGTTACACCCTCTACAGAGTCAGTTGGCCGTTAAGGCTGCGGGCTGTGTCCGCTGCTTCAGCTCGCAGAGCGCGGGATCTCGCCGGCGCCGCCCGGGCGGCAGCCGGACCAGGCTTCGTCGGTGGATCGCCGGGCTGTGCCTGCCGCGCTCCGTCCCGTCGGGACCCGTTCACTTGCTGGTGAGCGGGGGCGCGGGCTGCCGCCGGCATGCTCCGTGCAGGGCTGTTCGGAGACTGGACCGCGACGGGCTCGAGCATCTGGGGCTGGGCGGATGCGGCGGTTACAGGACGGGACAGGCTCGGCCGTTCAGGGGCGTGGGCGGGTCCGTAATGGACTGTGTCGGGCGGATGCAGGGTGCGGTTGCCGGGCGGGCCGTGGATCTGCCAGCCGAGGTGGTGGATCTTGTGGTGGCAGCGCCAGCAGGCCAGCACCATGTTGTCCAGGCTGGTGGCCCCGCCGTCGGAGACGGGCTTCACGTGGTGGGCGTCGCAGATGTCGGGATGGGCGCCGCAGGCGAAGCAGCCGCCGTCGCGGGCGATCAGCAGTTGCCGCTGGGCCTTGGTGGCGCGGCGCACCGACTGGGCTCGCCATATCGGTCGGCCTCTGCGGTCATAGATCACACCGGTGAACCTGGCGTTGCAGGCCAGCTCCTCGAGCACCGACTGGGGCAGCCTCACATCGTCGGGCAGCTCGGCGATGAGCTTGCCGGTGGCCTCATCGACGTGCGCGACCACACAAATGTCGGCGAAGGGCTTGGTCATCTGACCGTCGCCGCTGCTGGAGGTGAAGTGCTCAAGGGCGTCGGCCATGCACTGGTCGAAGCTACGCCGCGACACCGAATCGGCCGTGCCGTTGCCGGCCTGCTTGTCCGCGTCGTGAAAGCTGCCGGCGACGGCCCGCAGCCGGTTCTCGATGCGACGCCCGGTCACCGCGTCGAACTCGCCGCGCAGATGCACCATCCCGTCGTCGCCGTCCCACACCCGCACGCAGCGCCGGGCCCGCTGGCGGGCATGCCCGCTCTCACCGCCGTCGCCCTGGCGCTCCACAGCCCAACGCCGGGCCTCCTTGGCGAACTGCTCCGGACGCATCGACTCGGCCCTGGCCAACAGATCCCCGTCAGCGTCGACATCCGCCGCGCTGGTCTTCGCAGCAGCCTCCGCAAGCCGCTTGGCATTCACCACCGACACCCGCCCCGACTCGACCGCGTCACGCAGCCTGGGCGTGCTGCGGAGAGCCTCCGCTGTCTTGACCTGGCTTCGAGCCTCCTGCCGCGACAGCCCAGCGCCCGAAGCCAGCACCTCGGCACCGCCGTCGCCGTGACGCTCCCGGCCGGCGATGCTCGCCGCGGCCGCGGTCTGAGCAACCGAGATGACCGCGACCGCGGCCTTGAACACCTCCAGCATCGCCCGCATCTCCTCACACGAAGCATCCCCGGCATTGACAAGCGCCAGCACCTCCCTGGCAGCGGCCTCGACCCGTCGAGCAGCTTCGATCAACATGAACCAAGTATCCCATAGGGATATGACAACTGTCAAGCATTTCCAAGATATTTACAGTAATTATAGACCAAGCGACTTGAGACCCGCCCCATCACCGCACCGACAGAACGTCCTAACTCTCTCTCTTCGAGCGTGCGCGGATTGCTCATGGTTGTGGGCTCCGGCGGTTGTGGGCTCCGGCGGTTGCGGTGGTCGATGAGTTTGGCGGTGATGATGAGGGCTATGGCGAGGGCG
>VYBO01000096.1:0-1815 GCA_009844405.1 Acidimicrobiaceae bacterium
CCCCCATCCCCCGCCGGGCCCGCCTTCAGCCCGTCCACGCCGACGAGCGCTACGAGATGGTGTGGATCTGCATAGCGGAGGAGCCCAGGGCTCCGATCCCGGACCTGCCCGAGCTGAACGACCCCGACTACGTGCTGATCCACGAGATGATGGAGGTCTGGGACGCGGCCGCGCCCCGGGTAGTGGACAACGCCCTGGATGTGAGCCACCTGTCGTTCGTGCACCGGGGCAGCATCGGCGACGCCGCCGCCCCCCGCATGTCGGACTACGACCTGGAGCGCGACGGCTGGAACCTCAGCTTCACCATCTCGTACCAGTCGAGGGTCACGGAGCAGCAGAAGGCCAACACCGGCATCACCGAGGACTTCATCACCCGCACCACCCACGCCGAGCTGGTGCAGCCCATGGTGTTCCGGGGCGTGCTGGAGTACCCCAACGACCTGCGCCACGTGCTCTACAAGACCTGCGCACCGGTGGACGACCACCGCACGCTGTTCTGCCAGTTCGTCGCCCGCAACGACGACCCGGACGACGAGAAGGCCCAAGGCATCATCGGTGTCGACCGCACGGTGCAGTGCGAGGACCGGGCCCTGCTGGAGCGGATGCCCTCGGACTTCCCGGCCGAGGTCACCACCGAGGTCCACACCAAGGGCGACCGTATGACCCTCGAGTACCGCCGGATCCTGGCCGAGCTGGCCGCTGAGGCCGGTCCGCTGCGGCCCGATGCCACCTGGGCGGGAGGCCGCTGGGGCGGCTAGAGGCCGAGCGGATGGAGAGCGATCCATGCGGAATGGCGTGAGGCGCCGAGCGAGGCCGTGGCCCGAGCGGCCCGTGAGCGCAGCGAAAATGAGCGGGAGACGCAACGCTGCCAGCCGACGGGCTTCGATCTGCCGCCGGCTCTTGGCATAGTGGGCCAGGCGAACGCCCAGGGGTCCGTGGCCGACGAGCACGCCGCGCCCGCGGACACGCCCCAGGCTGGCGTGACGGTCGCCATCGGCGGGGTGAGCCGCCGTTTCCGGACGGGGTTCCTGGCGCTGACCGAGGTCGATCTCACCATCGGAGCGGGGGAGCTGGTCGCTGTCGTCGGCCCGTCGGGATGCGGCAAGTCCACCCTCCTGAAGATCATCGCCGGCCTGTTGACGCCGACCGGCGGCGTGGTGGACTTCGGGGGCGACCGTCCCGAGACCGGTTACGTGTTCCAGGACGCCCACCTGCTGCCGTGGCGCAACGCCATCCGCAACG
Source organism: Acidimicrobiaceae bacterium (assembly GCA_009844405.1). GTDB lineage: Bacteria > Actinomycetota > Acidimicrobiia > Acidimicrobiales > Aldehydirespiratoraceae > Aldehydirespirator. The sequence goes on from VYBO01000096.1 coordinate 1,243, forward strand.
TCGAGCTCTTCCTCGAGGTCGACGGGGTCCGCAAGCAGGAGCGCCGCGACCGGGCCCGGCAGGCACTCCAACTGGTCGGGTTGGCCGACTTCGAGGGCAGCTACCCGGCGGAGCTGAGCGGCGGCATGAAGATGCGGGTCAGCCTGGCGCGGACCTTCGCCACCGACCCCCAGCTGATGCTGTTCGACGAGCCGTTCGCGGCTCTCGACGAGATCACCCGCAACCGCCTGAACAACGACCTGATCCGGCTCCAGCGGGATCGTGGCGTGACGGGCGTGTTCGTGACCCACTCCATCGGCGAGGCCGTATTCCTCGCCGACCGGGTGGCGGTGATGAGTCCCGCGCCGGGGCGGATCGTCGGCATCGTCGACGTGCCTTTCGGTGATGATCGCAGCGCCGCTCTCAGGACCAGCGCCGAGTTCGCCGCCGTGGCCCGTGACGTCGGCGAGATCATGGCCGTCCACGAGGTCGCCGAAGGCCAAGAGATCATGGCGGCCCAGGAATGACCGCGGCCCGAAGAATGATCGCCCGAGAAACGGCGGCCCGAGAAACGGCGGCCCGACGAATGGCGGC
>VYBO01000096.1:1915-5203 GCA_009844405.1 Acidimicrobiaceae bacterium
GAATGATCGCCCGAGAAACGGCGGCCCGAGAAACGGCGGCCCGACGAATGGCGGCCCGGGAATGAATCGCCCGAGAAACGGCGGCCCGAGAATGATCGCTCGGCTGCGATCCGTCTTGGCCAGCGTGGCGCCGCAGTTCATCGTGCTGGTCGTCGTGATCTTCGTGTGGTGGGCGGCGGTGCGGATCCTCGACCCGAAGCCGTTCATCTTCCCCTCGCCGGGCCGTGTCCTGGACACGACCGTCAACGACTTCGACCGCCTGTGGATCGGGTTCAAGAACACCCTGTACGCGTCGGTGGTGGGGTTCCTCTTCGCCACCGCGGTGGGCGTGGGCGCGGCCCTGTTCCTCAGCCTGAGCCGGATGCTCGAGCGGGCGTTCTTCCCTTGGGCGGTGCTGCTGCAGACCGTCCCGGCGGTGGCCGTCGCCCCGCTGTATGTCTTGTGGTGGGGTCCCGGACGCCAGTCGGTGATGCTGGTCGCCTTCACCATCACGCTTTTCCCGATCCTGGCCAACAGCCTGGCCGGTCTGCGCTCGGCCGACGCCGCCCTCGTCGATCTGATCCGGCTCCGCGGCCGGCAGCGGAACTCGTGGTTCACGTTCTCGAAGATCCGCATTCCGAGCTCGCTCCCGTACCTGTTCACGGGACTGCGGATCTCGGCCGGCCTTGCCGTCATCGGAGCCATCGTCGGCGAGATCGTGGTCGGCCGCGGCGGCGACGAGGCCGGGCTCGGCTACTGGGTCACGTTCGGCAGCACTCAGTTGAGGACCGATTTCGTGTTCGCGGCCATCGCGGTCTCGTCCGCGCTGGGCATCACCTTCTTCCTCCTCGTCTCGGCGGCGGGGAATCGTGTGCTGAGGCACTGGCACGAGTCGGCCCGCATGGCCGACACCTGACCCAGAGGCCGAGCGAGAGCGAGGCCGTGGCCCGAGCGGCCCTCAGGCCGCAGCGAACAATGGCGGGAAACCGGCCGGTTGCCGCTCGCCCGTGTTCTCATTGCAGCCGTTCCTTCGCGAGACTCGGAGCCGACCTCCCTCCCCGCAATCCGTTCCGACCGAGGAGTTCCCATGTCCACCCGTTTCTTCCGCAAGCACCTGCGCGCCGTCTTCGCGGCGGTCGCGGCGGTCGCGGGGCTCGTGTTCGTCGCAGCCGCCTGCGGCGACGACGCCGAGGACGCTGCCGCCCCCGCCGCCCCGGCTGTAGACACAGAGGCGGTCGAGGCCGCTGAGGCCGAGGCCGACACCGCCCGCGCCGAGGCCGACGCCGCCCGCGCCGAGGCCGACGCGGCGGCGGCCGCGGCCGCTGAGGCTGCGGCCGCTCTGGAGGCGGCCGACGCCGACGCGGCTGTCTCCGACGAGGAGATGGCCGAACTCGAAGCACAGCTCGCCGCCGCGGAAGAGGCCGCTTCGGCCGCCGAGTCGAGAGCCTCCGAGGCCGAGGCCGCCGCCGAGGAGGCCGAGATGGTCGTCGAGTCGATGGCCGTCGCCGGAGCCATGACGGTGCTGCCGGAGATGACCTCGGTGTCGATACAGACCGACTGGTTCCCCTCGACCGACCACGCCGCGCTCTACGCCGCCGACCTCCTCGGCTTCTTCGAGGAGCGCAACCTCGACGTCGAGATCCGTCCCGGCGGTCCCGGCATCCGCGCCGCCAACGACGTGGTCACCGGCAACGTCACCTTCGGCATGGCCATCCCCGAGAACGTCGTGCTCGCCTCGGCTGGGGGCGCCGACCTGGTGACGTTCTTCGCCACCTACCAGCAGTCGCCGATCGGCTTCATGGTTCACGCCTCGTCGGGAGCCTCCGGCCTCGACGACCTGGCCCAAGTGCAGGTGTTCCCCGGCCAGGTCTTCTGGGAGGTTCTCAAGCGGGAGAACAACCTGCAGGTCGAGGAGATCGCCTTCGACGGATCGCTGGTCGCCTGGGGCGAGAACGAGGGATGGGCCGTGCAGGCGTTCGCCACCACCAGCCCGCACTTCGCCCGGCTGGCCGGCGCCGACCCGGTGATGCTCACCGCCACCAGCCTCGGCTTCCGGTCCTACGCCACCACGCTTTTCACGTCCGACGACTACGCGGCGTCGAACCCCGACGTCGTGCGGGCCTTCACCGAGGCCGCTCAGGCCGGTCTCGAGGCCTTCCTCGACGACCCCGGCCCGGTGATCGCCCACATCAACGAGATCTGGCCCGACTTCGACATCAGCGTGGGCGAGGCCGCCTACGACGTGATGACCGAGCTCGTCGTCAGCGACGCCACCGAGCAGCTCGGCCTCGGCGCCATGGACGGCACGGTGTGGGGCGGCGTCGCCGGCCGGATGTTCGACGCCGGCGTCATCAGCACCGCGGTCAACAGCGCCGACCTCTGGACCAACGCGTTCCTGCCCGGCGGCACCGGCGTGGACATGACCGGGTTCCGCTGGGTGATGGTCACCGACCAGGCCGGTCTCGGCGACGAGGGCTTCAACGACCTCGCCTGGGCCGGCATCAGCCAGGCCGCCTCAGAGCTCGGCGGCTCCGGCGACGTGATCGAGTCGAGCGAGCAGGCCCAGTACGTGCCCAACCTCCAGCAGTCGGTCGATGCCGGCGCCAACCTCACGGTGGGCGTGGGTTTCCTCATCACCGATGCCATCGAGGAGGTCGCCGAGGCCAACCCCGACTCCAACTTCGTGCTGATCGACGCGGTGGCCGACAGCGGCCGCGGCTTCGATCCGGGCGATCCGCTGCCCAACGTGCAGAGCGTGCTGTACGCCGAGCACGAGGCCGCCTACCTGGCGGGCATCATCGCCGGCATGACCACCCAGGCCGACATACTGGCCTATGTAGGCGGCATCGAGATCCCGCCGACGGTGCGCTTCCTGAGCGGCTTCCAGCAGGGCGTGGCCTCCGTGAACGCCGCGGCCGAGGTGACCGTGTCGTGGGTGGGCGCCTTCGACGATCCCACCACCGGCCGGGAGCTCAGTTCGGCGGCCTTCGACGACGGTGCCGACATCGTCTTCGAGGTGGCCGGACTGTCCGGCCTCGGCGCCTACGAGGAGGCCAAGGACCGCGGCGCCGGCCACTGGGTGATCGGCACCGACACCTGCAAGGACCAGCTGGCGCCCGACAACTATCTGACTTCGGCCACCAAGGATGTGGCCGGGTCGGTGTTCCGGGCCGCCCAGCAGGTGGCCAACGGCACCTTCGCCGGCGGCGTCTCCGTGCTGGATCTCAAGGGCGGCTACGTCGGCGTCTGCGAGAAGACGTTCGGCGACCTGTCGGCCGAGATCCAGGATGCGGTGAACGCCGCGGTCGA
>VYBO01000096.1:5303-9075 GCA_009844405.1 Acidimicrobiaceae bacterium
ATCGGCATGGTGCAGCAGCACTTCAGCCTGATCGGCGACTTCACCGTGGCCGAGAACCTGGTGTTGGGCAGCGAGCCGCTGCACCGGGGCGGCCTGCTGGACCTCGACCGGGCTGCAGCCGACATCGCCGCCCTGTCGGACCGTTACGGCTTCCGCATCGATCCCCGCAGCCGGGTGGGCGACCTGGCGGTGGGGGCCCGCCAGCGGGTGGAGATCCTCAAGGCCCTCTACCGGGGCGCCGAGGTGCTGATCCTCGACGAGCCCACCGCCGCGCTGGCCCCCACCGAGGTGGCCGAGCTGGTGGGCCTGCTGCGCCGCCTGCGGGACCAGGGCCGGACGGTGGTGTTCATCAGCCACAAGCTGTCCGAGGTCATCGACCTGTGCGACCGGGTGACGGTGCTGCGGGGCGGCCGGGTGGAGGGTCATCATGAGATCGGCCAGGCCGAGCGCGACGACGCCGAGCGGCACGACGCGCTGGCCGCCGAGTTGGCCCGGATGATGGTGGGCCACGAGCTTCCCGATCCCCCGGAGCGTGCCGGCGGGCCCGAGCGCGGCGGTGTGCCGGTGCTGCGGCTCTCGGCTGCCGGTGATGGCCGCCGGCTGGGACCGATCGACCTGGAGGTGCGGGCCGGCGAGATCGTGGGCGTGGCTGGCGTGGAGGGAAACGGCCAGACCGAGCTGGTCGAGATGGTGGTGGGCGTCCGCCGCTGCCGGTCCGGCTCGGTGCATCTGGGCGGCACCGACGTGACCCGCTGGAGTGTGCGCCGCCGCCTGAACACGGGAGTGGCCCATATTGCCGAGGACCGTCACGGGGCTGCTGTGGCCGACGGGCTGGACCTGGCCCACAACGCCACCCTCGGGTTCCAGGGCCGGCCGCCGTTCTCGCGGCGGGGGCTGTGGCTGTCCCTTGTGCAGATGCGGCGCCTGGCCCGGGGCGTGGTGAACCGCTTCGGTGTGCAGGTCGTGGCCGTCACCGACCCTCTGCGGAGCCTCTCGGGGGGCAACCAGCAGAAGCTGGTGGTGGGACGGGAGCTCAGCCGCGGGCCGGAACTGCTTGTGGCTGCCCAGCCCACCCGGGGTCTGGATGTGGCCGCCGCCGCGTTCGTGCATTCCGAGTTGGCAGCGCTGCGCCGCCGGGGGGCCGGCGTTCTGCTGGTGAGCTTGGAGCTCACCGAGATCCTGGCTCTGGCCGATCGCATCGTGGTGATGTCGGGCGGCCGCATCGCGGGGGAGACCAGCCCCGGCGAGGTGGACGTCACCACGCTGGGCCGCTGGATGACGGGCGGCGGCGCGGTCGGCGAGCCCGAGGCTGCGGGGGCCGCTGGGTCTGCGGGGGCCGCTGGGTCTGCGGGGACCGCGAGGGCGGCCACGTGACCGGCGCCGGCAACGACTCCCGCTCGCAGGGCGCGCAGCCGGCGACTGAGCCTGCGGGTGAGCCTCGGCCAGTTGCCGGATCTCATCGCAGCATGACGGCCGAGATGCAGCGCACCCTCGACAGCGCCGGCAGCGCGGTCGCCCGGGCGGCGGCTGCCGACCTGGCTCAGGGCGTGGGCCGGGCCGCCCTCATTTTCGTGGCCACCGTTCTGGCCGCCCTGGTGCTGGCCGCGCCGCTGATCATCGCGGCCGGCTCCGACCCGATCACCGCCTACGGCTCCCTCTACGACGGCAGCCTCGCCGGCCGGCGCCCCTTCGCCGAGACGCTGGTGTCGATGACTCCGCTGCTCTTCGGCGGCCTGGCCGTGGCCATCGCCTTCCACTCCGGGCTGTTCAACATCGGCGTTGAGGGCCAGCTGGTGGCCGGGGGTATCGCCGCCGGCGTGGTCGGCATCCACATGTCGGCGTGGGCGCCGGTCCATGTGCTCCTCAGCCTGCTGGCCGGCGCCGCCGCCGGTGCGCTGTGGGCGCTGGTGCCGGCCGCGCTCAAGGCCTGGCGGGGCGTGCACGAGGTGATCACCACCATCATGATGAACTTCGTCGCCTTCAGCGTCTCGCAGTTCCTGGTCAAGCCTGGCGGTGCGCTGGAGGGTGAGATCCCCACCGGCACCGAGCCGGTGCAGTCCACCGCCGAGCTGCCCCGCATCTGGGATCCCACCCGCCTGCATCTCGGCATCGTGGTGGCCCTGGTCGTGGCAGTGGCGTGCTGGTACTTCATCTACCGCACGCCGGGCGGCTACCGCTTCCGGCTGGTGGGCGCCAACCCGGTGGCGGCCCGGTTCAACGGCATCTCGTCCAACCGGGTGATCGTGGAGGCGATGCTGCTGTCGGGGGCGCTGGGCGGGCTCACCGGTGCGGTGGAGGTGCTCGGCACCCACCGGCGGTTCCTGGACTCGTTCTCGCCCGGCTACGGCTTCGACTCGATCGCGGTGGCCCTGCTGGGGGCGCTGCACCCGGTGGGGGTGGCCGCCGCGTCGTTCGTCTTCGGGTTGCTACGGGCCGGCTCGACCCAGCTCCAGCTCGAGGCCGACATCACCCGCGACATGATCACCGTCATCTCCGGCCTGGTGGTGGCCTGCGTGGCCGCGCGCCTGCTGCTGTCCCGCCGGGCGGCCAGGCTGGTCCGGGGTCGGGACGCCGGGCTTGAGGTCGGGACCCGGCTGGGCCAGGGGGACTGAAAGCGTGCGCGGATTGATCGAGAGCGCCTCGCGGTGCGTCGGGGTCATTCCCGCTCTTGTTCGATGCGCTCACGGGCCGCTCGGGCCACGGCCCCGCCCCGTAGGGACCGGGTTCGCTCGCCGATCCGCGGGGCCTCTGGGCCGATGACCGAGATGCTCGAGATCTTCGACATGAACTGGGTGGCCCAGGGCATCCGGTTGTCGGTGCCGCTTGTCTTCGCCGCGCTGGGCGGGCTGCTGAGCGAGCGGGCCGGGGTCATCAACATCGCGCTGGAGGGCAAGATGCTGTTCGGCGCCTTCGCGGGGGTGGCCGTCACCTGGTGGACGGGCGCCAACGTGCTGGGACTGGTGGCCGCGCTGGCGGCGGGGGCGGGGATCGGCTGGGTCCACGCCTGGTTCTCGATCACGGTCCGGGCCGACCAGATCGTGTCGGCCACCGCCATCAACCTGTTCGCCCTGGGGGTCACCGCGGCGCTGATCCCGGCCATCTGGGAGGGCGGCCGGGCCAACACCCCCGGCGTGGAGCGGTTCCGCCGGTTCGAGGTGCCGGTGCTGGCCGACCTGCCCGAGGTCGGCACGGTGTTCTCGCGGCTGGGCTGGTTCGACTATGGGGCGCTGGTGCTGGCCCCGGTGGTGTGGGTGGTGTTGTGGCGCAGCCCGTTCGGCCTGCGGCTGCGCGCCTGCGGGGAGTCGCCCGAGGCGGCTGCGTCGGTGGGGGTGAACGTGATCCGCACCCGCTACACCGCGGTGATGCTGGCCGGGGTGTTCGCGGCGTTGGGGGGCGTGTACCTGTCGCTGGTGCAGAACGGCCTGTTCCAGCGGGGCATCACCAACGGCCGGGGCTTCCTGGCTCTGGCCGCCATGATCTTCGGCAAGTGGAGGCCGATCCCGGTGCTGGGGGCGTGCCTGCTGTTCGGGATGGCCGACGCCTACCAGCTGCGGGCCCAGTCCAAGTCGGACCTGCCTGTCGAGTTGTTCCAGGCGTTGCCCTATGTTGTCGGGCTGATCACCCTGGTGTTCGTCGGCCGGGCGGTGGCCCCCGCCGCCATTGGCCGCGCCTACGTCAAGGACTGACCCCCCGACCCTGACTCCCCACACCCCGGGCGCGTATACACATCTGACGCGGCCGACGGAGAGAGAGGGGTAGGTGGCGGGGGGGG
>VYBO01000146.1 GCA_009844405.1 Acidimicrobiaceae bacterium
GGGCCACGGCCCCGCCCCGTATGGGCCGGGTCGCCCGCCTATCCGCGGGGCCTCCTAGCACTGCTGGTGGAGCCGCGCTCGGGCCGGCCCTGCCGCCGCCGAGTCCAATACGGTGGATGCGGTGCTGGACGGCGGCGAGGCGCTCGGCGTCGTCGATATAGTCGACGGTCTCGCGGATGAGCCGCAACGTGTCATCGACCGGCTCGCACAAGCCGAGGTAGAAGCACTCGCCGTGCAGCACGCCCTGGGCGTGGGAGTAGCGCGTCACCAGAGCCCTGACCTCTTCATCGTCCATGCCGAGGCGCCTCAGATCCCTCGTCGTCTCCGGCGACTTCCGGGGCGCCTCGCCGGTGCGGGCGAGGATCAGCCCGTCCGCGGCGCGCTTGTGGGCGCACCACGCCTTCTCCGCGACGTCCCTGATGTCGCCGTTCCTGAGACGGTCGAGAGCCAAGGAGTGCATGAGGCGAGCGTCGGTGAACGCCAACTCGGCGCCGTTGAAGGCAGGAGGGCTGCCGTCGGCGGGTTCCGCCTCCCCGCTTCTGTTCAGATCCCGGTTCATGCCAGTCGACCTCCTGCCTTTGCCGGGCCCCGAGCCACGCCGTCGATGTAAGCCCGGCGTCGGGCCGCAGCATAGCACAGTTAAAGCATTCAAACATACTGAAAATATCCGAAGGTGAGGACTGTTCCGCACCTGGCCGCTACTGGTCAACGTAGGAGTACTCGGTAGCGAGGGACTCGTCGCCAGGCACGACCACATAGTTCCCGGCGCGAAGCGAGACCGGCGGCTCGTCGGGATCGAAGCTGACGCCCATCGGGTCGCCGCCGTCGGCCACCACTCGGACCTGGTCGAGGAACTGGCGCCGCACCATCGACACCCCCCGGTCGCTGGAGGCGAGGCGCTCGGTGGAGTGCAGGGTGATCGGCCCCTGGCCGGCCTGGGTCTCGTAGTCGCCGGGATAGCGCTGATGGCCCTCGTCGTCGAGGTCGAACCAGGTCTTGCCGTCGGCGTAGGCAGGCAGGCCCTGGGCCGGACGGTCCTTGGGCTTGCGCAGCATCGAGACCACCCAGGTGTGGGTGTCGTCGATGGGCACGGCCCACGACATGTTGTTGGTCTTGCCCACCACGGTGAGCGTCGGCGTGGGGATCACCCTGATGGTGGGGACCCGGATCTCGGTCACCCGGTGCAGCGTGTTCCCGTCGGGCAGGTCCCGGTCCTGGCTGGCCGTCACGCCCCAGGGGTGGCGCTGCCAGTCTATGCGGGGCCAGATCTCCAGCCGCGGGTCGAACTGATGACCGCTGATGGCGTTGTGGAGGATGAACACGTGGTACGGGTCCATGGCGTTCTCATGGGTCTGGAACCAGTTGCAGGGGGCCACGGTGGGACCGCCGAAGGCGAAGTGGTCGATGATCACGATCTCCTCGTGGTCGCGCAGGCCCTCGAAGATGTCGTAGCGGGGGAAGGTGGGCTGGCGATCGGCCGGGCCCATGTAGGCGAAAACCAGTCCGTTGTACTCCTGCACCGGGTACCAGGGTTGGCGGTAGGAGTCGCGGTTGCGTCCCCGGTCGGGCTCGCAGGGCTGGTCGAGGCAGGCGCCGTCGACCGCGAAGAGCCAGCCGTGATAGGGGCAGCGGATCCCGTCGTCCTCCACCCGGCCGTAGTAGAGGGTGGTGCCCCGGTGGCAGCAGCGAGGCTCGACGAGGCCGGGGCGGCCGCGGCCGTCGCGGAACAGGATCAGGTCCTCTCCGAGGATGCGCACCCTCCTGGGAAGGGAGGTCGCCGCGGAGCTGCGGGCGACCGGGTGCCAGTAGCGCCGCAGCAACTCCCCGGCGGGGGTGCCGGCCGACGTCTCCACCAGTTCGGGATTCCACTCGCCTGCCGGGCGGCCGTAGGCCCGGCCGTCGTCGGGGCGCGCCGTCGGCTCCGCACCGCTTGGCCCGATGCCGGCTGGCGCTCTAGCTTGACTCTCAGCCATGGTCGGATTGTCCCACACCCAGCCCGCCCCCGGTAAGGCCGCCGTCACGCCTGACGGGTCCAGCACCGCCGACAAGGCCGCCGTCACGCCTCCGACCGTAGACATCTCGGCTGTGACAGACCACCGGACCAGCGCCGTCGGCGACCGGCGTGTCGCAGCGGCGGTCGAGTCGGCCTGCACCGACGCGGGCTTGTTCGTTCTGGCCGGACACGGCATCGATGAGGAGCTCGAAGCCGCCTTCGACGCGTCCCGGGCCTTCTTCGCGCTGCCGCCCGAGGTCAAGGACCGGGTGCCGAGGATCGACCGGTACGGGTATGTCCCGGACCGGATCGAGGCCCGCGACCCGTCGAGCGCGGCCTACACGGGCCGGTCCAGCCTGGCCGCCGAGTATCTCGACATGGGTCTGGCCGGCGAGGTCGACCTGGAGGCCGTCGAGACTCTCGGATGCAACGGATTCGCAGCCGCGGTGCGCGCCTACCAGGCTGCCGCGCTGGCTGCTGCCCACGGGGTGCTGGAGGCGCTGGCGGCCACCCTGGGCGTCCCCGGCTTCTTCGCGGCCCGCATGTCGGAGCCCCAGTGCCGGCTGCGCTTCCTGCACTATCCCCCGACCGAGCGCCTCGCCGACGGCTCCGCGCCGGTGTTCAGCACGCCCCACACCGACTACGGGGCCATCACCCTGCTGGCCGTGGACGGGCTGCCAGGTCTCGAAGTGCTCCACGATGGAGCGTGGACGCCGGTGGCGGCCCCTGGCGGCAGCATGATCGTGCATCTCGGCGACATGCTGGCCCGCTGGACCAACGACCGCTACCGGTCCACCCCCCACCGGGTAGTGGGGTCGTCGGGCACCGACCGGTTCTCGATCCCGTTCTTCGTGAACCCGGACCCCCACACGGTGGTGTCCACCATCCCGGGCTGCGTAACCACCGAGCGTCCCGAGCGCTACGAGCCGGTGACGGCGGGCGAGTTCCTGGTGTCACGCATCGACAGTCCCACCGAGCCCTATATCTGAACGGCGGGCGCAACAACGACGCAACCGCAGATCTCGGGTGAGTTGTGCGCATATGCCACACATTTCCGACCCGAGATTCCCCGAGAGCGGGCTTGAGGCGCGCTGAGGGGGGCCGGCGGCAGGCGCCGGCCCCCCTCGTTGAACGCTGTGTCAGCTGGGCTTGTGTCTAGAAGCCGATGCTGGGGTCGATGAACTCGTTGGTGTGGATGTCATCCACGCTCAGCCCGTCGGGCACATCATCAGCGAGGTCGGTGGCCAGGATCGCGTCGAGCACGCCCTGGATCCGCGACGCCTCCATGTTGCCCACCGTGGAGTCCGGGCCGTTGCCGATCAGACCCAGCTCACGCTGCTGGTCGACCGAGAACTGCGCCAGACCCGGCGAGTAGGTCCAGAAGCTCGCATACTGCGCCACCGCGTCCACGATGATCCCGTTGGCCCGATCCGGCGAAGCGTCATAGGACACCACCGCCTGCTGGATGATCGGCACCACACGCTCCAGACACGGCCTCATCGACTCCATGTCACGAGGACGCACACCAATGGTCTGCGAATAGATCTGGAACCCGGCGTCGTGCAACAACTCGAACGCCACCGGCTTGCCCCAGTCGGTGTGAGTGTTCAGGTACTGATACGGCTCAGCCGAGGCGAACCCCTGCTGCGCGATCTCACCGCCGGCCGCGACGAACCGGGCCGGGCTGCCGTCATAGGACGGATCAACCTGATCCTCAGACCAGATCCCCTGAGCCACGAACACCCGCGAGAACACACCGCCCGCGAACGTGTTGACCGTGACCCCCTCAGTCCCGAGATCCGCGATGCTGTTCACGTTCGGGTAGGTCTCCGGATCCCACATGATCATCTGCGGGTTCTGCTCCAGAGGAGCCACCACCGACACCAAAGGCGCATCCGCGAACTGCAGGATCTGCGCATCAGTGGACGCATAACCCAGATGGATCGACTCGTCGGTGTACATGTAGCTCGACACCGGCGCGAAACCGATAGCCGGACCACCAGTACGCACCTGGAAGTCAATGCCCAGATCAGCGCCGTCAAGCACCATCGAACCCGTAACCGTCTGATTGTCGGTATCGACCACATAATCGTCACCGATCAAGTGATACATCGCACCATGCTCAGACTCCGGGAACCAATCCGTCTGAACCACCAACGGCGACGGACACACACCCGACAGATCCATAGCCACCATGGTCTCGGCGAAGCCGATGCTGTCGTCGATGAACTCGTTGGTGTGGATGTCATCCACGCTCAGCCCGTCGGGCACATCATCAGCGAGGTCGGTGGCCAGGATCGCGTCGAGCACGCCCTGGATCCGCGACGCCTCCATGTTGCCCACCGTGGAGTCCGGGCCGTTGCCGATCAGACCCAGCTCACGCTGCTGGTCGACCGAGAACTGCGCCAGACCCGGCGAGTAGGTCCAGAAGCTCGCATACTGCGCCACCGCGTCCACGATGATCCCGTTGGCCCGATCCGGCGAAGCGTCATAGGACACCACCGCCTGCTGGATGATCGGCACCACACGCTCCAGACACGGCCTCATCGACTCCATGTCACGAGGACGCACACCAATGGTCTGCGAATAGATCTGGAACCCGGCGTCGTGCAACAACTCGAACGCCACCGGCTTGCCCCAGTCGGTGTGAGTGTTCAGGTACTGATACGGCTCAGCCGAGGCGAACCCCTGCTGCGCGATCTCACCGCCGGCCGCGACGAACCGGGCCGGGCTGCCGTCATAGGACGGATCAACCTGATCCTCAGACCAGATCCCCTGAGCCACGAACACCCGCGAGAACACACCGCCCGCGAACGTGTTGACCGTGACCCCCTCAGTCCCGAGATCCGCGATGCTGTTCACGTTCGGGTAGGTCTCCGGATCCCACATGATCATCTGCGGGTTCTGCTCCAGAGGAGCCACCACCGACACCAAAGGCGCATCCGCGAACTGCAGGATCTGCGCATCAGTGGACGCATAACCCAGATGGATCGACTCGTCGGTGTACATGTAGCTCGACACCGGCGCGAAACCGATAGCCGGACCACCAGTACGCACCTGGAAGTCAATGCCCAGATCAGCGCCGTCAAGCACCATCGAACCCGTAACCGTCTGATTGTCGGTATCGACCACATAATCGTCACCGATCAAGTGATACATCGCACCATGCTCAGACTCCGGGAACCAATCCGTCTGAACCACCAACGGCGACGGACACACACCCGACAGATCCATAGCCACCGACTCCGGCTCCATCGAGGCCGGTTCAGCCGCGGCGGCCGCAGCCGCGGCGGCCGCAGCCTCGTCAGCCCGGGCGGCGGCCTCAGCCGCCTCGGCCTCAGCGGCGGCCGCTTCGGCCTCGGCTGCTTCCAGGGCCGCCTCGAGCTCGGCGACGACCTCGGGGGCCACCGTTCCCTCGGCCGCGGCCATGGCCTCGTCGAGGGCCGCCTGGGCCGCGGCTGCGGCATCCGCAGCCTCCTCAGCCCGGGCGGCGGCCGCGTCGGCCTCAGCCTGGGCCGCGGCGGCCTCGGCCTCAGCGGCGGCCGCGGCAGCCTCAGCCGCGGCCGTGCCGGCGGCCGCGTCCGAGGCGTCGTCGCCGCATGCTGCGGCCACGACGCCGAAGGCCAGCAGGACCGCAATCCAGCGCAGTGACTTCGTGTGTCTCACGTGCTCCCTCCCGGGGTTCGCCCCGGCCCGTGCCGGGTCGCTCGTGTTTGCAGAACCAAGGTTCTAGCGGCTGGCGCGGCCTCTCGTCAATGCGAGCCTCTAGCCGTCACTTCTGAACGGTCTCGTGCCACTTGCCGATTACGAGGTTCTGCAGCCATCCGAAGGTCCAGAACACCACTATGCCGAGCGCCGAGGACATCATCACCGCGGCGAGAAGTTCCTCGCCCTGCAGGTTGTTGGCGTAGCGCCTGAGCAACTGGCCGATGCCGACCTCGCCGCGGCCGAAGAAGAAGTCGCCGACGATGGCGCCGATGACCGACAGCCCGGCCGAGATCCGCAGGCCTGCGAAGATGGCCGGCAACGCCGCCGGGAACATGAGCTTGCGCAGGCGCGTGACACGGTTGGAGTGGTGAAGCGTGAACAGGTCGTGCATGGACCTGTCGGCCGACAGCAGCCCGAACAGCGTGTTCATGATGATGGGGAACAGCGAGATGATGATGCACACCACCACCCGCGACGTCTGCCCGTAGCCCCACCAGAAACCGATCAGGGGCACGATGGCCAGGATCGGTATCGCCTGGAGCGTCACCGCGAACGGGAACACGGCCCGCTCCACGATCTTGGCCTGGCTCATGATCGTGGCCAGGAAGAAGCCGATCGCGATGGCGATGGCCAGGCCGATCAGGGCGACCTTGGCGCTCGACCAGAGCCCCGAGAGCATCTCGGTCAAGTTGGCCGAGTCGAGGAACCCGACGGCGACGACGTCGTGTACCGGCCGCATCAGGAAGCGGCGGCTCTCGTCGATGACGATGAAGGAGATGTAGTACCAGAACGCGATGACGCCCATGCCCAGCACGACCGGCGGCAGGATCGTCTCAGCCGCCTCCCTCCGGCGCGACTTCACCCGGTATGCCTTGGGGGCGTCGTCGGGCAGTTCCGGCGCGAACTGCCCGTCGGCGGGTGCGCCGGCGTGCTCCTCGGGCGCGGCGACTGCGTCGGTCTTGGACTCGGGGGATGCTTGAAGGGTCATGAGTGTGAACCTCTCAGGGCCAATGAGATCTCTCCGCTGAGGAGGGCGAAATCGGGCTCGAAGCGCAACTCGGGGTGGCGCGGGTAGCTGAACGCCACGTCGAAGCCGGCCACGATGCGTCCGGGGCGGGCCGACATGACGTACACCTTGGTGCTCATGAACACGGCCTCGCCGATCGAGTGGGTGATGAACAGCCCGGCGAACCCCTCCGACTGGAAGAGCCTCTGAGTCTCCTCGTTGAGGTGCTCGCGGGTGATCTCATCGACCGCGCCGAAAGGCTCGTCGAACAGGAACAGCGGTGGTTTCAGGGTGAGGGTGCGGGCCAGCGAGGTCCGCATCCTCATGCCGCCCGACAGCGACTTCGGGTAGTGGTCCTCGAAGCCGGTAAGGCCGACGAGCTCGATGGCTGCGGTCGACAGTGATCGGCGCTCACTGGAATCGAAGCCGTGCAGTTCGGCAAAGAGTTCCACGTTCTGGCGCACTGTGCGCCACGGCAGCAGCGTGGCGTCCTGGAACACATAGCCCAGGCGGTCCCGGTCGACCTCGACGCTGCCCGCGGTGGGATCCAGCAGACCGGAGGCGATTCGCAGCAGGGTGGACTTGCCGCACCCGGAGGGGCCGACGATTGTCACGAACTCGCCCTTGGCGATCGAGAGTGTGACGTCTCGCAGCGCTTCAGTCCCGTCAGGGAAGATCATGCCTATCCCGTCGAAGGACAGGGCACCGTTTGTGGTCGCGGTGGTCACCAGATCCGTCTCCCCTAAGTGGCCGACGATACTGACAGTTGCTGATCGCAGCGATGACCATACAGTACCGCCACCAGTCATTGTCTAGACCGGGACGCGAATCGTGAGAGTTCTCCTGCTTGACGGCTACGACCCCGCTGATTCCGACCGCCGCACAGTCGATGAGGCAGTGGAGGAACTGCATGCGGGGCATCACGAGGTCGACCTGCTCCGCCTGCACAACTTCAACCCGGTGATGTCGACGGCCGAGCGGGTTGCCTACCACAGCGATCAGCCCGTGATCTCCGACGACGTCCGCGACTCCGCTGATCGCCTGGAGCTCGCGGAGGCGCTGCTGTTCTGCTATCCCACGCTGGTGTTCAACGTGCCGGCGACCATGAAGGGCTGGCTCGAGCGGGTGCTGGTTCCCGGCGTGGCCTTCGTGTTCGACGACAAGCACCGCGTCAGGCCCGGCATGCAGAACATCCGGCGGATCGGAGCGATCACCACGAGCCCGCACGATCGGCTGAGGAGGCTGCGGTGCCGCGACGCGGGCAAGCGAACCACGGCCCGCACCCTGCGGCTCAGCGCCCACAAGCGCTGCCGCACCACCTTCGTGTCCGTCCCCACCCCAGCCGACAACGAAGGCATAGCCAAGATCCGCAAAGCCCTGAGCCGCTGGTAGTAGCAGACCCACCAGGCCGGGAGGACCAAGAGCGAGCGCGGATTGATCGGCGGCCAATCGCGTCGCAGGGTGGTCATTCCCGCTCTTGTTCGCTTCGCTCACGGGCCGCTCGGGCCACGGCCCCGCCCCGTATGGGCCGGGTCGCCCGCCTATCCGCGGGGCCTCCAAGCCTGATCAGGAGCCGGGTAGCAGGGGCAGGACTTCCTCGGCGATGCGGTGCAAATGCTCCTCGACCTCTTCGTAAGGGTCGCCGGGCATGGCCGGGAACAGCAGCAGGTTCTCCAGACCGATCTCCTCGTCGAACCAGTTGATGGTCTCGGCCACGTCCTCGGCCCTTCCCACCAGGCACATCTTCTGGTCGATGGACTGCTCCAGGGTGGGTATCAGCCCCGGCCTGGCCGGCTTGCCGTCGGGACCCATGTAGCCCTTGCTCCACCCGTAGGGGCCGAGGAACTTCCAGAACTCGTCGTGGCCGTTGCGCACCGAGGCCACCGCGTCCTCATGGCTGTCGCCGACCCGCACGTTCAGCACCAGCAGGCGGTGCTCGCCGCGGTCCAGCTCGCGGCCGTGCTCGGCTGCGTAGATCTCCGCGAACCTCTCCCAGCGCATCTTCACGAAGGAGTGGTGGTTGTTCCAGAACACCCCGCCCCAGCCGCAGCGGGGCACCTGCTCGAGGGTGGGGGGCGAGGTGATCGCCTGCCAGATCTCGTAGGGGTAGAGCGGCCGGGGCACCAGCGACAGCTCGGTCACGAACCCGCCCCGGTCCGGGATGCCCGCCGGCGGGAAGTCATACACCTCGCCGTGGAAGCTGAACGTGTCGTTGTTCAAGGCTCGGAGGATGACGTCCATGGCCTCGTCGAACTGCTTGCGGTTCAACTCGTCGGCCGCGGCCTTGTCGGGGTTGTCGAAGCTGCCGATCTGGGTTCCCAGCGTCTCAGCCTCACGCGGCACCGTCCCCCGCCCCACAC
>VYBO01000126.1 GCA_009844405.1 Acidimicrobiaceae bacterium
GGTATGACCACCCTGCGACGCGATTGGCCGCCGATCAATCCGCGCTCGCTCTTAGCGCAGGTCGAATACCGTGTTCAGGGCCGTGTCGATGCCCCATTGGTCCTCGGGGCGAAGATGTCCGACCAGGTCGCCTAGGCGGGTGACGTCGACCGCGCCCACCTGCTCGACGAGCACAGTCGTCGGCTGCCCTTCGACTTCGATGACGGGCCGGAAGGAGGCCGGCCGAGCACTGGTCGAGGTCGGCGCCACCAGAACCGCCGAGCGAGGCAGTAGCGCGTCCGACTGCACCACCACGCCGAAGCGGCGCCCGTGCTGCTCATGGCCTACTCCGCGGGGGAGCCGCAGCTCATAGACGTCACCCCGGCGCATGGAGTTCTCTCGGGTGGTCCGGAGTCAGGTCGCCCGCGCTCGGCTCACTCCGGCGCACGCAGCTGCTCCATGAGGCTTGCGACTGCAGCCATTTCAGCCCGGTCGCCTTCGTCAGCCTCCAGGGCGGACACCTCCGCTACAAGCGCCTGCCGGTCCCGCAGTCGAGCCGCCTCATGCACGAGAGACGACCGGATCGCCTCCGACTGCGTAAGGCCCTGGGCCTCCAGTTGGCCGAGGGCCCGCAGGGCATCGTCGTCAAGTCGCACCGAGATCGCACGGGTCACGGGAGTAGAGTATCACGAAACGTGATACACCAGGCAAATGTCAGGGTAGCGCTCGTCGCTGGGGCCTGCAGGCGCTCGCTCGCCTGGGCCGGCGATAGGTTCCCGCTCGTGACCATGGGCAATATCGACCTGGGCCGGATCGGGATCTGGACCGGGCTACTGGACTTGGTGCCGTCGTCTCAAGCGGTCGAGATGGTGGCTGAGGTGGAGGAGCTGGGCTACGGGGCGATCTGGATCCCCGAAGCGGTCGGGCGGGACCCGTTCGTGACGTCATCGCTACTGCTCCAGAGCACCTCCTCGATCAAGGTCGCCACCGGCATCGCCAACATCTACGCCCGCGACCCGATGACGACGGCCAACGCCCAGCGAACGGTCGAGGAGGCGTTCCCGGGCCGCTTCCTGCTGGGACTCGGGGTCAGCCACCAGAATCTGGTGGAAGACCTCCGCAACCACGACTACTCGCGCCCGCTCAGCTACATGCGCGACTACCTCGCCCGCATGCGGGAGGCGCTGTTCCTGGCCCACGGCCCTCAGGAGCTGCCCGAGATCGTGCTGGCCGCGCTCGGCCCCAAGATGCTTGCCCTGTCGGCCGAGGCCGCCGCCGGAGCGCACCCGTATTTCGTGCCGCCCGAGCACACCGCCGCCGCCCGCGACGTCATGGGCCCCGGCGCGGCGCTGTACCCCGAGCAGATGCTCGTACTCGATACCGACCCGGACGCGGCACGCGCCCTCGCCCGCAAGAACATGGCGCTGTACCTCGGGCTCCCCAACTACACCAACAACCTGCGCCGCCTCGGCTTCGAGGAGTCCGACATCGACGGCGGACCCGGCGGCGGGCCGTCAGACCGCCTAGTCGACGCCATCGTCGCCTGGGGCACACCCGAGCAGGTCACCTCCCGCGTC
Organism: Acidimicrobiaceae bacterium; assembly: GCA_009844405.1. GTDB lineage: Bacteria > Actinomycetota > Acidimicrobiia > Acidimicrobiales > Aldehydirespiratoraceae > Aldehydirespirator. The sequence continues at coordinate 1,557 of VYBO01000126.1, forward strand.
CGCGAGCACCTCGACGCCGGCGCCGACCACGTCGGGGTGCAGGTCCTCGCCGACAGCCTCGACATCGCAGCCGACGGCTGGAGAACTCTGGCCCCCTACCTGCTCGACTGACCCGAGTTCACCGACGTCGTCCAAGGACAGATTCACGGAGGCTTCCGGGTCCGGCGGAGTCCACGGCGAAAATGTGGGTTCTCGCGCCCTACGGCGCAAATACAGCCGACAGGTCGGGTAGTTGCACTCTGGTCGGCTTGCCGTCGGTGTAGCTGACGATCTGTTGGGGCACTCTCACCCGGTCGTCGCTCTCGAACCGGCTGCGGATCTCGGCCAAGTCGTCTCCGGCCGCCAGCTCCGCGATCTCGTCGAGCACCGCGAGGTGCTTCTTGGGCGGCGGGCGGTGGGGGTCACGCATCATCCCCCAACTGTCCCAGGGGAGCAGCTCCACCTTGTTCAGGCACGCGAAGTCCTTGACGACGTTGCCGGCCAGGAACCCCATGCCCCACATGTCGTAGATACCGAACCTCTCAGGATCGACCTCGCCGGCCCGGGCCGCCAGCCAAGCCTCCCCGCCGGTGAGGAACCGCCCGGGCGGCTGGTCGTGGGGATCGAAGCCGAGATCCAGCCCCCCGGCCTGGCGAGCATCGATCTGGGGGTCGTCTTTGATCCAGCGCTTGCCGTCCCAGCGCTCGGTCATCCAGTGGTCGTGCCACTTGGCCGCATCGAAGTAGCCAGAGAAACCGCAACGCACCCTCGCCTCCGAGCCCTGCGCCCTCAACAGCGCGGCGTAGAGCACCGCGAAGTGCCAGCAGATGCCGACGACACGGTCGGCCGGCTCCCGAGCGGCGGCCGCCGGCTCCGGCGAGATCTCGAAGGCCCGCCCCAGTACCTCCGCGGCCGACCGGAGGTACTGCTCGCCGATCCGCAGCATGCCGGCCTCCACGCCGTAGGTCGCTGCCCACTCACGATGCAGCACCAAACCCTGGACCACCGAGCGCAGGTCGTCGAGCGCGGTCGACATGCCGGCGAGCGCCGGCGAATCCGGCAGAGCCGTCATCGGGGAAGGGGAGCGGTAGAAGCCCACAGAATCCGAACACACGTTCGCACACTAGGCGGCCTGGGTCAGCGAGCGCAACCCGTGGGCCGGCAGGGTCCTCACGTCCTGCTAACCCCGGCGGCGTATCGTTCCTCCCGCGATGAGGTCCTCGATGGTGCGCTATCTGGCGCTGGGTGTGCTGGTGGCCGGGCTGGCGGCCATCGTCTGGACGGCGGTGCGCGGCGACGGCGGTAGCGATGACCCGGCTGCCAGTCCAGCAACCGCCGACGACCGAGACGCAGCCGCTACCACTGCGGCCGCACCGGAGACCACAGTCGCGGCCGCTGGAGACCCCGAGACGGCGGTTGGCGATGCCACCGATTTTGTCGACGATGCTCTCGAGGCGGCCGACCCCGTCGCCGAGGCCCCCGAGGCCGCTGCCCCAGAGCCCACGGTTGCCACCACCACCGTGCCTCCCGAGCCCATCGGGGTGCTGGGCACGGCCGACACGCTCACCAACCTCGACGGCTGGCTCAACACCGACGCCACCTCGCTGGAGGAGATCCGGGCCACCAACAGGCTCACCGTCGTGCAGTTCTGGACCTTCGGATGCCGCAACTGCAAGTACACCCTCGACGCCCTCGGACAGCTCTACACCGACTTCCGCGACCGGGGCGTGGAGATCGTGGGGGTGCACTCCCCGGAGTTCTCCTACGAGGCCGACGTGGACAACATCATCGAGGCCGCGGCCGACCTCGGCGTCGTCTGGCCCATCGCCCTCGACACCGACAAGCGCAACTTCCACCGCTGGCAGCCCGGCAACATCGGCTACTGGCCCCGGGTGTACGTGATCGACGGCGACAACCAGATCCGCTTCGACCGCACCGGCGACGGCCGGGCCACCTACGAGAAGCTGTACGAGACGGTCGAACAGCTGCTGACCCAGGCCTGACCGGATCGGCCACGGGAGCGGCTGATCGCGATGGCGACGTTCTTCGAGGGTGTCGGTGCCATCGGCGTCGCCTGCACACTGGTGATGCTCGTGCCCGCGGTGGCGCTGGTGCTGGTGGCCCGCAAGGCCCGGCTTACGGTGGCGCTGTTCTATGTGATCGGCGCCGCGCTGCTGACCTGGGCGAGAGCGGCCGGCCACTGGGATGTCGAGTTGAGCGGTGCGGCCCTGCCGGTGGCCGCGGTGCTGGCCGCGGGGGTCTTCGTGATCGCCTATCTCGCCAAGGGGCCGTTGTCGCTGTCGGCGACGGGAGCCGGCGCGGTAGCGGGCGCTCTGGCCGGTTGGCTTTGGCAGCCGTGCGTCGGCCCCAAGCTGGGCGAGATCCTCAACAACACCGGCACCGAAGCGGCTCGCACGCTCGGCCTGATGCTCGTCTACATGGTGGGAGCGCTGCTGCCCGCCCTGCTGCTGGCCGTGCTGCCCCACGCCCTGCCTGCCACCAAGCGGTTCCTCGACCGCCTGCCCGTAGTCGCAGCGGGCGGCGCGATCGGCGCGGCCTACGCCATCACCCTGGCCGCCGGCCGCTACGACGACCTAGTAGGCGAGCTCTACCGCATCGCAACCGATTTGTAGCAGAAAATCCATAAAATAGACATGTTCATCTTGAAATAGACTCATAGTTGTCACACCCCCCTGGCATGATGTGTCCCATGGTAATGAACACGGCACGGCGGGTGCGGGAGGGGTTGGCGGAGCTGATCCGGCTGGCCAACGATCCGGCTACTCCGACCTCGGATCTGCGGGTGCTGCTGGGGGAGTGCAAGACCTTCGGGGGGCAACTGACCGTGCTGCAGGCCGACACGGCTGCCGGCCTCGCAGGGCGGGAGCGGCACGGCGATTCGGGGGTGGGGGTGCTGGCGCAGGCCGTCGGGTTGTCGCGGCGCGACGCCGCTGGGCAGGTGAAGTGGCCAAGCAACTGGAGTCGCTGCCTTCGGTGCGCGACGCGGTGGAGAGTGGCGACATCTCGATTGAACAAACGCCAGGGATTCGAGGACTGGTACGGTCGGTGCGCGACGCGGTGGAGAGTGGCGACATCTCGATAGCGAACGCCAAGGTGCTTACCGGCACTTCGGAGAGGACCAGCGCCGAGCAGGTCGAGCAGGACTCGGAGCTGCTGAGAAAGGCTGCGGTGTTGTCGCCCGAGCAGATGGCGCGGGAGGCGGGTCGATGGGCGGCTCAGCGACGACCCGACGACGCGGATCACGTCTATCGGCGTCAGCGGGCGCGGCGACGCTTGAGCTTCTGGGACGGCGACGACGGCATGGTGCACCTGCGGGGCGAACTGGACCCGGTGACCGGCGCCAAGGTGCGCAAGCGGTTCGTGCAGGAAGCCGAGCGGCTGCGCCGTCTGGACCTTCACAGTCCCGATGGCCAGAAGCGCAGCCTTGATCAGCGAATGGCCGACGCTCTCGACACCTTGACGTCGCACGGCAGCATCTACGCCAGGATCGACGGCGCGACGAACGAAGCCGCTAACTGCAAGGGCGTAGGCGACGCAGGCAAGGAGGAAGCTGCCAACGGCATCGGCGGCAAGGGCGAGGGTGTGGGCAAGGGCGGCGGTGTGGGGAAGGGCGTCGGCAAGTGCGGATGTGGGAGCCGGGCTTCGGCGGACATCACCATCGTTCAGCATCTCAGCGCTGACGGTACGAACGCGTTCGCGGAGATCGCCGGAGGCGGTGCGATCCCTCAGAGCGTGCTGGAGGAGCACTTCTGCAACGCCGCCATCAAGGGGGTGGTGTTCAGCCACAAGGGCGTGCCGTTGTGGCATGGACACACCAAGCGGTTGGCCACCAAGGCCCAGATGAACGCGCTGAGGGCCCGCTACGGAGCCTGCGGCGGCTGCAGCGCCAATGTGTGGATTTGCGACGGCCATCACGTTGAGCCGGTATCACGAGGAGGGCGGACCGACATCGACAACATGATGTTGCTGTGTTGGATCTGCCACCAGAAGGTGCATCACCACGGCTGGCGCGAGGTCCCTGATGGGCGGGGCCTCTACACCATCGCACCACCCGAGCGCATCCGCCACGGACCCTCACACGGTCCCGATCCGCCACCGGTGGTCGGAGCGGTCCGGTCCGAGCCGCTCTTCGCTCTCTCGTAGCGGGCGGTCCCGACTGTGGCTGGCGATAGCTTGACTTGCTGTGAGTGCGGGTGCGGGGGACGAGACGCTGGCCGGATTCCGGGCGAGCATCGACGACATCGACGCCTCGCTGGTGACGCTGCTGGGCGAGAGGTTCACGATCACCAGGCAGGTCGGGATCCACAAGGCTCGCGTCGGGCTGCCGGCCGCGGACCCCGAGCGCGAGGCGGAGCGGATCGTCCGGCTGCGGGAGGTCGCCGCCTCCGTCGGTCTCGACCCCGCCTTCAGCGAGAAGCTCCTGCGGCTCGTGTTCGCCGAGGTGAGACGCGAACACGAGCTGGCTCGCAGCGACGACGACGCCCCGAACGGCCCCGAGGCCGAGCGGAGCGGCAGCGGCTCATGAGGACTCACGCCACGTGCCAAGCGAGGCCTTGGCCCGAGCGGCCCGTGAGCGCAGCGAACAAGAGCGGGAGACGATCTGTCTCGCCGCGACGCGCGTTCACCTGTCCGCGGAGCTACTGAAGGCGCGCCCGCCGTGGTCGGGACCAGCCAGCCGGACAAGCAGGAAGCACTGGCCCGCATCCTGTACGACCGCTTCGAGGCCTTCCACGCCGACTTCATCTCCGTCACCTCCCGAGCCGAGGGCCGCTTCCTCGCCGGCGACTGGCACGGACACCGCCAGGACGCCTTCGAGCGCCTGAACTTGCACACCGACGCGGTGCTCGACACCGTCGAAGCCTGCCGCGCCCAACTGCCCGACACCGGCGCCCGACACGCCTGGATCGACGCCCAGCGCCGCTACGTCGAGTACCTCGCCGACCGGGGCGACCTGGAGCTGGCCGAGACCTTCTACAACTCCGTCACCCGGCGCCTGTTCGAGGTCATCGGCCTCGACCGCGAACTGGAGTTCATCTGGCTCGGCCCCACCGCCCTGCCCGCCAGCGACGACACCGGACCAGAGCACAGCAGCATTCACGTGCACGGCTCCACCGTCGAAGCGGTCGCAGCCATCCTCGAACGCAGCCCGCTGGGCCCGCACTTCGCCGACCTCGCCCGCGACGCCGCCCTCGTCGCCGGCCGCATCGACGGCTACCTCGAGGGAACATGGCGGGACCTCGACGCCATCGACATGCTCGACCCGGTGTTCTACCGCCAGAAGGGCGCCTACCTCGTCGGCCGGCTCCGCTGGCTCAACCGGGTGTCGCCCTGCATCCTGCCGATCGTGCACGACGACTCGGGCGTGCGGGTCGACGCCGCCCTCCTCACCGAGCCCGCCGCCAGCCGGCTGTTCAGCTACGCCCGCTCCTACATGCACGTGCTGTCGTCGCGCCCCGCCTCGGTCGTGGCCCTCCTCAAGTCGATGCTGCCGGTCAAGCCCGTCGCCGAGCTCTACACCTCGCTCGGGTACTCCCAGCACGGCAAGACCAACCTCTTCCGTGCCCTATACAGGCACATGGAGCACTCCAACACCCGGTTCGAGCACTCACGGGGCGCGGCCGGCACCGTCATGGCCGTGTTCGCGCTGCCGTCGTTCGACGTCGTGTTCAAGGTGATCAAGGACCGGTTCCCGCCCAGCAAGCGGACCACCCCCGAGGACGTGAAGCGCCGCTACCGGCTCGTGTTCGGGTACGACCGCATGGGCCGGCTCGTCGACGCCCAGGAGTTCGAGAACCTCACCTTCGCCAGGGACCGCTTCGACGACGACCTCCTCGACGAGCTGTGCCGCGACTGCTCGCGCACGGTGTCGGTCACCGACACCGAGGTCGTGCTGGGCCACGTCTACACGGAGCGCCGCGTCTACCCGCTCGACCTGTACCTGCGCGAGATGGCCCCCGACCGGGCCGAGGCGGCCGCCATCGACTACGGCAACGCCATCAAGGACCTCGCCGCGGCCAACATCTTCCCCGGCGACCTGTTCTGCAAGAACTTCGGCGTCACCCGGCTCGGCTCGGTGGTGTTCTACGACTACGACGAGCTGGCCCTGCTGTCCGAGGTGAACTTCCGAGCCCTGCCCGTGCCCGACGACGACCTCGACGAGCTGCTCGACCAGCCCTGGTTCCCGGTCGGCGCCGACGACGTGTTCCCCGAGGAGTTCGCCACCTACCTGCGATCGCCGCCCATCGTGGGCACGGTGTTCGCCGAGCACCATCCCGAGATAGCCACCCTCGACTTCTGGGAGTCGATGAAGCAGCGCAACCGCGCCGGCGACATCCCCGACCTGTTCCCCTACCCGTCCTCGGTGCGCCTGCACCACCGATGCACAGACAACCAGCCCTCAGATTGATCGGGGAACCATCATGCGAGCAGTCGTCCTTACGGCCCACGGCGGCCCCGAGGTCCTGAAGGTGCAGGACGTGCCCGACCCCGTCCCCGGCCCCGCCGAGATCCTGGTGGACGTCGTGACCTCGGCGGTCAACCGGGCCGACCTGATGCAGCGTCGCGGCCTCTACCCCGGACCGCCCGCCGAGCACGAGATCCCCGGCCTGGAGTTCGCCGGCCGGGTGGCCGCGCTCGGCGAGCGGGTCGCCGGGCACGCCGTCGGCGACCCGGTCATGGGGATCGTGGCAGGCGGCGGCTACGCCGAGCGGGTCGTGGTGCACCACCGCCAGGCCATGGCCGTGCCCGACGCTCTCGGGCTGGACGCGGCCGGCGCCTTCCCCGAGGTGTACATCACCGCCTGGGACGCGCTCGTCCGCCAGGGAGGGCTGACCACCGGACGGTGGGCGCTGGTCCACGCCGGAGCCTCCGGGGTGGGCACCGCGTCCATACAGATCGCCAAGGCCATGGGCGCCCGCATCGCGGTCACCGCCTCCGCCGGCAAGCACCACGTCTGCGAAGCGCTCGGAGCCGACCTGGTGATCGACTACGCCTCCGACGACTTCGTGGAGGCCGTCAAGTCAGCCGCCGGCGGCACCGGCGTGGACGTGGTCCTCGACGTGATCGGCGGCGACTACCTGCCCCGCAACATCGACTGCCTGCGCACCAACGGGCGCATCGTGCAGGTCGGCGTCATGTCGGGCACGCCCGTGCCGTTCAACCCGATGGCGCTGATGGCCAAGCGGGCCGCCCTGATCGGCACCACCCTGCGGGCCCGCCCCATCGAGGAGAAGATCGCGGTCACCCGCCAGTTCGCGGCCGAGATGCTCCCCCACGTCGCGGCCGGGGCGATGGCGCCCGTGATCGACAGCCGCTTCCCGCTGGCCGAAGCGCCCGCCGCCCACGAACGCATGGAAGCCAACCTCAACGCCGGGAAGATCGTCCTCGACGTGAAACCTGCTTAGAGGCCGCGCGGATTGATCATCCACCGGTCGTCGGGTTTCCCGGAGTGGACTTC